>JAFDBG010000044.1 GCA_019313385.1 Deltaproteobacteria bacterium | reverse complement strand
GGAGAAAACTTTGGAAAATCTGAAAAAAGCGTACAGGATAGTTTTTAGATCATCCCTTCTGCTTTCTGACGCTGCTAAAAAGATAAGGGAGGAAATCAAGGATTCACCCGAGGTGGATCACTTTATAGATTTCATCGAAAAATCTGAAAGGGGAGTCTGCCGGTAGAGAACAAGGCGCCGGGGCGCAAAGGTTTTTGCAAAATCCGACACTGAATCCTAATCTCCGACCCCCGAGAATTGCTATATTACACTTAATAATGATTATATGGCAGGGGCTTTGCCCCCTGCTGTCTTTCATCTTTATATCTCACATCTCACGCCATGAATAATTCTGGAATTATGCAACCCAAAAACCTTGATATAATGATCGTTGCCGGTGAGGCCTCGGGCGACCTGCATGGAGCAAATCTTGTCAGGGCGATGCGTGACATCAATTCTGATCTGTGCTTCTACGGGGTGGGAGGCGAAAGGATGAAAGAAGCCGGTGTCTCTCTGACCGCCCATTCGTCCGAAATGGCTGTCATGGGAATTACCGAGGTATTCCCCAGGCTGGGTTTTATACTTAAAGTCAGACGCGAGCTCAAAAAATCGCTGCGGCAATCCAGGCCGGCTCTCCTGATTCTTATAGACTATCCGGGGTTCAACCTGCCACTGGCTAAGTTTGCCAGAGAGAACGGGATTAAAGTCTTTTACTATATAAGCCCCAAGGTATGGGCATGGAGAAAAAAAAGGATATACGCTCTCGAAAAATATGTAGACCGTATGGCGCTTATACTTCCGTTTGAAGAACAGGTCTATGAAGAGGTAAATCTGGATGCGCGTTTTATTGGTAATCCGCTCTTAGACACGGTAAAGAGAAAATACACGCGCGGGGAGGCGCTCAAAAAGTTCGGGTTGAAAAAAAACCTGACAACCATCGCGCTTCTGCCGGGGAGTAGAAAGAGCGAAGTGATAAGACTCCTGCCTGAAATGCTTGGGATGGCAAAAATCCTGAAGGAGAGAATCCCGGCGATTCAGTTTGTACTGCCACTTGCGGACACAATTTCTCCCGATTTTGTGCATGGACTGACTGATCGATCTGGGGTTGATATCAGGATCATAGAGGGGAATGTGTACGATGTCGTCGGTCTGTCCGATATAGCGGTAGTTGCTTCAGGAACGGCCACGCTGGAGACAGCTATTCTCGGTGTGCCGATGATTATTGTCTATAGAGTTTCACCGCTGACATATCTTATAGGCCGTGCGGTGGTTAAGGTTGACAATATAGGACTCGTCAACATAATAGCGGAAAAAACAGTGGCCCCCGAGCTTATACAGGGTGACGCGAATCCGGAAAAGATGGCTGATGAAGTGTACGATATCCTTACCGGTGGGTCCAGGATGGATGAGATGAAAAGAGATCTGCTTGATGTAAGCAAAAAGCTGGGTGACCCGGGGGCGTCTAAGAGAGCAGCCCGGCTAGCATATGAGATGATATTAGAGTAATCAGAAAACAGGAGACAGAAAACAGGAGGCAGGAGACAATGTAAATTTTGATTCCTGACCCCTTAAAGGTTTATTTATGGATATATTCAAACGTATTCTAAAACTGTCAAAACCGCATATTCCGAAGTTTCTCCTCGCGATGTTGTGCATGCTTGCGGTGGGCGCTACTACATCCGCGCTCGCTTTCCTCGTCAAACCCGCCCTGGATGGGGTATTCCTAAACAAGAATGCCTCCATGCTGAAGTGGATACCGATAGTAATCATCGCGATATACTTTATCAAGGGTGCATGCAGTTATGGCCAGACGATCCTGATGAACCTTATCGGTCAGCGGGTGGTAACAGACCTGAGAAATGACCTTTATAACCATATTCAAAGACAAGCCCTCTCTTTTTTCAACAGGAACCCCACCGGAATACTCATGTCACGCATTACAAACGATGTGAACCTCATCCAGGGAGCGGTTTCAGAGGCAGTAACAAGCCTTTTTAAGGATTCCTTCACACTGGTTGGCCTTATCTTTGTGATCTTCTACCGCGACTGGAAACTGGCGCTGATTGCCATGATTGTCTTTCCCCTGACGATATATCCCATAGCCAGATTCGGCAGGAAGATGCGAAAGGTGGCCACAGGCACTCAGGTTACCATGGGAAACCTTACCAGCCTCCTTCAGGAAACCATATCGGGTGCCAGGATAGTAAAGGCCTTCGGAATGGAAGATTATGAAGGCAGGAGATTCGCGAAAGAGAATGAAAATCTCTTCCGGTTTTTTATGAAGGCCGTATCGATAAGGGCCTTGTCCAGCCCATTTATGGAATTTCTGGGCGGTCTCGGAATCGCCGCAATTGTCTTTTACGGGGGATATCAGGTGATACATGGGGTCTCAACTCCGGGTAATTTCTTTTCCTTTCTTACCGCCCTTATCATGCTCTACGAACCGGTAAAAAGACTTACAAATGTCAACAATACCATTCAGCAGGGGATATCCGCGGCCATCCGGGTTTTTGGTATTATGGACATAAACCCGGAAATAAAAAACAGGGAAAATGCGATAGAACTGCCGCTAATTTCAGACAGGATTGAAATCAGAGATGTAGCCTTCAGCTATGATGATGAACCGGTCTTAAAAAATATCAATCTCAGCATAGAATCCGGTGAAGTGGTAGCCTTTGTCGGGATGAGCGGGGGAGGTAAAACCACACTCGTTAATCTGATACCGAGATTTTATGACGTGGCGAAAGGCGAGATACTGATTGACGGTCATGATATCCGGGATGTCACCATGGAATCGCTTCGGGAGCAGATAGGAATTGTCACGCAGCAGACGATATTATTTAATGATACCGTTAGAAATAATATTGCGTATGGTGATATAAAAAAGAGCGATGAAGAGATAATCAATGCGGCAAAGGCGGCCAATGCGTACCCGTTTATCAAAAACCTGCCGAAAGGGTTCGAGACGGTCATCGGGGAACAGGGGGCGAGGCTATCGGGAGGGGAAAGGCAGAGGCTTTCCATAGCCAGGGCGCTGCTCAAAAATGCCCCCATACTCATCCTTGACGAGGCCACCTCATCTCTCGACACGGAAGCCGAAATGGAAGTTCAGGGAGCCCTTGAAAATCTCATGAAGGGAAGAACGACCCTGGTTATCGCCCACCGTCTTTCAACTATTAACAGTGCGGACAGGATAATAGTCTTAGTTAACGGAAAAATCATTGAAGAAGGAACCCACGACTCTCTTCTTGCGCAAAAAGGAGAGTACTTCAAACTGTATAATATGCAATTCAGAGAAAATAATTTCTGAGACTGGACAGTGGTTAGTGGTTAGTGGGCAGTGATTAGTGATTAGTGGTCAACGTCGGAGATTATAGGGTTAGAAGGTTAGAACGTTGAACCTGAGAACCTGCGAACGGTTACAATATGTCAAACTTAAAAAACATAGTTTCCAGAATGTTGCGTAACGACGGGAATCCCTGGTATTTATTTCCCCTTTACTTGGGTTCCATTCTGTACAGTGGTGTTGTCAGCTTGAGAAACCGCTCTTATGATTCAGGATTATTAGCGGTAAAGAAACTTGACTGCAGGGTTATCAGTGTAGGGAATATAACAGTCGGCGGCACGGGGAAGACCCCCATGGTTATAATGCTGGCAAATTTGTTTAAGGAGAAAGGCTACAGGCCGGCCATCCTGAGCAGGGGCTACGGAGGCAAGGGGAAAGGCCGGGTTAATATCGTATCAGATGGTAAAAATCTTCTCATGAATCCCGAAAAGGCAGGAGACGAGCCTGTCCTGATGGCAAAATCTGTCAGAAATGTACCCGTAATTACGGGGAAAAACAGACACCTGACAGGAAAATATGCCATTGAGCATTTCGGCACGGACGTTTTGATCCTTGATGACGCGTTTCAGCACCGTTCCCTTTTTCGAGATATTGATATGATTCTCCTGGACAATCAAAAACCTTTTGGTAACGGATTTACAATACCGAGGGGAGAACTCCGTGAACCCGTGAACGCATTGGGAAGGGCGGATATAATAGTAAAAACAGGGGGGAACAGTGGCCAGTGGTCAGGGGTCAGGGGTCAGGGGATAGGAGACGGGAGACAGGAGGCAGGAGAGAGGAGACAGGAGATCGGTGCCCATATATTTGAGGCCTATCGGAGGCCTGTGGCCCTTCTAAGGGGGAAAGCAGGAGATGTTTATCCTCTCGATTATCTGCGTGGAAAGAAAATCCTCGCCTTTGCGGGTATCGCCAGACCTGACTCCTTCAAGAAAACGATAGAATCAGTTGGTGGTGAGGTAGTCGCATTCCTGTCTTTTCCGGATCATCATGTATATACGCAAGGGGATTTGATAAAGATTAAAAAGGCGGCCTCGCAATCCGCAGCAGAGATCATTCTCACAACTGAAAAGGATGGAATAAAATTGATTGGCTTTCCCGATTTCCTCCGTGATACTTATTCGTTAAAAATAGAGATGGAAATTTTATCTTCTTGGGAAGAATTTCAGAATATTATACAGGAAAAATTAACGACATGAAAAAGACATTGCCCACAAGAACAATACTTCTCTTATTCGGGTCTATCCCCTTAAAAATAAGAAAGGCCTTATTCAGGGCTATATTCATTCTCGCCTATCATTTTGGTAAGAAAAACAGATTAATCACGCTTCATAATCTTATTCGTTCATTTCCCGAAAAGAGTTTGCCGGAAATCAATCGAATCGCCAAAAATGTCTACCTGAACCTGGGGACCGTGGCGGCGGAATTCTTTGAAATACCTTATCTGACAAGAGAGAATATGGCAGATTGGGTGAAATTTGAAGGCCTTGAAAATTATATCAGGGCACTTTCAAAGAGAAAAGGAATCCTTCTTTACACCGGCCATTTCGGCAACTGGGAACTTGGGGGCGCATGTTTAGGGTTGCAGGGCATGGTGGTAAACATCATATATCGGGCGTTGGATAACCCGGTCCTTGAAGATTTTGTCGCGTGGTTCAGGACCCATACCGGGCATAAGGTAATCCCGAAGGGGGGGGCCGCGAGAAAGATTGTCAAGCTCTTGAGAAAGAACGAAATAATAGGAATATTAATTGACCAGAATGTCTCCTGGAATGAAGGGGTTTTCGTTGATTTCTTCGGAAGACCCGCTTCAACAACCACCGGACTTGTAGCCCTTGCCCTCCAGACTGGAGCGCCTGTCGTGCCCCTCTTTATAGTAAGATCTGAAGATGGAACGTACAAAATTATTATATATGAAGAGGCCAAAATCACGAAAACGGATGATTATGAAGCAGACCTGTTCGAAAACACGCAAAGACTAACCGGTATTATTGAAGATATTGTGAGGAAATATCCTGATCAATATTTCTGGCTTCACCAGCGGTGGAAAACAAAGAAATCCCAGGTACCGGTCAACAAGCGGTAAGGGGTAAGGTGACTCAAAACAAAATATGCTTAAGGTGAGAGAATCGAAAAAACTCGTTCCTGAAAGGGTTGGGAATATCCTTATCCGTGGAACCAACTGGATCGGCGATGTTGTAATGACACTGCCCGCCGTTGCCGCGGTCAGGGAGACCTTTCCCAATGCAAAGATAACAGTGCTCGCAAAACCCTGGGTGGCCGAGACCTACAAAATCTGTCCGGAAGTTGATGAAGTTATCATCTATCAGGACCCTGGTGTCCATCATGGAATCGCCGGGAAATACAGACTCGCACGGGAACTGAAAAGCAGGGATTTTGACCTGGCCATTCTTCTTCAAAATGCCATAGAAGCAGCCATTATTGCCTGGCTCGCGGGAATACCGATAAGGGCTGGATACAATTCCGACGTGCGAGGTATTCTCCTGACCCATTCAGTCCAGAGGACGAGGGCAATCAGAAGAGTTCATCAGGTCTATTACTACCTGGAAATGTTGAAATCGCTCGGATTTCAATCGGCAGGAAGCGATATCAAGCTGAAGCCAGGCGACGATTATCTAGCAATTTCCGAAGATGTTTTAGATCAATACCATGTCAAAAAAGGAGACATCCTGATTGGCATCGCGCCGGGAGCCACCTATGGGCCGGCCAAGATGTGGTTTCCGGAAAGGTTTGCTGCTGTGGTGGACAAGCTCGTAAATGATTTCCCCGCTCGTGTTATCCTTTTTGGAAGCGCAGGAGACAAAGGGAGAACAGGGTTTGTTCAGCAACATTCAAAAAATGACCTGATAGATATTGCAGGCAAAACTTCCCTGAAAGAGGCAATCGCGCTGATCGCCCGGTGCGATCTTTTTATTTCCAACGATTCCGGCCTGATGCACCTTGCCGGAGCCTTGGGTGTTCCGCTGGTAGCCATATTCGGTTCGACAAATCCCACTACGACCTCCCCGGTGGGCGAAAAAAGTGTCGTCATCCACAAGGACGTTTCATGCAGTCCCTGCCTGAAGAAAGAATGCCCTACCGATTTTCGGTGTATGGATCTGATAGGAATCGACGATGTCTACGACGCGGCGAGGGTACTGTTATCAGAAAGCGTTTATCATAAAACGAGCAGAAGGTATTCGGACTAATGATTCTGATGAGTTATGAGGATTTTCGTTCAAGATCAAGGCATGCGAAAAAAATAACCGCAGGTATATAGTTGATATCCCGAGGATTATTTTTTGAGCATAACGCATAGATTGGGCGAAAAGACCATTAATCAATAGGATTATTAATGGTCAGGCAAGGAAGACCCGGTAGACTGGTGTGAAATCCATCCCGCGCGGCCATCTATCTCCCTCGCAACGATCGTTGCACAACTAATTGGTGAAGAGTCGAGAAGAAAAGACCCCAGAGGAACAAAGGTTGCCCCCTTCGATCGGGCCATCTCTAAAAACCTGCCGAACATGGCAAAACAGGCAATGCCCTCGACCTCAGCATGGATAGTAAGGACGTTAAGTTTTTCCGGATCAAGGAGTGACAGCATGTGTTCATTGTAATTGCTATTTGATACACCACTGCGTCCGATTACTTCATCATATGTGGGCAGGGTAACGGGGATCTGGGGTTGAGACAGCTGTTTCCCGTCAACGAGTGGTCGGAAAATATTTTCTCCCCTGCAGTCACTATTATAGTCAAAAGAAAATTTGCCTTTTTCCATGAGTACAAGATCGTTGGATTTCCAACCGGGAACTGCCGAACAGGAAGGCCGATGACCAAGAATCTGTGTAAGCAGTTCGACTCCTTTGTTCAGGGAACGGTAAATAGTATTACCATCCATGGTATCAATGTGCACCTGCCAGGCATGATGATCCCAGGCGTGCAATCCCACTTCATGACCGGCATCCGACGCAACTCTTATTATCCCTCCAAGCTTTTCTCCGATAATGGGTCCCGATCCTAATGTGCCCCTCAGGATAATGTCCCATCCATACAAGTTAGGGGCCTTTGACCTCAGCATCTTTCTGAGAAAAGAGGGACGAAGAAGCCGCCATAGATGCCGACCCATGTTATCCGGGCCCACAGAAAAAAAGAAAGAGGCTGAAATGGCGTGGTCGGCGAGGAGTCTGCACAGATTCGGCACACCATACTTTGTTCCCCTGAAGGTGTCCACGTCAATTCTCAGACCGATCTTCATGAAGCATTGTCCTTGCCCAAGCTGTTGCGCTCAGAAAGAGAGAGCGTCTCGACAATATCGCGCGGAATTTTATGGCTGGCCATATTTTCCGGAATCAAGGGCTTCTCGAAGGAAAAAATCGAGCGTTTCTTCGACAGACCGTTCAAGCCCTACAGTGGGTGCCCAGTTCAACAGTTGCCGGGCATTCCGGATACTCGGTTTCCTGTGTTGGACGTCCTGGTATCCCACACCATAATAGGTGCTGCTTTCCACCTCACGAAAACCCGCGAAAAGGGGAAACTTTGATCGGAGAGGATGCTGCTGGAATTTTGCCACCAGTATCTCTGCCAATTCCCGGATACTCGCTTCATTATCGGGACTGCCAATATTGATGATACGCCCGTCGCAAACCCCATTTCTGTTCTCAATGATCCTGAAAAGACACTCTACACCATCCGAGACGTCCGTGAAACAGCGTTTTTGATTGCCTCCATCAATAAGCTGAATAGGACTACCCTCCACGAGATTCAGAATAAGTTGCGTAATGGCGCGTGAACTTCCGATACGGGCAGAATCCAGGCTGTCGAGTCTCGGTCCCATCCAGTTGAATGGCCGAAAGAGGGTAAACGCAAGACCTTTTTCCTGCCCATAAGCCCAGATTACACGGTCCAGCAACTGCTTACAGCATGAATAAATCCACCGCTGCATCCGGATCGGACCCAGGATCAATCTGGAATTATCCTCATCAAATTCATCTTCATCACACATCCCATACACCTCAGAAGTTGATGGGAAAATGATCCGCTTTCCGTATTTCACGCAATACCGGACAACCCTCAGATTTTCTTCAAAATCCAGTTCAAATACCCCTAAAGGATTCCTCGTATATTCGATAGGCGTGGCAATGGCCACTAGAGGAATTACGATATCACATTTTTTGATATGGTATTCTATCCACTCACGGTGAATGGAAATATCACCTTCATCAAAATGGAACCCGGGCATGTCAATGAGGGATTCAATGGAATCCGAATGCAGGTCCATACCGTGCACTTCGTATTTCCCGCTCTCGAGGAGCCGTTTGCCTAAGGCATTACCAATGAAACCGTTAACACCCATGATAAGAACTTTTTTCTTTTTTGTTACCTCTATGCTGCTGCTTGTACGTGGTCCTAAGGGCATACCCTCAACCAGGCTAAGCTCCTGGGCAACCTGTCCCCCGCTTATGTAGATGCCCCCTTCCGGTTGTCCGAAATCTACTCGCAGTGCCCCCTTACCACACGCAACCACAAAGGGATCTACTGAAACGATTGTACCGGGAGCAAACGATGTTTCGCTTTCAGGGTGTTCTGAAACCTTCCAGAAAAAACACTTCCTGTCACCCACATAACTGAACGCGCCGGGATAGGGACGTGTTACTGCTCTGATCAGGCTCCTGACTTCGGATGCGGTACCTCTCCAGTCTATTTCTCCGTCCCCGGGACGTCGCCCGCCGTAATATGTTGCATGCGAGTGGTCCTGGGAATAGCGCGGCGCCGTTCCGTCTTTTATTTGTGGAAGGATTCCATCGAGCATCCTGGAAGATGCCGCGACTGCCTTTTCATGAAGAGACATTGCCGTGTCATCATCAGAGATCCGGATCTTTTCCTGGCAGACGATATCGCCGTCGTCCGGTCGCAGTGTCATATAGTGAAGTGTTACACCCGTTTCCTCCTCGCCATTTACAAGGGCCCAGTTAATCGGACTCCGTCCTCTATACCTGGGGAGAAGCGATCCGTGGAGGTTGAGACATCCTGCCGGGGGAATCTCCAGTATGGATGGCCCGACCATATGGCGGTAGTAGAAAGAAAAGATGATATCAGGTTCCAGTTCTTTTATCTTTCGAACCCACATGGGGTGATTGATATCCTCAGGAGCAAAGACCTGGATGTTCTTTAATGCAGCAAATTCCGCAACGGAATCAAACCATATGTTCTCGTTCTGATCATCTTTGTGTGTAAATACTGCGGCGATCTCAAAGCCGCCTCGCAGTAGTGCTTCAATGCCGGCACAACCAATGTTGTGATAGGCCAAAACTATAGCTTTCATATTATCATCCTGTCTTGGATTTTGATCCTGGAGCTTTTAATTCTTCCAGGTTGCTTCTGCCCACAACTCGACTTACAGAATAGCGGGGTCGTGCCCTGACATCATAATAAATCCGCCCGATGTATTCGCCGAGAAGGCCCATCCCTATGAACTGCGCGCCTATGAAGATAAAAAGGATGGCAAACAATGTAAAAACTCCCTCTGCTGCCCACTCAGGCCCATAAAGCAATCTCATCACAAAAAGAAACGCGCCGAACCCTACTCCGACCACAGATATAATCCCGCCAAGGACGCTCAAGAGGCGTAGAGGAAAGGTTGTCATGCCGGTCAAGAGATCAAACTGGAGATTAATCAGCTTCCATAACCCGTACTTTGAGTCTCCCTCGGAGCGTTTGTCATGCTTTACCTCTATTTCCGTCGTATTACGAGCAAAACTATTGGCAAGAGCGGGAATAAAAAGGCTTCGCTCGTTACACTTAAGCATGGAATCCACGATGTGCCGGCGATAGGCCCTCAGCATGCATCCGTAATCGTGCATCATGACTCCAGTGGCTTTTTGTGTTGCCTTGTTAATCATGAAGGAGGCAATCTTCCGGAAAAGGCTGTCGCGCCTCGAGATACGAACGCTGCCGACCACATCAAATCCATCTTCGATTCTGTTAACCAGTCTGGGAATTTCCTCGGGCGGATTCTGAAGATCTGCATCAAGGGTCACAATAATATCGCCTTTTGACTCAGCAAATCCGGCCATAACCGCCGCATGCTGACCATAATTCCTGCTGAGAAATAATCCAACAACTTTGCCATGGTTTTGTTTTGCCGCTGTCATAATCTTTTCAGATGACCCATCGGTACTCCCGTCATCCACAAGGATAATCTCGAACTGAGTTCCCATCGGACTGCAGGCATCAAGGCATCGTCTGATGAGTTCTTCGAGATTTTCTTCCTCGTTAAACACGGGAATAACAACCGATATATGGGGTTTTGAATTTTCGTTCATTTTTTCTTGCATGTTATCTCAGACTCAGGACATCTTTTATCGCATCTACCACGTCATCCACATCAGTCATGTTCATTTCCGGGAAAAGGGGTAGTGAGCATATCCGGTCGGAATTCCATTCCGTATTGGGCAACATGCCGCGGTGAGTGCCCATTGATTCGATATAGTATTTCTGAAGGTGCGCGGCAAGGAAGTGAATCCCCGTTCCAATATTCCTTTGTTTTAATTCGTGCATGAAAGCGTCCCGGGTGATTCCTGCTCTGTCGACATCCAGTCTTATGACAAACAAGTGCCAGGCATGCTTCATGTCGTAGGATGGATCCGAAAGAGGCAGGATCTCATCTATATCCAACAGCCTCTCACGGTATCTCATGGCCAGTTCAGTTCTCTTATTGTTAAAATTGTCCACACGCGCCAATTGACTCAATCCCAGAACCGCCGATATATCCGTCATGTTATACTTGTATCCCGGTTCCAGCACCTGGGCCTGAGGAGACCGGCCCTGTGTATGGCGATCAAACGCATCCACCCCAAGCCCATGAAACTTCAACCGGCGAATGTGTTCCAGGAGTTCCTTATCATTGGAACAGAACATGCCTCCTTCCCCCGTAGTAATGTTCTTTATGGGATGAAAGGAAAAAATCGATGTCCCGCTACGGCCAACACGCTCACTCATGTATTCAGTGCCCAGAGCGTGTGCCGTGTCTTCAACGAGGGGAATGCCCCTGTCGGCGGCCATCTGGCGGATAGGGTCGATGTCTGCCGCAGCCCCGGCGAAGTGGACGGGTACAATCAGCCGACTCCGGTCGGTAATACACTTCTCGATAGAGTCACGCGAAACCATTAACGTGTCTCTGTCAATATCAGCAAATACGGGAGTTGCACCTGCAAGGACAATGAGATTTACGGTAGAGACCCATGTCATGGACGGCGTAATGACTTCATCGCCCGGCCCTATGCCGAGCGCCCGGAGCATGAGGTGCATTCCGGCTGTTCCCGAAGAGAGTGCAACCGCGCCATCACAACCAACATACTCGCAAAACTTCCGTTCAAACTCTGCACACTTCGGCCCCGTAGTAATCCATCCCGAACGAAGCACGTCACCTACGGCGGCAATCTCTTCCTCCGTTATGGACGGACGCGAAAATGGCAGAAACTTGTTTCTCATGGCCTACTTTTCCTGTCTGACTTCTATATCACACTTTCTTTCATCAGGCAGTGAATCTTCCCCATTACGAGTTGAGACATGATCCCTTTTGTGCTTTTCTGTGCGTGTGCGGAACTATAGGGAATCAACAATTGTTTGTCAATTAGAAAGTGGGTGCAGGAATAAGGCAGAAACATTCCGGTGCATTTAGAATTTTCTTTCCTTTTTTGTCTTCTGACTGGTATATGACCCCTGATTCATTTTACACACAGGGCATCAGCCCCTGAGAAAAACCAAAAATATCGCTGTATGTACTATTTTAAGTCTATGTATTTTGTGACAATGCGCTATGGTCAAAAAACTTATCCTCGGAATTCTTATAAGCTCCTTATTTATCTACCTGTCATTTAAAGGTATTGACCTCAAGGGAGTCGTCAGCGGGATAAAGGCCGCGAACCCTATTTATCTTTTTTATACTGTGGGTTTACTGATCTTGATGCAAGTCCTGAGATCCTATAGATGGGGTATTATTTTAAACCCTGTTAAGAAGGTTGATCAGTTTTCCCTCTTTTCTGTTACCAGTGTGGGTTTTCTGGCCGTCATAGCCATTCCGGCGAGAATCGGTGAACTTGCGAGGCCCTACCTTATTAGCACCCAGAAAGATATCAAAATGACCTCGGCAGTGGGGACCATTCTGGTAGAACGTGTGTTTGACAGCCTGACAGTATTGCTGACATTTTTTATTGTAGTTTCATACACATCACTGCCGCCATGGCTGATCAAAACCAGTATAATTTTCCTTTTCATATCCCTGGCTTTTCTCGGTTTTATAATTTTATGTATTTATAAAAGGGATTTCTCACTCAGGATATTAACTCCCCTTCTAAAAAAACTGCCTGGGAAAAGTTATCTTAAATTAATGGAGTTGGTCAACCATCTCATCGATGGGTTCGAGATCATTTCCAACGGGAAACTAATACTCTTTTTAGCCTTTTTATCTATATTAATATGGGGAATTGATGCATCATCCATATATATGCTCTTTTTTGCCTTTGATATTAATCTCCCCCTGTCTGCTGCTTTCGTTTTGATGGTTATTATCATATTGGGCATTACAATACCGACCGCGCCCGGATTCGTAGGGAACTGGCACTTTTTCTGTATCCTGGGGTTAAGTCTATTCGGGATATCCAAAACCGACGCGCTTACATATGCCATAGTGCTTCATTTTTTGAGTATAGGAATAATTGTTGTTCTGGGCTTGATATTTTTGCCATTTAACAAATTTTCATTCTCGGACATAAGGCAGAAACTCAACTTCAAGAAGAATCGACCTGAAAATCCGGATGGACAAGGAATAAAAAGATGAAAGCCAGAATCCTGTTTCTATTTATTGTTCCTCTGTTTCTTTATGTCATTCTGCTACCGGCTATGCCGTTAATGGAGCCTGATGAGGCCCGATACAGCGATATCCCAAGCCTGATGAACAGTACAGGAGACTATATCACCCCTCATTTACACCATGTAATCTATCTCGAAAAACCCCCTCTCTCTTATTGGGCAACAGCTCTGTCATTCAAAATATTCGGTGAAAACGATTTTTCATCAAGGCTTTTCGTGGGTCTCTGTGCCTGGGGATGTATTATCCTCGTATATTTTATGGGCATTTTCTTTGCCGGTGAAAAGACAGGGCTGTACTCAGCGGGGGTTTTAAGCACATTTCTGTACCATGCTGCCATTGGAAGAATAAATATACTGGATATCCCCCTTGCCTTTTTCGTCTGCCTAGCCACCTGGGCAGGGTATCGATATATCAAGGGAAATCATCAGAAAAAGATCTGGGTTTATCTTCTTTATATCGCCAGCGCCCTCGCCTTTCTGACAAAGGGGTTGATAGGAATAGTGTTTCCCTTTGCCATACTGGTTCTATGGCTCATCATTTGTAAGAAATGGCGTGATATCTTACGGCTTTTTTCGCCGGGTGGAATACTTATCTTCCTTGCCATATCATGTCCATGGATCATTCTCGTTCAGAAGGCGAATAAAGATTTTCTGTGGTTCTTTTTCATCCATGAACAGTTCCTGAGATATGCAACAGACATATCTCGCAAAAGTGGCCCATTCTATTACTATATACCCATCATTATACTGGGCACTCTTCCCTGGTGCGCGTTTTTATTTCAGGCAATAAGGGGAGTCTCAGGGAAAACGACGCGTCTCTGGCAGCAAATCGATATACGTTTTCTCCTGACATGGGCAATTTTTATTTTTCTGTTCTTCTCTGTCTCTTCATCCAAGCTGATACCCTATATTACACCTGCCTTCCTGCCGATTGCGGTCATTTTCGGTCATTTTTTCCAATTGTACGAAAGCCGGGAGATTGTTCAGGAAGAAACAATGGGGAAAAGGGTTCTTCTCCATTCTCCTGTCATCTTAACGTCTTGCTTATTTATAATCGCACTGTGCATCCCTCCTTTCTTAAAAAAACATGCCGTCGCGGGCTCGGAGTGGATCCCTCTTGTAATGCTGCCCATCTTATTACAGGTCCTGATTATATTTCTGCCTGATATTATAAAGAGGAAATGGAATAAAGGCTGGTTTTTGACAGTCTATCTCCTTGCAGCCCTTTTCCTGGGGTCACTTGTCTTTCCCGCCTCTCATTTTTTGACACCATATAAATCAGCTTATCCTGTTTCGCAGGCAATAAAAACCTCCATTCCTGCTGGCCAGGAGTTATACCAGTACGGGATTAATCTATATGGGATTGATTTTTACAATAAGATCAGAACACCTGTTGTTGACGATTTCGGAGAACTGAATTACGGAATCAGACGACTTCCACCGGATGAACGATCCCGTTATTTCTTGTCATCAGAGAAGTTTTTCGAGTTATGTAAAGAAAAAGGGGATATTTACTGTGTAACAAAATACAGTAGAAGGGTTGAAGAATTACAAAAAGTGATACCGAAGCTGGAAATAATCTGGGATAATGGCGCTTATTTCATCCTGCGCTTACATTGTTAATTGATAACGGCTCAGATTAACAGGCTGAAGGCTCAAAGGCTCAACCCTGAACCGGGAGAAAATCTGACTAAATACTGTTAACTGGAAACTGTGCATCATGAAAAAAAACAAGGCCGTCTTCTTAGACAGAGATGGAACGATCAATGAAGAAGTGGGCTACCTTGACAGCCTTGAGCAGCTGAGAATATTCCCCGTGGCATTTGATGCCGTGCGGATGATAAATGAGGCGGGGATGAAGGTGGTGGTTGTCACAAACCAGTCGGGAGTGGCAAGGGGGTTTTTCGATGAAGATTTTGTGAACTCCGTCCATGCAAGGATAAATGAAATCTTTCGGGAAAAGGGTGCATTTATTGACAGGTTTTACTATTGTCCCCATCATCCGACAGAGGGGGTCGGCAGGTACAGGATGTCATGCGATTGCCGGAAGCCCTCCCCCGGAATGCTTATAAGGGCGTCTGAAGAACTCGATATTGACCTGTCTTCTTCCTATGTGGTGGGCGACATGGCAAAGGATATAGAGGTCGCGAACAATGCCGGGGCCAGGGGGATACTCGTAAGAACAGGTTATGGGAAAAACGTAGTGTCTTCCGATATAAAACCGGTCTTTATCGCGGAGGATATCCTCGCCGCGGCAGAATGGATAATGAAGGATCAAAAAAAGTGAATATCCTTATCGTAAAACTGAGCGCCATAGGCGATGTCGTCCATACCCTGCCGTCCCTCGCGGCCCTCAGGAAGCTCTATCCGAAGGCCCACATCACCTGGGTAGTGGAGGAGGCCTCGTCGGACATCATCAGCGGTCATCCCGATTTAGACAGAGTTATTATCTCCAGACGAAAGCGCTGGGTCAAAGACCTGAAAAAACTTCACGATATAAAAACAACAATTACCGAAATTAGATCATTCATCAAGACGCTGAGAGACCGGGAATACGACCTTGTAATCGATTTTCACGGCCTGTTCAAAAGTTCCATAATTGTTCTTCTCAGTGGCGGCAAAAGGAAACTGGGCTACGACAGCATGCAGGAGCTTTCAGGTCTCTTCCTCAACGAAAGGATTCCCGAGGACATGGGAAAACACGCCGTCGACCGCTACCTTGATTTCATTCGTTACCTGGGCGCCGATATTGACAACCCGAAATTTTACATTCCGATAGAAGAAGAAAATAAAATCAGGGTTGAAGCGCTTTTGAAGGCAAACGATATTGACATTGCCGAGCCTTTTGTAACAATAAATTCTGTGGCATTCTGGGACACGAAGCTCTGGGAAGATGACAAGTTTGCCCGACTGTGTGACAGAATTGCGAAAGAGTTAGGATACAAGGTTGTTTTTACGGGAAGCAAAGGTCACGGAAGTATCGAACAGATTCAATCCATGATGACCTCCACCTCCATAAATCTGGAAGGTCAAACAACCCTCAGAGATCTGGCATACC
>JAFDBG010000103.1 GCA_019313385.1 Deltaproteobacteria bacterium | reverse complement strand
GGTATATTTTGACGAAAATCTCATCGTGCCCGATCCCGGACTCTCAATAAGAGAAGGAGCTATCGCCCCGTGGGAGCGGAAGGATTCCATATATTTCCATCAGATGCTGGAGGCCCTCTCCAGCCACTACGGATTTGATATAAACACACCCTTCAACAAACTGCCTGAAAGAGTAAGACATGTCCTGCTACACGGTTCGGGGGATGAAAAGATAGGATTTTATTTCGACAGGAGAGGAAGAAGGTACTTTTACGAGAAACATTTCAAGGGCGTGCTTGATAAACTGGAGCAGCACTACAGAGAGGATAAACCCGGCGATTCCAGGATAGAACTTTCGAGATACATGAATATAAGCGATTGTCCGGTCTGCGGAGGCGCCAGGCTAAAAAAGGAGAGCCTGTTTGTAACAGTTGGTGAAAAAAATATCGATGAAATATGCCGGATGCCTATTCATGAATGCATGCACTTCTTTGACAACCTGTCCTTCTCCCAGAATGATGCCATTATTTCCGAAAGGATACGAAAGGAGATAAGAGAACGACTGCAGTTCCTTATCGACGTGGGCATGGATTATCTGAGCCTTTCGCGTTCTTCGGGGACCCTCTCGGGCGGAGAGGCGCAGCGCATCAGGCTTGCCACGCAGATAGGTTCCGGACTGGTCGGAGTTCTCTATGTCCTGGATGAACCCCCTATAGGCCTTCACCCGAGAGACAGCATGCGGCTTGTCACAACGCTCAAACGCCTGCGTGACATGGGGAATACCGTGCTCGTGGTTGAACATGACGCACAGATAATGAACTGTTCGGATGATATTATAGATGTCGGGCCAGGAGCAGGATTGAACGGAGGCGAAATTATCTTCCACGGAACTCCCGAAGAGATTCGCCGGTCAGACGTCTCACTCACAGGAAAATATCTTTCGGGCAGATTGTCGATTCCCGTCCCGGAAAGTCGAAGACCCCTTTCCGGTCGGTTCATAATCATTGAAGGCGCGTCGGAAAACAACCTCAAGGATATTGATATCAGGATCCCGACTGGTGTCCTCACCTGCGTGACCGGTGTGTCCGGGTCGGGAAAGAGTACCATGGTGATCGAAACCCTGTACAAAACACTTCGCCGACGGTTGAGCGGATACAAGGGCAAATCGGGCAGGATAAAACAGATAAGGGATTTTGGCGGCATAGAGAGGGTTATCACTATGGATCAGCAGCCGATAGGGCGCACACCAAGGTCAAATCCCGCCACCTACACAGGTATTCTTACACATGTTCGCGACCTCTTCAGTCAGCTTCCCGAGTCGAGAATGAGGGGTTATAAGCCCGGACGTTTCAGCTTCAATGTCAAGGGGGGAAGATGCGAGGCATGCCAGGGGGAAGGGGTGAAAAAAATAGAGATGCATTTCCTCCCCGATGTCTACATAACCTGCGATGCCTGTCACGGGAAGAGGTTTAACAGGGACACCCTTGAGATACGCTACAAGGGGGAAAACATAGCGGATGTCCTTGACATGACGGTCAACCAGGGACTTGCCTTCCTTGATAACATCTCCCCGATAAGATCGAAACTGCAGCTCCTCTCCGATGTGGGGCTGGGATATATAAAGCTTGGCCAGTCCGCCACGACCCTTTCAGGTGGCGAGGCGCAGAGAATAAAGCTGGCAAGGGAATTGGGCAAACGTATGACGGCAGACACTCTCTATATCCTGGATGAGCCAACGATAGGCCTCCATTTCGCGGATATAGAGAAGCTCCTGCATGTCCTCGCGCGGCTGGTAGATATGGGAAACACCGTCGTGGTCATAGAGCACAACCTTGACGTGATCAAGTCCGCGGACCACATCATTGACCTGGGCCCGGAAGGGGGAGACGGAGGAGGAAGAATCGTTGCTGCCGGCACCCCCGAAGAAATAATGAAAACCAAAGAATCGCTCACCGGCAGATACCTGTAAAAATGGGGGTCAGGCTTTCCTTATTGTCGTTATTTAAGTGCGGTTTACGGGTAATGAGGGGTCAGGCTTTCCTTATTGTCGTTATTTGCTCTTGAATATGCTCCATTTTCTCACGCATTAACCGGTCCTTTGTAAGGCAAGTGCGTATCGCCTTTACCCGTTTGCTCATTGATGGCATATTCCGATTAAAGTGCTGCGCAAAATTTGACAGCGAATAATCGCAATGATCCATGCCGATCAGTGCGGTCATTGCCCTTGCTTCCACCAGATGTCTTGAACGACTGGCACTTGTCATTTCCAAAGGTGAAATCTGGTAGACATGCGCTACTACATCCACCAGCTGGCTGATTGTAACCTCTGCCGGAACCGTTTCGCCGTTTTGTGTGAGTACATCTTTGATAAATTTTTCATCGCCGAGTATTCGCCCCTCCTTACTGCCATGGCGGAGCTGCTCCAGAAGTTTCCCCTCTGTTGTTTGTCCCATAAAATGCAAATAAGCGGCGCGCGCGGCAGATTCCGTTTCGCCAAATTGACCCAGGCCCCAGTCAACAGTTAACCAGAAAGGGGGCTGCGCTTGCCCGGCATATGCTGCGTGGCTGCTCAAAAGATAATCACTCGGATCAGTTACCATATCTGCACGAACCGGGTTAAGATGAATGTAGCGGATCAGCTCCAGCAGATAGGCATCCTTGTCTACAAGAATTGCCTTGTAACGTCCCTGGAACAGATGCCCAACCCGGTCATGCCGCTTATTGAACCAGTGTGTATAGCGCTGAGAGATATTTTGCATCAATTTTGAAAGCGGCTTGTCCTTGACCTGCAAAGCCATGTGAACATGATTTTCCATCCAGCAGTACGCGTGCAGCGTGAGCGAATATTGCTCCAGCCCCTCGGCCAGGACACCTTCAAAGTACCGGTATTCTTCATCCTTGTGAAAAATAGTCTGCTTTGCGTTACCCCTGAGCATTACATGATAAATTGCTCCGGGGTAGTGGATGCGAGGTTTTCTTGCCATGGGGGTCAGGCTTTCCTTATTGTCTTTATTTGGTTTTTGATATGCACCATCTTCTCATGCAGCCAGCAACAAGTCTTCATCCTTATAATCAAACGGAGTCTGATCCAATTTAGAACCTCCACATACCATGTATATATCCACAATACAATAACGACAATAAGGAAAGCCTGACCCCTGTTCTGATTTGGCTTGACTGACAAGAAAGCAACATCTATAATTGTTTAAAAGTTTAATTGCTTAAAAGGAGGTTTTTATGCCTACGGTAATGAAAATCAGTCCACAGGGCCAGATCCGGATACCGGAAAAAATAATGAACGCCCTTGGCATTACAAAAGGCGACTATGTTGAGGTTGATGTAAAAGACAGTGACATCATCTTGAAACCGAGAAAGCTCATTGATCCTTCACAGGGATGGTACTGGACAAAAGAATGGCAAAAAATGGAGGCCCGCGTTGATGACGAGCTCAAAGAAGGGGATGTTTCGCCAGAATTCAAGACTGCGGAAGACGGGTTAAAATGGTTGAAAAAGTAACAGACTATCAGTTCAGTCGGCGATTCAAAAAAGAATACAGTAATTTGCCCAAAGAAATTCAAAAAGCCTTCGATCAAAAGCTGCAATTTCTCCTGCAGGACACGTCCCATCCCTCCCTTAGAGTGAAGCGAATAGAGGGAACAAAGAACCGATGGGAAGGATCTGTTACCACGAAATATCGGTCCACCTTTGAATTTCTTGAAAACGGATTGATTTTTCGTGCAATCGGAACTCACGATATTCTGTAAATAGTGTAAATAGGGCCTATTTAAAAGCTGTGGGCACAGAGATCCCACGCTACTTTCCAACCGGAAACCGTGAACTGTAAACTGCATTTAACGACCATAAGGAAAGCCTGACCCCCTTCCCTATTAAAAGACCGAGGTATTCATGAACGGTCATTTCCATCTTGCGAAGGTTGTCGGCACTGGGGAAGAAGGCGCCCGGACCGGTCCCCTGTCTTTTTTTCACCCGGTAATCTGTGGGAGCCGGTATTGGTCTCGTACCGGACTTCCGGAAGAGCGCCATCGAACGGGGCATATGCGAGGCAGAGGTTACCAGAATAAATCCTTCATCTCCGACTATTTCGTGGATGAATCGGGCCTGATCGCCGGTATCCCTGGAAAGCTTCTCAAGAACGAGCCTGTCGCCATCTACACCCATAGCCTCAGCAGCGCGCGCCATCACCTCCGCTTCAGACACCGGATCGAAGACAGTTCCACCCGATAAAACGAGGCGGCTTTCCGGCAAAAGCCTGTGAATTCGAATCCCCTCGACAAGACGA
The DNA here is from genome assembly GCA_019313385.1 of Deltaproteobacteria bacterium. Lineage (GTDB taxonomy): Bacteria > Desulfobacterota > Syntrophia > Syntrophales > UBA2210 > UBA2210. The sequence continues at coordinate 558 of JAFDBG010000103.1, read as the reverse complement.
CTGAGAGAAGATTCGGAGAGCTGCGATGTAGCAGGAAGTTCCGGGTCCGAATCATGACCACCACCCAGCACAACCACCCATCTGATATCAGAGAATTGAGACACATCGATAAGGGGAGCATATCTGCATTCCAGAGACCTGAGAGCGATATCGGGGATAGGGCCATAGCTGAACAGCGCCAGCAAAACAAAGCCCAGGCAAACCATTACCTTCCCTGCCTTTTGTCTACGGGTAAACAAGAGAAGAAAGATGCCGACAAACAGGACCTCAAGACAAAGAGATAATGGAGAAAACAAAGGCGCTATTATTTTTTTTAATAAAAACATGACACTCGCGCAAGATCCCTTTTCCCTGATGCCTCAATAACGACAATAAGGAAAGCCTGACCCCCAAATCTGTCTCCGTCTTTTCCGTTCTCCCGTCTCCCGTCTCCTGTCTTTATCCCTTAGCGCCTGGTTTATTGTAGTCAAGTTTTATTTAAAAAAATTAGCAGAAAATTGTCGTGTGCGAGATTGCACATTTGAATATCCTGTTTTTAGCTTTAGTCATAGAGATTGT
>JAFDBG010000102.1 GCA_019313385.1 Deltaproteobacteria bacterium | reverse complement strand
AACATCACCAGTCCTGATTTCCTCTTTCTCTATAACAAAAAGTGGCAAAGTCGCAATTGAAACCCCATAGCTCACGACAGGCGGCTTAGTTCTTCAAACGTCAATCCAAAATTGCATCAACACCTCGAACCTAAATCTGATTGTCTATTATCGCAACTTTGGATTGACGCTTATTCGAAAGCTGGTATGCTTTGTTCAATTTCAAAAGTACAGGAAGTAACAAACACCCCCGATCTTCGTAAAAATCAACCTCCAAAATCTGCTTCGCTCGGGCTAACCGGCACGTTGCTTTACGCCGCCGGTTGCATGCCTTGCTGAATCCTTCCCATCTCCGGGCATTCTTGAGGAATTTTCTAATCCCGGTTGTCGAACACACGTCTGGACTTCCTGTCCGTCTTGGGAAGAGAGTGATAATCGACGATTTCCAGGGCACCGCTCAACCCTGGGGTTACAGAAATCCCGAAGCTCACCAGCGTGAAGGGGGGGCAGTTTTTCGCAGAAACCGCAACGTCCTTTGCGTCCGTGTGCAGTGCCGAGATTATGTGGTTTTATTCAAGATTTTCATATAATATTCTCCGGTCAGCCGGCATACTTTTCAGTATTTTTTCGGCAGCTTCCGAAGAAACAGCCTCGATTGTTCCGTCCGGGTTCTGAACTGCGACACCGCTTTCAGTCAGCATTCTGTACCGAGCCTTTCGTTCATTTTTATCCGGGCAGCATATAATCTGGCAGTGGCCGCACGATGAGCGAAGTTTATCGTCAGTTAGGATAAAATATCTGCCGCCCGGAGCTTCGGGCCACTGTGCATGCCTGTCAATCATTCGTGCCTGTTCAGCATTTATTTCGTCATCACTTTCAGGAACTTTATACCGGCCCGGTGACCACGTGGACCATTTACCGGATGAATGCAGGCCGGTATAGCCGCTGCACACACAATCACATCGTCCGTAATGACGTCGCTTCGAGTATTCAAATTCATAATTTCCAAGGCTTATATGAATTTTTTCTTTTGGGTGCATAAAACCCGATACGCACGATGCCATGCACAAACGGCAGTTATCGCAATAATTTTCTTCTGAGGGCAGAGGACCTGTCGGCACCAACCCGGCAGTAGTGACAGCAGCCGCGAGGATAATAGCAGCACCATGGTCTTTGGTTATAATATTACCGGACAACCCCATATATCCCACGCCGGAACGCACCGCCAGATATCTATGGGCTATATCCGGGGCGTAGTCATAGAGCCCGCCGGAAGATTCCAACCTGTAAACACAATTGTCAGCAACCGGGACGGACGGATATCCTTTTTGATCAAGATAATTGGAAAGGTGAAATGCGATACCGCTGGCCAAGGCACTTACACGCAGGTATTCCTGTTCGTAAGAGAGGCGGTCTTTCTTCGTCAGATAAGGCGGTATTGTTTTCGGGTCAATAGCTACGGCAAAACTGACAGCTGATTTTGCGCCGGGAAGGACATAAGTAAGATCGGAAGACGGCGGCCCCCCTTCAAGTGTTTCCGTCGTCACAATACCTGCCGCACAAGCACCTTCGATCAGAACGAATTCCTGCACGATTCTGCTCAGCTTTTCCAAAGATATGCTCCTTTTTTACTGCCATATTTATTTCATCTCTGACTATAGCCAATGATGAGTGAGACGTGTTACGCATCCGATGGATCGCTTTGGTCAATTCAACGCGCTTGATCAGTAACATCCACGATGATCTCAGATGCTCCGAATATCGGAATTCTCTTCACCTTCGTCCCTGAGAAATCAAGCTTATTCAAATCGATTTTCCGGAGATTCTGGTTGTCGTATGTTTTGAAGTAAACGATACGTTTTTTGAGATCTCGAAAGGTGACCCACTGGGTGGATTCCTTAAGAACGGTCTTTTTGTCCGGCAATGTGTCGGTCACTAAACCAAAGGGGATGTCAAACGTATTGATAATATGCTGGGCAAGATTAAGAGTTCGTTCAGCGTCCGGCTGTGTATCGGAGAACCTGGTTAAAACAGCGAGGCGGACGAATCTGCTCGGCGGAGTGAGGTCGCCGGGAAGACCGAACATTCCTGAACCGTGCCCTGTTGCTGAAAACGTTAACCCGGACATCTTGTAGGGCTCCGGTTTTTCACTCGTCATACCGACATACTGACGCAAGTTCGTTAACTGCCAGGGAAATCTGGGGGCATTCGTCATAATGCCGAGAGGATTGTCATAGATGTTACACATACCGTTCTCATATTCAATAACGATGCAACCGCCATTTGCGTCATAAACGATAAAATGTACGGTCGGGGATATTTTTGTCTTGGGGTCCGTATATTTGAACACCTTCAATTTCCGGATTTCTCGTTTTACATCCTCCACGCTTGCAAAGTTGCCCAGAATCCAATCTCCGACTATGGCCTGGGCGAGGGCGCGTTTCCTCTCACCGGGAGCAACGTCCTGCCATTTCATGTCGGATTCAAACCAGAGCAGTCCCATTGCAAGTCCTTTTTCGTTCATTCCGTCAGACAGGCCAAAATCCATTCCGAAAGATGCAATCCCAACGTAGCCGTAGCGCGTTTTCCAGGATAATCCTTCTTTTCCTCCAGGGGCGGGGCTCGCATAGGCTTTATTTCTTGGAACCACGATGGCATCGTATTTCAGATCAATAGCGAACTCCATTGAGCGCCCGACAATGATCGATCCGTCGGCGGCTTTTAGCCGAAACACGGTGCAGGAATCCGCAGGCAACGGGGACAATACAAACAAACACGCAACAGCAACAAAAATCATTATTATTTTTCGCATAATATACTCCTTTCGATTACCGATGATTTCAACGGCGCGGCTTTTATGTCCGCTGAAGCGTTCAAGACGCGCCCCTTATGTTTAGAAAAAATATAAAAATCCATACACTTTATTACGCTTCTTTATTTGAGCAAATGGATTTGTCCTGTTCGGATTACATCGATAAACAACTTTCCGATCATGTTTAGTTTTCCCAACACCCCTTTCTTATGGGACATAATAATGTCGTAAAGATCTTCCCTGGTTCGTGGTGGTTTTACTTCTGCAGGCTTTTTTTGCAGGGATATGGCTTTTTGGGGGCACGTGGGTATACATACACCGCATCCGATACAGCGGTTCAGATCTACCGAGGCTGTCTGCTTCTTTTTGGATACGATTATCGCTCCGACCTGGCAGCGCTTTTCACAAACACCACATTCATCACATGCATCGGTATCTACCACAGCATAAAAATTTGAAGCCCAAAAATCCACCGGTTTAGGTAAACTTTTATGCACACCGAGCATTCCGCAGCAACATCCGCAACATGAACAAATAAACTCTGCCTTTTCCGTATTGGATGGTTGAAGAACCAACCCCTGTTTTTGATTTTGTTCAAGGATCGACATAGACTCATCCAGCGTAATTTCTCTTCCGATACCACTCCGCAGGACAGCCTGGGCCATGCTGCCAACGGCAAAGCAGGTTTCTTTTCGGTCTGTAATCCGGCAGGACTCGCCCCCCAGGGCCTTTTTCTGGCGGCATATGCATTCGAAGATGGCAAAAGGCGCTTCAGCCTGTTGCAACAGCGCCGCCACTTCATCGAATGTACTTACATTATGTTGCGGTTGGATACTTTCGGCAATTGGAATGGTACGCATCTGCGGGAGTTTCGTGCTTAAAAATTCTATCCCAAATTTTTTGTTCGATGTGTATTCAGAAAAATCTTTTATAAACTCTGGTGTAAGTTTGCCGAGTTGAAATTCGTACATCCCTACAACAAGGGGGGCATTACAATAAAGCCTTTTGCCGCCTTTATTTTTGAATTCAATCCCTCCTTTTTTTTCAATACGGCCAAGCAGCTCCGCTAATCTTTCTGGTGATTCAACCAAATCTCCGGCTCTTTCAAATACCCTTTCAAGCGGTTCAAACTTGTAGGTCAAGCATGTGGCGATCTCAGCCTCTTGTGGTGTAAAAATGTGTTTTAGAATTCTTATCTCAGAACCTGACCTTGTAGCGGGAAATCCTACCGCCTGACGGTCTAAATGGCGTTGCAGCTTGACATAAACACGTTCAGTCTTTTTCACATGACACCGCCTCTTTTTGAAAACTAAAGGTCTGCAATCCGACCCAGAAACCGTCGCTGGCACCAAAGAAGCGAGACAGGCGTAAGCCGGCATCGGCCGCTTGGAACCGGTGCGCTACTGCGTCGGGTATGGATAATGTTATTCTCATAATGATATATTATGACTTATGATGTCAACGCTTTTTCTGAACAGGCTCCAAATATGCGCTTGACAACAGCATTTCTATATGTACAATAAGCTGTACAGGATACAGGAGGTGCTTTATGGAAGCTATAACCTATACAGCCGCCAGGCAAAACCTTGCAAAGACAATGGAAAAAGTATGTAAAGATCGCGCGCCGGTAATCATAACACGTAAAACTTCTAACTCTGTGGTCATTATGTCACTTGAGGACTATGAAGCCCTTGAAGAAACGGCTTATCTTTTACGGTCACCAAAGAACACCAGGCGTTTGATTGAATCCATCGCCCAACTTGAAAACGACAAAGGGACCGAAAAGGAACTTTTAGAGTGACGCTCATCTTTTCTGACCACGCCTGGGATGATTATCTCTTTTGGCAGAAAACCGATAAAAAGGTTCTTCGTCGCATCAATACCCTCATCAAGGAAACAAAACGAAATCCATTTGAGGGTATTGGAAAACCTGAACCACTTAAACATGCTCTTTCCGGCTACTGGTCCCGGCGAATCACTGATGAACACAGGTTCGTTTATAAAGTATCTGAAAATGCACTTCATATCGCCCAGTTGCGCTACCACTATTGATCATTCCCTTTAGCCTCAACGTCGCAAATCAGCCGCGCGGGGATGCGTCCCGGCCAGTCGTCTCCGAATCTTCTGTCGCAATCGTTCCATTCCCACTGGTCCCATGTGCGTAATCCCCAGTTAAGCGCCTTGAATCTATCAAGATCGCTTTTGCCTTCAAGTGCCAGTGACCAGACCATCGGCTCTGCCCAGTTGTGTTTTTCGGCTACCTGGGCAACGGTGAAGCCTTTGGACAGGTCGGCATTTAGCTGATTTGCCAATACTGGCATTTTGGCTAAATGGTTCGATATTGTCTTTTGTGGAAGGCCCAATCTCTTTGCGATCCTGTCCTGTGGGATGCCGA
>JAFDBG010000004.1 GCA_019313385.1 Deltaproteobacteria bacterium | reverse complement strand
AACACCATTACGGTCATGTTCTTAGATTACACCGGTTTTTTGAAAATTCGCTCAAAAACCGTGTCAAGAACTTTTTTCAAAGAACTGAAAATAAATTATGCTGAATAGTTACAAGGAAATAATGGAGAATACAGCCTCTGAAATTGTCCTCGTGACATCAGTATGTCTTGGGAACTGGAGGGATAATGCACGCGTGGGAAGGTATTATTACCAACTTCAAAAACTGGCCGATCTCCATAGATTGCCTCTGGCACGGGTGCACGTGTACTGGGAGGATAGAATATCAGATGGGATCCGGTTTGATGATCTGGTTCAGGCTGATCGGGTGCATCCGGTTTCTCAGGGATACAGGTTTATGGCGAAGGCGGTCATGGAACTGTTTCTGTGATGTATTGATAGTTGCATTGATAGGGGTTTTAATGTATCTTACTCGACAAGGGCTTGTTATATTTATGATAACGGTTCACGGTTGAAGAAGCAGAGAATTGAAATCAACATCCAAAATGCTTCAATCGTTGGGCCTTGCTCATGTTGCATAAATTTATTGGAAAAACCTGTGAACTGTAAACCGACAACCGTAAACGGCCACTATTTGTTAAACATTTTTGTCTTGATAGGATAAAAGGATGAAATTAGCGGAATATATGCATAAGTTGTTTTCAGGGGACAGAAGGCTATATCACTGGATGAACATTATTTTTGCCCTCTTTTTTCTGTTTCCTGTAGGTGGATTTATCTTCTTCGGCGTCAAATATGATATTTTGACGGACAAGTATGTTCCTCTCTTTTTTGCCTTCTTCCTGATTTTCTCGTTGTTAGGTTTCACCATGCTCCGCAGGATATTTGACAGGATAACAATGATATCCAAAGAGATTTCGGACAAGCTTGAGTCGGAGTTCTTTGTCGATCAACCGCTGAAGGGTCAGGACGAAATTAACAATATTGTCCAGACTTTCAGCGCCCTGGAGAATCAGTTTGGAGCGACATTCGGACAGCTACAGCGAAGGGTCTCGGAGATAGCAGTGATTAAAGAGCTTTCGGATCTCTGTTATGCGACCTTTGATCCCGAGGAGATCCTGTATATTACCTTGGAGCGAGCCCTGAAACTGGCAAATGCGGATATTGGTTCCGTATTGATCTTGGAACGTCCGCACCGAAAGATGTTTGTTGTGAAGGCTGCCATCGGTCTTGGAGAACAGATCAAACTGGGTGACAGGATAGCTTTTGCTGACAGTATTGCCAAGTATGCGGTTATCAATAAATCGCCCCTTATCGTTGAGAATATTGAGAAGGACAGCCGTTTTGGCAGGGAAAACCGCCGGCACTACGGGACAAAGTCTTTTGTATGCATGCCATTTAAGACTATCAGGGATGTCGTTGGAGTGCTTACAATTTCCAGGAAAAACGATGCAGCTCCTTTTACCAGCGAAGACGTGGAGATACTGGGGCCCCTTCTGGGTAACGCGTCATTCACCTATGAGAATCTGCGTCTCCTGAAGGAGAAAAAGGAAAGCGTATCTCATTTTAGATCCATGCAGAAGGTTGTTCAGGTTGTCAATTCCGGTCTTAAGGATGAAGAGCTTTTGCGCGTTATACTGGGTGAGATACAATTGGTGTCTTCGTTTGACCTCGCGATTATTCTGGTGAAGGATGACACCAGGCCGGATAATATAAGGATCCTTGATTTTATGTCCACCAGTCCTGTTCACCTGTCAAAGGGTGTCTATTATTCCTCTAAGGGGTCAACTTTTGACAAGGTTTTGAGGCAGGGAGTTACGCTAATTGTGGGGGATGTCTCCTCGCTTGATCATGCGAGCGAGAAGGAAATTTTTGCCGGGAGCAACACCGGCGCACTCCTTCCTTTGAAGATGGGTGGAGGTGTTACGGGAATCCTGGCCTTGTGCTCAGGAGATGGCCCTGATCTCTTTTATGAACAACAGGAGCTTATAGAGAGGATGGCGGATGCCCTTTCTCTTGCGATAGAGAGGAACAGGCTTGACGATTATGTCGTCAAACGGGATCGGGAACTGGACACGTTGAAGCAGATCGGAGGCGCCCTTGCATCTTCCACTTTTGATATAGACAAGGTTCTCGGATACACCATGGACATGATCAGTGCGGTTATGAATGTGGAGGCCGGTTCTCTGCTTCTCATGCGTGAGGATGGGCTTGAGTTCACTGTCGCTCTGAATATTGATATAAAGGCCCTGAAGGATTTCAGGATAAAGATGGGCCAGGGAGTTGCCGGTTACGTCGCCGCCCGGGGTGATGCGGTAATCGTGAATGATGTCTATAAATCTGCCTTCTTTTATCCCGAGATGGATAAGATTACCAATTTTAATACGAAGGCTGTCCTGTGTGTGCCCATGGTATCGCAGGGCAAGGTTGTAGGGGTTATCGAGGTGCTCAATAAGATTGACGGCGACTTTGACTCCAGCGACAAACAATTGCTGCAATCTATTGCGTCTTCGGTCAGCGTAGCCATAGAGAATGCCAATCTTTACAATGAAACCCTGTCTATGGCAGAGAATGAGCGGGAGATACGCAATATCTTCCAGAAGTTTGTTCCCAAAGAGGTGGTGGACAAGATTATTCATGGCACCGAGACGGAGCAACTTGAGGTTGGAGAATTCAGGATGCTCACGCTTATCAATATCGATATCAGGGGATTTTCACTTCTTGCCCGGAAGATAGGACCGCAAAAGACAGTGCTTATGCTCAACCAGTTTTTTTTCATTATGGGAGGAATAGTGTTCAAACACCACGGTATCGTTGATAAATATCTCGGTGACGGTTTTCTGGCGATTTTTGGCGCCCCGGTTTCAAGCACACAGGATGCCGATAATGCCGTTGCGGCGGCGATCGAGATGAAAGAGTCCATTGCTGAAGTCGACGACTACTGCCTGAAAGAGACAGGTGATCCGGTGGCCGTCGGTATCAGTGTTCATACAGGAGAAGTTGTTGTGGGAAATATAGGTTTTGACAAAAAGATGGACTATACCGTTATCGGTGATTCGGTCAATGCCGTATTCAAACTGCAGGAACTCACAAAATCTTATCCCAACAGCATTCTGATCAGTGACAGAACCCTGCACGCGGTCGGGGCCCATCTGGATGTACGGGAAATAGATGTAAATGACACCGCAATTGGAACCCTGAAGGTTTATGAACTGGCAGGTATGAATGCAGGGGATAGCCTGTAGACTGATAGGACAAAGATTGAAGGGCTGACAGTCTTCAGTCTTTCCGTAACCGTTTACTGTTATCGGTTTACAGTTCACAGTCTCTCAAAGAACTATGCAACGACTGAAGCATTTTAGAGGTTGATTTTAACTCTCTGTTTTTTCAACCGTGAACCGATAACTGTAAACAGTGAACAGTTACATCTTTTCTACATAGGCATAGGCGTTGTGATTGTGTATGCTTTCCATATTTTCCGCTTCTACACTGTACCATGTGAAGTTGTGATTCTTGTTGATCTTTTCCGCGACGGTCCTCACAACATCCTCGACGAACATCGGATTCTGATATGCCATCTCCGTGACGTGTTTTTCATCTGCTCTTTTGAGGAGTGAAAAAATCTCGCTGCTTGCCGATCCCTCCACCAGCCGGATGACATCCTCTATCCAGAAGAACTTCTTAAATCTCAGATGGACCCGTACCACACTCCTCTGGTTGTGCGCGCCCATGTCGCTTATCTCCTTTGAACAGGGACACACCGTTGTGACCGGGACGGTGATGCCGACGAGAAAATCATTCTTTTCACTGTTATTTTCACCGCATAGAGAGCACTGGTATTCCATAAGGCTTTTAGCGTTCGAGACAGGCGCGGTTTTTTCCACGAAGTATGGAAATCTTATCTCTATGTGGGCGGATTCGGCGTTGAGTTTTTCCTTCATCTTGCACAGGATTTTCTGAAAGGTCTTTATGTTGATCTGACCCCGATACTCATTCAGGATCTCTACGAAACGGCTCATGTGCGTCCCCTTGAAACGGTGCGGAAGATTGACGTACATATTTATAGTGGCATTGACGTGCTGTGTCCCGTTTGCCTTGTCGAGGACTATGATTGGGTATTTTATCCCCTTCACGCCTACTTTTTGTATATCTATATTCCTGTGATCCTTGAGATTCTGTACATCTACCATTTTTATATATGCCTTTATCTTTATGAGCCTGAGTGGTTCTTTGTATATACTGCCTTCGAATTCTCAGATTCCCATACCGCGATACGGGATATCTTCAACCCCATTATAGATGTATTCTCTTCCAGCCTGTCATATATAAATCTGGCAATGTTTTCCGATGTAGGCACTGTGTTTCTGAAAGCAGGAAGATTGTTGAGGAACGTATGATCCAGATCGTCAAGGATTTCATTCACCCATTTTTTTAACACCCTGAAATCCAGGACAAGACCATCTGCATCCAATTCTTCGGATGCGACGGTAGCCTCAACTCCGAAATTGTGCCCGTGGAGGTCTTCGCGTTTGCCGCCTATATCCAAAGTATGCGCGGCGGAAAATGTTTTTCTTACTGTAATTTCGTACATATTCTTATATCCTGACAAATTCTTTGAAGAAATTAGACCCACCAGCAGGACCTTCGGGATTGTAATCATCCGAATTTATCCTGTCAACATTTGTTATAGAAACCGGATTATGTCCGCGGCCTTTTCAATAATCAGGTCCGCGCCCGCATCGCGAAGAGCGGAGGCTTCCGAGTGTCCTGTCAATACGCCTATAGTATAAGCCCCCACAGCCTTCCCTGCCGCAATGTCCAAAGGATGATCCCCCACCATTGCCGCAAATCCTGCGTCTGTGTCCAGTGCTACAAGCGCCGTCAAAAGGTGATCCGGATGCGGTTTTACCCTTGTGGTAAATTCCCTGGTGATCACGACGTCACAACAGGAATCTATATCGGGAAACATCTGCTTTACCGCGGCCATACAGTTTCTGGTCACAATACCGGTTTTTATCTGTTGGCTTCTCAGTTCATACAGCATATCTTTCGTGCCTGCGAACAGTTCACCCTCTGTTGATCCCTCGGTTTCCATATTACTTATAAGTTTATGTGCCCTGCTGAAAAATTCGTTTTCCCTGCCGGGATTGTTCCTGGAGATGAAATTTTTGCCTGCTTCGATCATTTCCAGTACGTACAGATCTCCCATCTCGTCCGGCGGGGTGCAGTAATCACCCATGAGACCCAGGACGGCCCCGCGCATCTGGATAAAGTCTATGTTCAGTTTGACCAGAGTGCCGTCAAAATCAAACAGGACGGCCTTTAGTAAGTCAGGAATTATTTTTTGCGTTTTTCTGGCAGAAAATAATTTTGTTAACGCACTTGTCCCGTTTATCGGGGTCAGAGGCCTCATTATGCAAGATCCTTAAGATATCGTTCTATCCTGTTGATCCCTTCGTCTATGTTCTCCATGGAGGTCGCATACGAAAACCTGAGATACCCTTCACAGTTTTTCCCGAAGTCGATCCCCGGCGTGACGCCGACATGGGCCTTTTCAAGGATGTCGAAGGCTATCTCGTACGAATTCTTGGAAAAGGCCTTGATGTTTCCGAGTATGTAAAACGCCCCTGTTGGTTCTACCGTGATGCCGAGTCCGATCTCGCGGAGGCGCCGTATGATGAATTTTCTCCGTTCGTTGAAGATGTCTCTCATGCGGATCACGTCATCTCCCGCCTCCCGGAGTGCCGCTATCCCTCCCCACTGTGCAAAGGAGTTCGCAGAAATGAAGAAGTTCTGCTGAATTTTCTGCATTGGGCGTATGTACTCCTTCGGCGCTATGAGGTATCCCAGCCTCCATCCGGTCATGGCGTAGGCCTTGGAGAATCCGTTCAGTACGAAGGCGTTATCCGTGAATTCAAGGATGGTGTGTTCCTGCTCTTCTTCATAGACAAGGCCGTGGTATATCTCATCCGCGATGATGGGGATGCCGTATGACGCAATCTGTTCCATCCGTTCGGTGCTGAGGAGATTGCCGGTTGGGTTGGAGGGGGAATTGATCATGATCCCCTTTGTCCTGGGGGTTATCTTCTCCCTGATCCCTTCGGGTGTGTATTGGAAGCCATCCTCTTCAAAGACGTTGACACGGGCGGGAACCCCTTCGAGAAAGCTGATGAAATTCGGATAGCACGCGTAGTGGGGGTCCGATATAATAACCTCTTCCCCCCGTTCGATCAGTGCGGAGAAGAGCAGAAACATGGCGGGGGAGGTTCCGGAGGTGACGATGATCCGGTCCGGCGAGATATCCACGCCGTATTTCGTGAAATAGTGCTCGCAGATCGCCTCTCGGAGTTCTATCAGGCCGAGGCTGTGCGTATAGTGTGTCTTCCCGTCCCTGATGGCCTTGCAACAGGCCTCGTTTATGCAGTCGGGAGTATCAAAGTCCGGTTCGCCGACCTCCATGTGAATGATATCCTTTCCTTTCCGTTGCATCTCCTGCGCCTTTTCAAGGATATCCATAACAATAAAAGGGGGGATTCCTGAGGCTCTCTTTGTAACCATGGTTCTCTCCGATCTTTCTTTTTAGGATGGGGAAGTTACCTGTCCTGTAGAACCTTGTCAAGGAGTTTGGAGTGCTTTTTGTTGCTTCCTGTAAGATAATTGGGGTGTATTACTCTGGTGATGATTCTTTGTGGTTGTATTCCCGGAGGTTTAAAGTCAAAGACTATTCCGAGGAACGACATGATGATGTTAAATGTGGCCCCCCACAGGATCTCTTCTTTTCCATCATTGTCTTCATGTATCAGACAGGGGAATTTCCACTCGTCTTTCGTTTCGTCCGAGGGAGACTGGATGGAAAGGAATCCATAATTGTCTTCATTGTAAAACGCTCCCAGTGGTATTTCCACCATCTTCTCCACCTCCCGGTTGGGGGTAAAGTGCCATTCTTTTCCAACGAGTCCCACTACGGGGAAGATTGTCCTTGTAAACAGGCGAAGACTGTAGGAGGGGAGGGGACCGAGAAACCGGACATTGAAAGGACTGAGCCTTATCTCCTCCCATGATTCTCTCACAGCATTGGCAAGGGAGAGAGTTATGTTGTCGAACGCCGCGTTTCCTCTTTTCCTGGCGTACATCAGGGCGTCTCCGTTCAGAAGGGAGGAGCACAGGCGGACAATGAAAAACCTCAGGAAGCGATCTATAAATGGCTCCAGTTTTCCTCCCGGTCCGCTGAGATCCCCGGACTGCGAAATATTGGCCGATCTCTTACTCAACAGGAATACAAATTCACCATTGTCCGTCGATTGACCCGTTTTAAAAAAAAGAGGGATTAATACTCCGGCTTCAAACCATTCTCCATGTCTTCCATCCTGCCCGCCGGTCCTTTCATGGTAGCTGATTTCGGCAGTTCCCAGTCGTTCTACGATATGCCTTATGATGATATCTCGGTTCATGGTGCAACGGTACTCACAGAATTACTGGTTTTGTGGAAGTTGATTTCTTTCGCTCAAAATATCCGGGTTTGCCCCGAAAAGATACCTGCAAATTATATCATTAAGGATTTTCTTCCATGTCTTCATAGTAGAGGGGCATTTTGCACTTGGCGCAGAGAGGAAGCTCCTGAAGTCTGTCCTCCGGTACACGATTTTTGGCTCCGCAGTGGAGGCACTGCAATATAAGTTCGTTCAGCAGAAACCCGCACCTGCCACAGACAGGCCGGTCTTTCAGTCGATGCCGGAATATGCGGTTTTTTTGCCCGCATCTGAGACAACGGACAATAAAGTAATTTTGGAACATTCGGATTCAGGGTCGTGTCTGTTGGTGGACAGATTTTATGCCACACATCGCTTCCATATCTTTTCTGTCAAGGTATGGAAATCTTTATGGTGCCGCCTCTTCCCAATATATCATGAAGGTGGATATATCCTTCAAGGTATCCGTTCCTGTTTATTGTGGCCAATGTGGTAATCTCATCCCTTTGCATGATCTCTATGGTTTGCGCCAGGGATGCGCCGGGATCAACTGTTTTGGGGTTTATTGTCATCAGGTCGTCTACAAGTTTCCCCTCGAACTCTGTTTTTTTTCTGATGTTCCGCCTCAGATCCCCGTCGGTCAGGATGCCCAGGAGGCGGGTTTCTCTGTCCGTTATAAATATGAAACCAAGGTTCTTCTGGTCCATCGCTTCAATGGCTTCAAGCACGGATGTCCCTGAAAACACAACCGGTATGCCATCGCCGCCGATCATGACGTCCTTTACCCTTGCCATCAGTCTTTGTCCGAGGTGACCTCCGGGATGAAATTTATAGAAATCCTTTTCGGTAAATCCCATCTTTTCGACAAGGGCAACAGCCAGGGCATCCCCCATGGCCAATGTAGCGGTGGTACTTGATGTGGGTGCAAGACCGAAAGGGCAAGCCTCCCTGTCCACGCTTACATCTATAACCACGTCGCTGCTTTTGGCAAGGGTTGAGTCCATATTCCCGGTAAAGGCGATAATGGACAACCCGAGGTCCCTCACACTCAGGATGAGTGTGTTCAACTCACTTGTTTCGCCGCTGTTGGATATGGCAAGCATCACATCATCCCTGGTCACGATGCCGAGGTCTCCATGCAATCCCTCCACCGGATGGAGGAAGATGGCGGGTGTTCCAGTACTTGTCAGGGTTGCAACTATCTTCTTTCCCACGAGACCCGATTTTCCGATTCCCGTCACGATTACACGGCCTTTAGCCTCACATATGATTTCGACGGCCCTGGAAAAACCGACGTCGACTTTGTCTATGAGATTCAGGATGCTTTCTGCCTCTATTTTGAGGACTTCTTTCGCCTGTTTTATTGAATCAGCCATACTCTTCGCTCTCCACTCTCCCACTATATATCAACAAGCAAACAATCACAAGACGTAGAAGTCTTTTGCAGGCCTATCGAATTATGACGGATTGCACCAGTCTTTCCAGTTTTTCCCTTATATTGCAGATTTCCTCATCGGTGTGGGCGGCTTCGTTCATAAACCGGGGGTCCAGGGTTTTTGAGGGCACAAATTTTTGCAGCACATGGCACCTGGCCCCATCTGTAAGAATTCCTATCTTTTCTATATCTCTTTCTGTCAGGAGGGATGCTGTGATGGTAGTCCTGAATTCATAATCGATGCCGGAGTCCATTATCAGTTTTATACTCTCCACGATATTTTCAGGGGCTATGGAGGATTTGGTAATTTCTTCATACTTTTCAAGGGGTGCCTTGACGTCCATGGCTATATAATCCAAAAGCTTACCATCGATCAGTTTCCTCAGGACCTCTGGAAACGACCCATTTGTATCAATCTTGACCATATAGTCCAGCGATCTTATCTGTTTTATAAATTCAATAAGATCGGGTTGCAATGTGGGTTCACCTCCGGTGATGTTTACGGCGTCAAGCTTGCCCCTCCGCTTTTTGAGAAAGGCAAAGACATCGTCATCTGCCGTGGTTCTTCTAAACAGGGAGGGCTCTACAAGCTCCGGATTATGACAGTACGGGCATCTGAAATTACACCCCTGAGTGAATACAGTGGCACATATCCTGCTTGGATAATCAATGAGAGAGAACCTTTGAATATCTCCGATCTTCACCAGATTATACCCGGAATACCTTTCTAGCCTTGAACTCTTCCTGCTTTCCCTTGTTCCACTGTTTTACCGGACGCAGATAACCAACCACGCGGGAAAAGACTTCGCAGGGTGCCTCACATGTCGGGCATGCATATTGTTCGCCATTGAGATAGCCGTGATTCGGACACACGCTGAAGGTGGGGGAAAAGGTGAAGTAGGGAAGGTGGTATTTGTCGCATACCCTGCGTACCAGCATCTTTACCGCGGACGGATCCTCAATACGCTCACCCGCGTAGATATGGAAAACCGTTCCCCCTGTATATCTGGTCTGAATCTCATCCTGGAGGTCTAGCGCTTCGAAAATGTCATCGGTGAAGTTTACTGGAAGCTGGGTGGAGTTGGTATAGAATTCCGACATGTCGGAACTGTCTCCGTTCCCGGTGGCGCAAATAATATCGGGGTATTTCTCCCTGTCTTTCCTGGCGAGGCTGTAAGATGTACCCTCTGCCGGAGTTGCTTCAAGGTTGTAATTATTCCCGGTTTCCTCCTGGAATTCAAGCAGCCTGTCCCTCATGAAATCGAGTATTCTTTTTGTGAATTTCTGTCCTTCGGGATCTGCGATATTCTTTCCCATAAGATTAAGACACGCCTCGTTCATTCCCACGAGACCTATCGTGGAGAAGTGGTTTTTCCAGTATTCACCGAAACGGTTTCTCACGTCTCTGAGATAGTATTTTGTGTAGGGATACAGATCTCTGTCGGTGAATTTTTCGAGCACCTTCCTCTTTATCTCCAGGCTTTCCTTTGCCAGAACCATAAGATGGTCCACCTGTTTGACAAATTCATCTTCCGTTTTTGAAAGATACCCGATTCTTGGCATGTTAATTGTTATTACGCCGATGGAACCGGTCAGGGGATTGGACCCAAAGAGGCCTCCTCCTCTCTTTTCAAGCTCTCGGTTGTCTATCCTCAACCGGCAGCACATGCTCCTTGCGTCTTCCGGATTCATGTCGGAATTGACGAAATTTGAGAAGTAGGGCACTCCGTATTTTGCCGTCATTTCCCACAGGTACTCGAGATCGGGATTGTCCCAGTCAAAGTCCTTAGTGATATTATATGTGGGAATCGGGAAGGTAAAGACGCGTCCTTTTGCATCTCCTTCGGCCATTACCTGAAGGAATGCCTTGTTGAACATGGCCATCTCTTTCTGGAATTCTTTGTATGTTTCATTCTGAGGTTTTCCCCCGATGATAACGCCCTGGTCGGCATAGTACTTCGGGACCTTTACATCCAGCGTAACATTGGTAAATGGTGTCTGGAACCCCACGCGTGTCGGGACATTTATATTGAAGATAAACTCCTGAAGAGCCTGTTTTACTTCCCTAAACCCGAGGTTGTCGTATCTTATAAAGGGGGCAAGGAGCGTATCAAAATTTGAGAATGCCTGCGCACCTGCCGCTTCTCCCTGTAGAGTATAGAAAAAATTGACTACCTGTCCAAGGGCGCTGCGGAGGTGGTTCGCGGGCTTGCTCTCCACTTTTCCGGAAGCTCCCTGGAAGCCTTCTATCAGGAGATCATGCAGGTCCCATCCGACGCAGTAAACAGAGAGAATGCTGAGGTCATGAATATGAAAATCCCCATTCATCTGGGCGTTTTTAATTTCATCGGGATATATCTTGTTTAACCAGTACACCTTACTTAGTTCGGAAGAGAGATAGTTGTTTAACCCCTGGAGGGAATAATCCATATTACTGTTTTCATTTATCTTCCAGTCAAGTTTTCCCAAGTACTGGTCTACAAGGTCGACCTCCATTTTGTTGGTAATTTCTCTCAGTCTCGCGTGTTGATCCCTGTAGATGATATATGCCTTGGCCGTCTTGCGATATGAAGAGCCAAGCAGTACCTCTTCAACGATATCCTGTACCTCTTCAACAGTCATGATATCGTTGTCGAAGAGCTTCTCAGCCAGGTTCAGAGTCTTTATTGTAAGCTTTTTCGCTTCTCTTTCGCCGAATTCATCGGTTGCCATTCCCGCCTTTGCGATAGCGCTAGTGATCTTTACCGCGTCAAATTTGGTCAGACGTCCGTCTCTTTTTCTTATCTTGCTGCGCATGAACCATTCCCCCGCCTTTTATTATATGAACACAATATATTGTGGTCGTATGATAGGGTTAATACTATATGTTGTCAAGGGGAATTTTCTAAATGATTTGGCATTATGGAAAAAAGTGTTGAAAACAGGCCATTTTCTTCGATAAAAAACAGGAGAGCGTTTGGTGATTCTGCGGGTTGTGGAAAAGGGGAAAGGATTTTCCTTTCCCCTTTCAAAGGTCTGCGGGTTAATCCTATTTGATCAGATTTTTGGTCTTGAGCCAATCCATGGCCACATCATGAACCTTCTTGTGGTCTACGTCCACGGCCTTGTTTAACCTCTGCATCTCTTCCGTCGTCAGGTTGTCCGCGATCGGTTTTAATATGGCTTTGATCTCGGGGTATTTATCAAGAATTTCCTTGCGAACGACCGGTACGGGATTGTACACGGGGAAGAAAGACTTGTCGTCTACAAGATTAACAAAGCCAAAGGCCGCTATTCTGCCGTCGGTGGCAAAACCCATTGCGGAATTGACCAGACCTTTTTTCAATGCCTGGTAGGTAAGGCCCACAGTCATTTTTTTGACCTGTTTGACAGGCAGTTTAAAATTATACGTTTTCATGACGTCTTTGAATCCGTCAGGACGTTCCCAGAATTCCGAATCCAGGGCGAATATGAGTTTATCCGGATTTTTAGTGACGTAGACCCCCAGATCGGAGATGGTCTTAATCCCGAGTTTCTCCGCTTCCGCCTTACTCATCATCAGGGTATAGGTATTGTTGAACTTGACAGGATCGAGCCAGACAAGACCCTTCTTGGCATCAGCACCCTTCATCCAGTTGTAGATCTTGACGGGATCGGTCATGATCGCGTTATCCTTCTGCTTGTAAAACAAGGTGTATGCCGTTCCCGTATACTCAAAATAGAGATCGGTCTGGGCATTTTCCAGAGATTTCCTGGCTATTACTGTGCCTACACCGGTTTTCAGTGTGACATCAAATCCCGCCTGTTCGAGAAGGATGCCTGCCAGTTCCGGAAGCAGGAGTTGCTCAGTATAGTCTTTGCCACCCACTGCCAGGCTTTTGTCTTTGGCAATGACGCTGCCTGGTAAAATCAGCGCCGAAATAAGTATTGCCGGAAGAACAAGTTTAAATATCTTTTTCATGTCATACCTCCTTTGTGTCTCCTGACTGCATGCCAGAGAGTTTTAATGTTTGAGGATGAGAGCAAAAATTATGTTGAACTGTTTTTGCTCAAATCCCAGGTTAAGTGCTCATTGTTGTACAGAAAGCCCAAGTCCCATACTTTTCTTAATCAGAAAGACGCAGTCCCCTTGAGATCAGTGATATCCCTAACAGTTCAGACAGAAAATCCGCAAAAAGAGCCAGCAGCGTTACCGGAATAGCGCCGGCCAGCAGTTTGTCCGTCTGCATAAGGTTGATTCCGGTGAATATCAGGTCTCCCAGGCCTCCGGCCCCGATGACGTAGGCGAGCGCGGCTGTGCCGATATTGATTATCAGGGCTACCCTGAATCCCGTCAGAATCACCTTCATGGCATTTGGTATCTCCACCTCCACGAGAATCCTGATAGGGGGCATTCCCATGCCTTTCCCGGCGTCTATCAGTTCCGGGGGTACCGCGGTAATCCCGGCAAGGGTATTTCTCGCGATGGGGAGTATGGAATAGATGGTAAGCGCGAATATCGCCGGCTTCGTGCCGATACCCAGGAAGCTCATGGCCAGAGCGAGAACGGCAAGAGAGGGGATGGTCTGCCCCAGCCCGATAATATACATGCAGATCCCGGCGTACCGGTGAAAACGCTGCCTGGTAAGCACAATGCCCGCTGTTACTCCTATAATCGTGGCAAATATCATACTTACCGTCACCATGTACAGATGCTGGATGAACAATTCCATGATAACGGGATATTCGTATGGATCAGAGAGTAATTCTATAAGACCCGTTCGTTCAAACGTCACGCCCGCAATCAGTATGATAACCGCAATGATAATCCGGTATAATTTTGCTAATAGTCTTTTCATCGCGAAAGCTTCCTTTGTACCCTGATGCCTTCGGGCGTCGCGATCCGTTCCAGCAGGGCCATCCCACCGTCTACGACTATGGCAAGGAGGGAAACAAGTATGGCGCCGCTGAGTATCATCTCCGGATATACACGGGCGATACCCTGCTGGATGTACACCCCCAGCCCCCCTGCTCCGATATAGGTGGCGATAGCGGCAATTCCAATATTCATGACGGCAGCTGTCCTTAGCCCGGCAATGATTACGGGGGTAGCCAGCGGGATTTCCAACTCTCGCAGGAGCTTCCACTTGTCCATTCCCATACCTCTGCCCGCGTCCACCAGGGAAGGAGGAACATTCTTTATGGCCGTATAGGTATTCCTGATTATAGGGAGCTGACTGTAAAGGACCAGGGCTATAACGGCAGGGACTTTTCCCAGGCCCATATTGACGATAGCAAGGACGGGGAGCATTAGTCCAAAGAGGGCAATGGAGGGTATGGTCATAAGTATGTTGGCGCCGTTCAAGACCCTGGAAGCGAACTGCTCGTGTTTCGTAATGACGATACCCAGAACCACGCCGATGGGTGTGGCAATAAGGAGTGCAACACCCACAATCCATACATGCTCCCAGGACAGATACAGAACCTCGTTAAAGTTATCCACTATGAATCGGAGCGTACTCATGCCGGTACCCCATTTTCACCAGATTCCGCCTCGTCGGCGTAACTTTCTTTTACCGCTTTCTGTATATCGTTGTAGGTTACCGTACCGGCAAAGTTTTTATCTTCGTCCACCACACAGAAGGTTCCGGCATCATGCATGAGCATAAAGGAGAGGACGTCCCGGAGCGAGGTTTTTCCCCTCAGGAACAGGGGATATCGTTCCACCACGTCCCGTACCGGCCCTTCTTCATACTTGAGAGATTTCTGCGTAACGAAGCCTATCGGTCTGTTTTGTTCGATCACTATGCCGTAGCGAAATCCCTTTGCCTCGAGAAATTTTAATGCTTCAGGTGACCTGTCGGCTCCCTGAATGATGTTTTTCGGCTTCCGGTTGACAACGTCACTGACCCGCATGAGTCCGAGGACTTTCAGTGCCCTGTCGGCACCCACGAAGTCGGCGACAAATTTGTTTTTAGGCTGTGTCAGAATGACTTCGGGTGTATCGTACTGTACCAGACGTCCCTTGTCGAAGATGGCGATGTGATCACCCATCTTGATCGCTTCGTGAATATCATGAGAGACAAAGGCCACGGTCTTCTTCAGTTTTCCCTGAAGCTTGAGAAACTCGTTTTGAATCTCTTCCCTGTTTATGGGGTCTATAGCACCAAAAGGCTCATCCATGAGAAGGATATCGGGGTCTGCGGCAAGTCCCCGAGCAACCCCCACTCGCTGTTGCTGGCCACCTGAGAGCTCGGCGGGGTAACGGTCCCTGTACAGCTCAGGTTCCAGGTTAGTCATCTCAAGCAGGGTGTCAACGCGTTTACTGATACGTTCTTTGTCCCACTTCATAAGTTTGGGGACAACGGCGATATTTTCGGCTATGGTTTTGTTCGGGAAGAGCCCGATGGCCTGAATCACATATCCCAGGCGCTGTCTGAGCTGGACGATATCGATGTCCATGATATTCTGATCTTCTATGGTTATGGTCCCTCGTGTAAGTTTTTCCAGTCTGTTGGTAAGACGCAGAGTAGTTGTCTTGCCGCAACCCGAGGGGCCGAGAAATACCACTACTTCGCCCTTCGGCATGGTGAAGCTTACGTTATCAAGGGCGGTAACGGTATCATTTCCTGTACCGAATATCTTTGTCACAGAGTCATACGTTATCATTGAAGACCTCTTTGTTCTCTGAACAGTTAATCTCTGTTTCAGGGTATTACTGGAACTCTTATCGAGATCCGGTTGTTTCACACCACTAATTAGAGAAGATGTTTTTCCCCGGTATTTTCAGGTAGAACGGTCAGGTAGCGTAGGCTGATTTGTTATGTTTGCAGTCTTTTGATGTCGGGAATTTTTCATGCATATGTTTTGGCAAGCTATCATGCGCTACACGCAATGTCAAATCCGGTTGGATTGCCCCCTCATTTTTATCTTGATAGCGGAATAAAAATGATGCTACAAGCTTCTCGGTTTTGGTTGTTCTGCTTCCTCTCACATTAAAAAAAAAAGGGGGAAATACGATATGCTCCGTTTACTTCTGATCAATCCGTCCAATGAACATAAAGGCCTTGGTAATATTAAGGCAACGGCTTGGCCGCCCTTGAATCTTCCCTATCTGGCCGCAGTTACCCCGGAGCATTATCAAATAGAGATCATTGATGAAGGTGTTGAGCCCTTCCTGTTCCGCGAAGCCGATATCGTTGGCATCACAGCTTTTACGTCTTCAGTGAACAGGGCCTACCAAATTGCTCAAATTTACAAAAAAAAAGGAATACCCACCGTAATGGGAGGGATTCACGTATCTATGATGCCGGAAGAGGCTCTGTTGTTTTGTGATGCGGTGGTTGTGGGAGAAGCTGAGGGTGTATGGCCTCAGCTTCTAAAAGATTTTGAGGCCGGTCATCTGCAAAGGCAATATCACGGCTCATGGGCGGATCTTAAAGACCTGCCTGAACCCAGAAGAGATCTTCTCCACAAGCACCACTACCGTTGGGGAAGCCTCCTGACTTCCCGCGGTTGCCCGATGAATTGCAGTTTTTGTTCTGTCACTGCTTTCAACGGTCGTCGATTTCGCAGGCGGCCTTTGGATTCGGTTATTAAAGAGCTTAAGAAAATACCCCAGAAAATGGTCGTCCTTACCGATGATAACATCATCGGGTATGGTCAGCGGGATCGAGACTGGGCGTATGCCTTTTTTTCCAGAATTGTGGAGGAAGGGATTAAAAAATACTTTTTTACCCAGGTTTCTATTCTTTTTGGAGAAGATAAAGATCTGATCCGTATGGCCGCCAAGGCGGGAGTGAAGATTGTTTTCATCGGATTGGAGTCCATAAATCCAAAGACACTTAAATCCTACAACAAAGAACAAAATCTCAGGGAACTTAGTCATGATTGTTATCCGGATTTGATTCACAATATCAGAAAGGAAGGTATCGCATTTCTTGGTGCATTCGTGTTGGGCGGCGATGAAGACGACAGAACCGTCTTTCACCCCACGTTGGAGTTTATCAAATCTTCGGGAATAGATGTTTTACAAATCAGCAAGCCGACTCCCCTGCCGGGTACGCAGCTCTGGGAAACCTTGCAAAGAGAGGGAAGAATTTTAGACCAGAAGTTCCCTGAGGCCTGGGATGAGTATCGCCTGACGAAGTTAGTGTTCAAACCAAAACAAATGTCGATTGAAGAAGTATATGAGGGATTTACCTATCTTAGAAAAATATTTTACAGTCGTACAGAAACCTTAAAAAGGACTGTCAACACCTTGCTGACCACCAAAAGCCTGGTTGCAACGTTGATTTCCTATAAATTCAACGCTTCATACCGAAGGGGTTTTTTAAGCTCAGATCACTACAAGAAATATAACCGCCCAGGACTGGAAAGCAGGTTCATTCCATAGAGTTTTCGTGTCTTTGAATGCCCATAGTGTTCCGATGCGGAATGCTGCTCTTCACGAGCCTATCATTCCTGAAAAACTTGACTAGTTCCCATATCTCGTAATAAGAGGTTTATTATCATAATCAATCAAGGAGGATAAAATTGATTCCAAGATATTCAAGAGACGAAATGACTTATATCTGGAGCCCTGAAAACCGATTTAAAAAGTGGCTGGAGATAGAGATTCTTGCGTGTGAGGCCCTTGCCGCTCAGGGGAAGATACCGGCCGAATCACTCAATACTATCAGGAAAAGGGCCGGATTTGATGTGCAGAGGATTGATGAGATTGAAAAGACGGTCAAGCATGACGTCATAGCCTTCCTTACCTCTGTTTCGGAAAAGGTTGGAGCGGATGCGAGATACATTCACATGGGGCTCACCTCCTCCGATATCCTGGACACCTCCCTTGCCGTTCTCCTGAAGGAGGCCTCGGAACTGCTCATCGCGGATCTGGACGAGCTGCTGGTTGTCTTAAAAGACAGGGCGTTTGAATATAAAGACTCCATTATGATCGGGAGATCGCACGGGATTCACGCGGAGCCGATCACATTCGGTCTCAAGATGGCCCTGTGGTATCAGGAGATGAGACGGAACAGAACACGCTTGATCAGCGCTAAGAGAACGACCAGCTGCGGGAAGATAGCGGGAGCCGTCGGCACATTCTCTTTTATTGACCCAGGTGTTGAGGAATACGTGTGCGCAAAACTGGGGTTGAAGCCCGCACCCATATCCACGCAGATTGTCCAGCGGGACAGACACGCCGAATATTTTTCAACCCTTGCCATAACAGCCTCTTCCATTGAAAAATTTTCCACGGAGATAAGACATCTTCAGAGAACGGAAGTCAGGGAGGCAGAGGAGTTTTTCTCTCCCGGACAGAAGGGGTCTTCGGCGATGCCCCACAAGAGAAACCCTGTGCTTTCAGAGAACCTCTCCGGTCTCGCGAGGCTTATGAGATCATACGCGCTTGCGTCCATGGAAGATGTGGCCCTCTGGCATGAACGGGATATCAGTCATTCTTCAGTCGAACGGGTTATTGCCCCTGACGCTACGATACTCCTTGATTTCATGCTGAGCAGGTTCACCGGTGTCATGAAAAACCTTCTTGTGTATCCCGAGAGGATGATAGCTAACCTGAATATGACCAGAGGGTTAGTGTTTTCGCAGATGGTGTTGCTGAAATTTATTGAAAAAGGAATGTCGAGGGAAGATTCCTATGCTATTGTACAGAGAAGCGCCATGAAATCCTGGAGCGAAGACCTGGACTTCAAACAGTTACTCCTCGAAGATGAACAGGTTATGTCGTACCTGAGCGGGGAAGATATCGAGAACGTGTTCAGACTGGAAAATTTTCTTGGCCATATAGACTTTATATTTGACAGGGTGTTTGGAGGAGAAGATGAAAACGCTTAGGACCGTCTTGATAATGTTTTTCCTGGTGGGGATTTTTGGATGCAGCTACGTGAAGGAGTATATTGAAATTGCGGAGAACGGTACCATTTCAGGGGAATATTTCGATACACTGAACAGGTACACGAGGGAAAAGACGCTATATTCCGAATTCGAGACAAGTATCAGCGTTGTCGCTACGTGGAAGAACAGAGAATTCATGGATGCGTACCTCTCGGAATACTCCAGACTCTATCTCTTGACTGCCGAGGATAAAAAGCAAAGGAAAGACATACTGTCTGATACGTCTTCCGATCTCAGGGAATTCCTGTTTTACGCGTATATCCCTGACAGAGAATCCAACGATTTCTCGAAGCCTGATTCCATATGGAGGGTGTTTTCTTCCGGCGAAGGGGGAGAGAGGTTGGAACCTCTGGATATAAGAGAGATCGACAGCACTCCACTTGTTACAAAGTTCTTTCCCTATGTGAAGCCCTATGGAAAATTCTACAGCGTGAAATTCTCCAGATCCCCGTTTTCAGATAAGAACGATACGGTGGCGGAAGACGGGCCGGAGCTTGTTTTCACAGGTGTGCTTGGAAAGATAGAATTGGAATGGAGCGCAGGTAAAAACAAATAAACGCCGTTTCGATCCATGGCCGATGTTTTGTGACCACAACATCTTGTGGTGCTTTCTGCTTGACATACAAATTGAGTTATACCTATACTCCCCCAGACTGAAGAGATGCCTTCACTGTTTGTGTATTTGGGGGCGGCAGGTTTTTTCAGAAACAGAGTGCAAAAGGATGAATTATTGGAAGATAAAATCGGATACCTGATGGATAGTGAGGAGGAAAATGTCCGACTGGATATTAAGACAGACCCTGAGGCTGTCAGGAAACAGGCCGGCTGGTGCGGCCTCAGGCCGGGGATGCGCGTGCTTGACGCAGGGTGCGGGTCGGGGATAACGACATCCATCCTGTATGATATGGTCCAGCCGAGTGGAACGGTGGTTGGCGTGGACTATTCGGAAGACCGGATAAGATATGCGAGAGACAAGTATGGAAGGGATTTGAAGGTCACTTTTAATACCCGGGATTTGAGAAATAATCTTAATGATCTTGGTAATTTTGATCTCATATGGGTGCGTTTTGTGTTAGAGTACAATCGCGTTGAGAGTTTTAATATTATAAAAAATCTTGCAGGGCTCCTCAATCCCGGCGGATATCTCTGCCTCCTGGACCTTGACCACAACTGCCTCAACCACTATGAGCTGTCTCCGCAGATGATGAAATTATTGCACAGGCTTATGGAGAAGCTGGATGACGAATATAACTTTGACGCCTACGCGGGTCGGAAGTTGTACTCATACCTCTATGATCTTGGATTGAAAGATATCCAGATGGATCTTGTCCCCCATCATATCTTCTACGGAAAAATCGACGACAAGGATGTTTTTAATTGGACCAAAAAGATGGAAATGGCAGCCGCAAGGTTCGGTGATCTCTTTGACGATTATCCCGGCGGCAGCAGGGCCTTCTCTGAAGAATTTGAGCAGTTTCTCCATGATCCAAGGAGCTTTACCTATACCCCCATGATACTTTGCAAGGGGAAGAAACCTGTGAGGTGTTAAACCTGGATCACACCTGTTCGAGATAAAATCCCTTTTCTTCGAAGAGTTTCAGACAGGAGTCCACAACTTTCGGATCATAGAGGGTGTCTCTGCCCTGCCTTATCTCCCTTAATGCCTCGGCTATACCGAGGGATGGCCGGTAGGGTCTGTTAGTTGCCATGGCTTCCACTACATCCGCGACTGCTATAACCCTTGCTTCGATCAGGATGTCATTGCCGGAAAGTCCGCCTGGGTAACCCGAACCATCCATCTTTTCATGATGCTGGCGCACGATCTGGGCGACCGGGTACGTGAATTCGATATTCTTTAGGATATTGTAGCCTGCTTCAGGATGGGTTTTTATCATGCTGAATTCGATATTGGTCAGTTTCCCGGGCTTGCTTAGGATTTCCGCCGGAATATTTATTTTTCCGATATCATGGATTATGGCGGCCATTCGAATACCGCTGATTTTATCTTCCTCGAGATTCATTTCTTCGGCAATGGCAACGGCGATACCCATCACCCTTTTCTGGTGGCCGGACGTGTAAGGATCTTTCGATTCCACAATAACCGCCATAGCGTCGATGGTGCTCTGCAGGGCTGTCTTGAGCACCTCCACGCTCTTTTCAAGATCGGTAATATCCTTTATGGTTCCTATCGCCCCGGACACTTCACCTTCTGGATCAAGGTTTGGAGAACAGCTTATATTGAAGATGCGCTTTCCTCCATCCCTGGTGAGAAGCACGCCCGTAAAGCTCTTGATGGTTTCCTTGTCGCTCCTTACCTGTTCAAAATGCCTTGCAAAACGCCTGACATCTTTTTTTTCGACGAAGTCTATAAAATATTTCCCTATAGTTTCTTCTTTTTCGTACCCCAGTATGTTCTCCCACGCGGGATTGATGTAGCTAAAGGCCCCATCCGCATCCAACGTATAGATGATGTCCGGGGCGTTTTCTCCCAGGGACCTGAACTGTTCCTCGCTCTGTCTGATTTTCTGGTATGCTTTGGCGTTGTTCATGCTGATACCGATCTGGGGCGCTATGCCCATAAGGAGGTTTATATCGCTCTGGCTGAAGGGTTTTTCTGCTTGCAGGTTTTCCACGGCCAGTACTCCCTCTGACCTTCCTTCATATACTATGGGCACGCAGGCAAACGATTTTACTCCCAGCATTTTCATAAATTCGAGTGTTTTCGGCGTAACGTACCCCTTGATGTTATTGATATTGTCTATCAGAAAAGGCCTCTGTTCCTTAAAGGCCATCACAAACGGTCCGAGCGAATCGGGTTTGTCCAAATGGAAAACTGTATGTCGCACCAAGTTCTCCCGGTCGGAGCTGTATCCGTATCCCGAGGCGTATGTGAGATGAAGCCGCTCTTCGTCGGCGAGCATGATCGTTCCGCGGTCGAAACCGAGGCGCTTTCGGAGGACATCCATAGTGCAGGAGAGGAGTTGATCGGGATTCAGTATGCTGGATGTGCCCTGGCCTATCTCCTGTATAAGCAGGGCGTTATTATATCGGACATTGGTCTGTTCCATAAGGTCGCCGGCTATTTCGCTGTCGCTTTTGAGCGTTGAGCGAAACTCTTCCTTTTCCAGGTGTTCCGAGTAAGCGGAGATGCCTGTTATAAACAGGGAGCATGAAAGCGTCAGGCTTATCCAGTACACGACCGGCAGTATGAAAAAGAGGCCGAGGCACGATATGACGCTGAGAATGCTCGTATAATTGCGTATGAGCTTCCATATCAACGAAGGAGTTTTTTTCCAGGTGATAATGTATGAACAGATATCCCCCCCCTTGTGCATGCATGTTGGGTGGTCAATCCTGGCAAACCGGTTTGTGAACATCCTTGCGACTGCCTCAAATGTTCCCATCCTGTTTTCGCACTGGAAGGGTTTTTCGACAACGCCCTCTTTCGGGGTTACAGTTATTTCGATGCTATTATTGTCAAGTCGTTTTGTGGTGAGTGTACATGCACGACTTACCTGGTTGTATAATTTCTCCAGCACCGCGTATGCGGTTGCGGGGGTAATAAACCCGAGGGCGTATTGCTGCATGGGCAGACCTGCCTTGGAAAGACCGGAATAACGCCCTGTTTCTCGAGCGATGTGGGGATTACCCGTTTTCTGGACGATAATTTTATTGAAGCGATCAACCTGGTCCTGCGTAAGCCAGTGTCCGGCATCCTCCAGTTGATATGTGGTAATCCCCGCATATTTCAGAAGAGGGGGAAGGTCTATCTTTGGATAGTGTTTGTTTATGTACTCTATGTATATCTTCACGATTTTTATATTGTAAAGCGGAGTATCGTTCATTTTGTCAGGTATCTCCTGATAAGGAATCTGATGAGGAATCTGATTTTTGCCTTCAGTTTTCCCTTCATGTAGTCCAGGAAATCTTTTCCATACTGCATATCCATGATAAACATTATATACTGTTTCTCGCAGGATATGTCCCTGTCTTCCAGATATGTGTGAGGATATATAAGAAGGGGAACTTTTTCAACCTCATATACCTCCGTCAGACGGGCGACCGCGCTGGACAAAACGTCCCAGGGCAAAAATGCTGAATCGGTTATTATGATCTTGATGCCGTTCAGGAGCTCGGACAGATTCAGCCCCAAGTCTGACTGGTTGACGATGAAAACAGCCTTCAATTCGTGCATATAGGTGAGGGAATATGCCTTGCATTTTCTTGTTAATCCGTAACGTTTGTACAGTTCTTCCAGTGATTCATCACCGGAGGCCTCGTGTCCGAGACGAAGTATATCGAGAAGCAGTCCGTTGGAACTGTTCCTGTAGAAGCGTTCGAGTTCGAACAGATCGGAGGTTTCAACTTCCCTTAACAGCCACCCGCCGGGGAGTTGTCCCTGCGGAGACGCTGTCGGATGATTCTTGTAAGCGAAGAGATCCAGTGAACAGCCCCTTGGGTTCCTGAAATGTCTTGCAAAATCTCCAAAGAACATATCCATGAATTTGGTCTGGGGGCGGTAATAACAAATCCAGTAGTCCATCTTAAAGGCCGGCAGCCGGTAGAATCCCTCAAAGTAGTGTATTATCTGCTTTAACAATGGGACCCCTGTATGTTTTCTGGTTCCCGGCACCGGTCTTGCGGCAAGATGATGAACCATCCAAGAGCGTTCGTACGCCTTTACCATGGAAACATGACCGTATATCTGACCGTTTTCCTGATAGGTCATGTGAGAGGCAATCTCCGGTTTGTCCTGATAGATCTTGCGATAAGTTTCCTTGAAATCATTCCTGTGGCGCTCGATAAGATTGTACTTTCCGGGATAAATGAAGCCGGTTTCGAAAAAGAATTTCCACAGGGCATCCATGTCTATTTCGTCACAGACATGAACGTTCGCGTCTGTCATGTTACCAAGTATATTACTCAGCCTTCCGTAATTGGTAACATCCATGTCCAGGATTACCAGGCCGCAGCGGAACAGACCTTTTTTTTCTTTTCGACGGTACAGGACCTGCGCGGTACACGGCATGGTCATTGCGCCTGAGTAGTTTATATTGAGTTTAGAGATGATCATGCCAGGGATCAGAACAGCCTCATCGTCTCTTTCGTGTACCGAGAACCCGGTAACGGAGAAATCATATATGTCACGCTGCACCCCCTTCCCGGAAAGGGGATGTTCAAAGCTTATGCTGGACGACGGTGCCAGTCGCATCCTGGGGCTGCGTATCTTTCTGCCCTTAAAACGGTTGAATTGTCCCACCAGAGGGGCGACCACGATTTCTTTCACAGACATGTTGCCCGTCTGATGAATGAACCGGCAAGAGCCGGAGAAGATGATCCTTTGACCCCGGTATAGATTAAGGGTAAGCGGTTCATCCTGATTCAACCAGTGAAAAGACCCGCCGAAGTCAGGCGTAACTTTGACACGGAAAGAAAGGGGACTGAAATCCAGCAGATCGCCTCTGGCCAGAAACCCGCTTTGACTGAGCTCGGAGGTAACCTCGTGACATGTGTATCGCTTGACCTGTCGTTTTCCAAGAACATAGCCTGTCTCAGGCATGTGAATTGTAAAACAGTTCCTGCTGACATTCAACAACTTTGCCGGCACTACTATTGCCGATATGCCGTTGTCAATCAGCAGATTCAGAAAATGATAGTTCTCAAAACCTGTTGTGTTTTCTTTTGACCATTGACAGGTTATGCTTTCTCCCATGCATGGCTGTGGACAGGCCCGGACGAAGATATCTTCTTCATACCGTGGATCTTTCAGGTGGGTCCACAGGTATCCGTTGATGAAGTTAATGTGATTTATAGTGTTGGTAAGTTTTTCCTTGTTTATCCTGGAAGAAGATTTAGGAGGCTTTGTAAGATCCTGATGTTTGAACAGCCGAGGCAACAGCAGGGACTTCCTTTCCAGCTCCCCCCTGGATGGTTCGACAGGGGGGGTGACACTGCTTTCCATGGTCTCCTCCGCATTGTCTTTCTTTACGATCTCAGCGTCAAGGAAGCTATTGAAACTAGTGTCTTTTTTATCGGAATGACCCATTTGTCACCCTCCGTTTTGCCATTCATTGTGCTACAGGTGACATACCGGCCGGCAAGTTGGATGTTTGTGGTGTATCTGCCTGACAAGCGTATGCCCAAACATATCTGTTGTGATGTTTTATGTGTATGGGGATAAGCTTGAGCCTCAGGAATCCACGCTGTCTTTCAATTTTCTGGAGCACCTGAAGGTGACCACCCGGCGCGCGTCCAGTGTCAGCTCTTTTCCTGTCTGGGGATTTCGGCCTCTGCGAGGATTTTTCGCCTTGACCGACCACTTGCCGAATCCGGATATAAGGATGTCTCTTCCCTCTTCCAGTTCCTTCTTCATAAGTTCGAGTGTGCTTTCCACTATTTTTACACTCTTTTCTTTTGAGAATCCCGTGCAGGCATGCAGATTCCTGGCGAGTTCCGCTTTTGTAAGGGCCATGTCTTTTACCTCTCTATAGTTCTTATATTGATTTTCCGTATATTGGGGAAGTGGCTCCTTCCCTGATGCCGGGAAGAAACCACTAACTTCGCATTACCTGGATTGCAAAACCTTGCCGATTGTCATGATTTCAGCTTCCTTCGTGCCTTCGTACAGCTCAAGTATCTTGGCGTCTCTGTACCACTTCTGTACTTTGTATTCTTCTATGTAGCCATATCCTCCATGGATTTCAACGGCGGCATTAGCACAGAATACTGCGGTTTGACCACCGTAATATTTGGCCATTGCTCCGAGGTGAAAATCAGGGTGACCAGAGTCCACTGACCACGCGGCTTTGTAAACGAGGTTCCTCAAAGCTTCTACCCTGATCGCCATCTCTGTCAGCTTCTGCATTGTAATCTGAAAGGCGCCGAGCGGTTTACCGAAAGCGGTTCTTTCCTTGGAATACTTTACGGCTTCATCGAGGCAGCCTTGAGAAATTCCGAGAGCCTGCGCGGCTACCATGATCCTCGTTATATCAAAGAAATGCATTAACTGGTGAAACCCTTTTCCCTCTTCACCGATCAGATTTTCCTGGGGCACCCGGACATCTTCGAGGAAGATCTCAGCGGTATCGCTGGCTCTGATTCCCATCTTGCCGTGAATCTTGGTTCGCGTGATGCCGGGGGTGTCGGAAGGCACTATTGTCTGGCTGAATTTGTGATGTGTCTTGGCGTCAGGGTTTGTGATGCACTGGCATACCATCCAGTCGCAGACGGTTCCATTTGTAATGAACATCTTGCTCCCGTTGATTATATAGTCACTACCGTCTTTTACAGCCCTTGTTCCATATCCTGCCACGTCTGTTCCGGCGTTCGGTTCCGTATATGCGCCCGCGCTCACCTGATCGCCCCTGCACACAGGAGGCAAATATTTTTTCTTCTGTTCTTCCGTCCCGAAGTAATAAATCGCTTCACATCCAAATCCGGCCGCCACTACATTGAGGCCGACGCCCATGTCAACTCTGGAGACCTGTTCCGTTACCAGGGCGTTTCCCAGTATTCCAACGCCTGATCCCCCGTATTCTTCCGGTACCCACGCGCAGACAAGGCCGTTTTCCGCGCCTTTCTTCCGAATCTCTGGGGTATATCTTTCTTCCTTGTCACATTCCTCCGCGATAGGCGCTATTTCTGCCTGGGCAAACTTGTGCGCCATATCCTGTAGCATCCTCATTTCTTCGGGCAGTTCAAAGTCCATTCTTTTCTCCTGCTGTTTGCTAACAAATTACCCCTGTTATTCGCTGTAGTCGTACACGCCTTTTCCTGCCGTATAGTTTTGCCCTTACCAGTTGCCTTAATATGGGCGCGGGTCTGTATTTGTCACCCAGCTCTTCGTGGAGCCCTTCTATTACACGTAGAAGTGTGTCCAGGCCAACAAGATCGGAGAGCGCCAGGGGTCCGATCGGGTGGTTGCATCCCGATATCATTCCCTTGTCTATGTCTTCCGCGCTTGCGATTCCTTTGCCCAGGGCGTAGAACGCCTCATTCAGCATGGTGCACAGGACTCTGTTAACGGCAAAGGCGGGCGCTTCCTTTACGATAATGACCTCCTTGCCGATCTTCCCCCCCTATCCTTTCGCGACCTTCAGTGTTTCTTCGGAGGTCTCATAACCGTTTATGATTTCCAGAAGACGCATAACTGGCACGGGATTGAAGAAATGGGTGCCTATTAATTTGTCGGGTCTTTTTGTAATGGATGCCATCTCCGTGATGCTGAGACCGGGTGTATTGGTGAAAAAGAGGCACCGGTTCGGCACTATCTCTTCCAGCTCGGCGTACACCTTCTTCTTTACATTCATTACCTCTATAATCACCTCGACCACTATATCGGCGTCACAGGCAGCTTCTTTCAAATCCAGAGTGGGCTTAAGCCTTCCGATGATGGCGTCTGCCTCTTCCTGTGTCTTTTTCTCCTTTGACACGTCGCGGCTGAGGTTTTTCTTTATCGTGTTCATCCCGCCGTCAATAAAAGGCTGTTCTATCTCCCTCATGGAGACATCATAACCAGCCTGCGCGCAAACCTGGGCTATGCCGCTGCCCATCAGACCTGCACCCAAAACGCATACCTTCCTTATTTCCACGCTTATCTCTTGTACGATTTATTCCCGGCAACTGATCAGGTATCAAAAACCACCCAGTGCTTTTTATTGTACGGGCAGGGACTGAAGTCGTCCCTGTTCACTATTTTTGCCCGGCAAAGCCTTTCCTATTATAAGAGCAGCTGTTATGTCAATAATTTATAACAATTTTTGTAACTACTCACGTAGTCAGTCTGTCCCGACGAATCGGGATTAGACTGAAGATAGATAGGCTAAAGGCTATTGTTTTTTGTAATCTAAAGGCCTTCAGCCTACAGTCTAAATAACCCGAGTAGATAGTCTACAGCCTACCCACCTGAGACACATTTTTTATACAGCTTAGCGCCTGATCCCTATGTTTCCAGACTTTTCTTAACTCTCTCCGCTATCTTTCTTACCCTCTGCATGGTTTCATCCTCGTTGATTGTAAGAAGCCTGCGGTTTTCCATCACTATCCTGCCGTTTATAATCACAGTCTCCACGTCTGATCCTCCCGCAGCATAGACGATGTGGGAATATTCATCATACATCGGAGTAAGGTGGGGTTTGTTCAGGTCGATAATTATAATATCCGCCTTCATGCCTGTCTCCAATGATCCTGTGATATCTCCCATTCCCAGCACCCGGGCGCCGTTTCGAGTTGCCATCCGTGTTACTGTTTTCGCTGACATTACCGTTGGGTCGAGACTTTCGGCTTTTTCAAGCTTTGCGGCCGTGCTCATCTCACCGAACATGTCGAGATTATTGTTGCTGGCACAGCCGTCGGTTCCCATACCGACAGTGATACCATGCTTCAGCATGCTTGATATGGGTGCTGCCCCGGAAGCCAGTTTCATATTGCTTTCGGGATTATGAACTACCTTGCAGCCGTGATCGGCTAAGATCTTTATGTCTTCCTCATCCATGCAAACACAGTGGAAGGCGAAAAAATGTTCATCAAGACAGCCGATATCCCTTAAAAATGCAGTTGCCCTTTTGCCGAGCTTTTCCTTTAACTGCTTTGCTTCCCCCCTGTTTTCAAGAAAATGGGTTGCGAAGGGGACGTTGTATTGATCAGCCAGCGCCTTGGCGTCTTTAATAAGTTGGGGGGAACATGTGTACAGTGAGTGCGGTTCAACCATAATATTGACAAGGGGGTCGTCGGCCCACTTCTCGATAAGCATGCGAGTGTACGCGAATCCATCCTCAGGGTTTTTTGCGTTTGGCGAGGGGAAATCAAAGAGTGCTTCTCCAAGGAGACATCTCATTCCGGCCTGCCTGGCGACTATGGCGGTTTCATCTTCGAACAGGTACATGTCACAGAAGGTTGTTGTACCCGATTTTATCATTTCAGCGCACGCGAGCATACTGCCCCAGCAGACCAGTTCCGGATCAACATTTCTGGCCTCAGCGGGGAATATGTAATTGTTCAGCCAGTCCATCAGCTCCATGTCGTCCGCTATGCCCCTGAAGCATGTCATGGCCGCATGGGTGTGGCTGTTTATGAGGCCGGGCATGACCAAACAATCGCGGGCATCTATGGTCCTGCGGCCTGAAAAGCGCGTTTCCATATCTTCTGACCGGCCGATACCAGCAATCGTATCTCCATCTATGGCGATAGAGCCGCTGTGAATAATAGAATCTTTTTCGTCCGACGTGAGGATTCTTCCTCCTGATATGATGATATCAACTTCCTGCATCCCGGGGCATAACCTCCTTGATCTGAAAATCTCATTTCGATACGGATGCCCTCTTATCACAGCATTCCTTTGGTCTTCAAGAAGGAATATCCCAAAAACCCTTAATTCGGGTTTTCCCGGGGTCAATTCGCATTTTATTATTATTCTTGATTATTTTCACGGATTTGCTAAACTGCCAGAAAATATATTATGAGAGGAGGATTGGGAAATGGGAGAGAACAGAGACAATGGGACAAAGGGTGTTTTTGTAAGGGAATTTGCAAGGGCTGTTCCCTGGGGAATTGTAGTCATCATAACGGTTCTTATCTGTTTCAGTTTTATCAGCTATGGTGGTAAAAAAATGATAGATTATGCCCAGGGAAATGCCGCGAATACAATACGCCAGATAGTTACAGACCCGGTCCTTGTCGAGGGGATTAAAAGAAATATCAAGGAGGGGGTAGAGTACACTCTTACCAGAACAAAAACCGAGATAAGGAATGTCCTGATGGATACTGAATTAAAACAGGATGTAAAAGAGGCCCTGGAATACACAGGAAACAGGAAATAAGTTTATGAAAATTCTGTTTGTCTGCACCGCCAATATCTGCCGGAGCTTTATGGCGGAGCGCATATTCAGGAAAAGGGCAAAGGAGAATGGCCGCGGCGACATTGAGGTGTCATCGGCTTCCCTTTTTGATATGGAAGGTGCCCCGGGCGATCCAGGGACTGTTGATATTCTGGAAGAAAAGGGGTTTAATGGCTACGGCCATAAATCGAGGATATTGACAGAGGATATGATCGCTGAAACCGACATGATACTTGTGATGGAGCAACAGCACCAGAAGACGATCATTGAAAACTATCCCGAAGCAAAAGAGAAGACCTTTCTCTTAAAACCATTTTCCAGTGGCTGCACCCAGTTGAACAGCGGTGATGTGGATGATATCAGGGACCCTTACAAGCTTTCAAGCTATCACTACAGGCTTTGTTTTGCGGAAATATACCTGGCTATTGAAGGAGTGCTGAGATGTATTTAGAATACTGGGGTCTTAAGAAATTCCCTTTTGAAAATGTTCCAGATCCGGCCTTTATGTATTATTCTCCCGAGCACGAAGAGGCGCTGTCCCGGCTCCTGTACGCGATAGAACGGAACAAGGGTATAGTCTTGATTACCGGGGAGATTGGCAGTGGGAAAACGATGCTGACCAGGGTGCTGATACAGCAGCTTCCTGATGAAAAGTTTGATATAGGATTAATGACCAATCCGACTCTTGAGCCTGTAGATTTCTTAAGAGAAATTCTCCACAGTCTTGGTTTGGATCCGGATATGGATTTGCCAAAGTCTTCCCTCTTGAAATTATTGAATGAAAGAGTACTGGAGAACCTCCGAAATGACAAGATGACACTGCTGATATTTGACGAAGCACATCTGATTTCCACTGCAACCTTTGAAGAAATACGGTTGTTGCTGAATTTCCAGCTGAATGACATGTTCATGCTGACCATTATCCTGCTTGGTCAGCCGGAGCTGAGGGATATCGTTAAGAATATTAAACAACTGAATCAGAGGATTGCCGTAAAATATCATTTGAATTCTTTGAGTCTTGATGAAACAATAAAATATGTAGATGCCCGCCTCAAAAAGGCCGGTTCAGATGGCAGTATAATTAACCCGCAGGCTATGAATGAGATATACTCTTACACGGGTGGAATACCCAGGGTGATAAATAACGTTTGCGACACGAGCCTTATGACAGGATTTGCTTTAAAGGCAAAGGTTGTTGATCCTGAGGTTGTCAAACAGGCTGTACTGGATGTTGATTAGATTGTATGAAGGAGGCAACGGGGAAACATATGATAATAACAGAGAAAACCAGGCCGGTGGCCAATCCCTTAATCGTGCTTCGCGAGGAGTTCGATGACTGGGCAATACTCTTTGACCCTGACACCGGCAAAGGTATGGGTCTTAATCCAACGGGTGTTTTTATATGGAAACTTCTTGACGGCTCTCACACATTGAATGACATACTGAAAAAGCTGCATGGAGAGTGTGAGAATGTGCCCGAAGAAGCGGGAAATGATCTCAAGGAATTAATTCAGGAGCTGACAGAACGGGGCCTGGCCGGTTTCGAAGTTGCCGGGGGATAATATCTTATGAGGATAATGAGCACTCCGAGGTCTTTGGATTTAGATATTACAAATGGTTGCAATCTGCGGTGCAAATACTGCTCTCATTTCAGCAGCGAGGGGGATGTCAGCCGGGACCTGCCCACAGAAGAATGGCTGGATTTCTTTCAGGAGCTGAATCGCTGCGGGATTATGACGGTCTGCCTTCAGGGTGGGGAGCCTTTTTACCGCAGGGACTTGCCTGAACTCATTGAAGGAATCGTCGAAAACCGGATGCGCTTCAATATATTGAGCAACGGAACACTGATTACAGACGAGATGGCTATTTTCTTAGCTTCAACTCGCCGCTGTGATGGTGTTCAGGTCTCTATTGATGGTTCTGATGCCCCGACACACGATGTTTTCAGGGGCAAGGGCAGTTTCTCCAGGGCTGTGAAGGGAATTGAAATTTTAAGGAAACACAGTGTTCCGGTGTCTGTAAGAGTTACCATTCATAAAGAGAACGTACATAAGCTTGAGGAAATAACCCGGTTTTTACTGGAAGACTTCGATTTTACTGAATTCACAACCAACGCGGTTTCTTTTATGGGACTCTGCCGGGAAAATGCCGAAGAGGTTCAACTTAGCGTTCCCGAACGAACCCTTGCCATGGAAAGTCTCTTGGCTCTGAACAGGGAGTACAATGGGCGAATTGGCGCTACGGCAGGTCCTCTGGCTGAAGCGATAAACTGGATGATGATGGAACAGGCCCGTTGTGAAGGTAAAGAGAACCTTCCCGGGGGAGGATATCTTACCGGATGCGGCTGCCATACGAGCAGTCTTGCGGTCCGCGCAGACGGCGCAATAGTTCCGTGCGCCCAGTTAAGCCATATAGAGTTGGGGCGCGTGGGCAAAAGTGATCTCAAAGAGATATGGCAACACCATCCTGAACTGAAACGGCTGAGGAATCGATATACTATTCCCCTCAGTGATTTCGACTTCTGCAGGGGTTGCGATTATATCCCTTATTGCACCGGTAATTGTCCCGCGCTGGCCTATACGATTACAGGTCAGGTAAATCACCCAAGTCCTGACGCGTGCCTGAGGGATTTTTTAAAAGAGGGCGGAAAACTTCCCTGTAACAGTAGTGAACAGTGGACAGTGGACAGTGGACAGTGGACAGTGGACAGTGGACAGTGGACAGTGGACAGTGAATAAAATGACAGCCATAAAAGAAGAACGAAAATTTTCCCTGAATCAGATCTACTTTTACCTGACGGAGGGGTGCAATCTTCGCTGCCGTCATTGCTGGCTTGCCCCGAAATACGAGGACGACACTCATACTTATCCCAGCCTTTCTCTGAACCTTTTCAAATCCATAGTAGAGCAGGCCAGACCACTGGGGTTGTCAGCAGTCAAACTGACCGGCGGCGAGCCTTTGCTCCATCCGCAAATTCGTGAAATCCTGGAGGAGATTCGTACCGGCGGCCTCAGACTGGTTGTAGAGACCAACGGTCTTTTGTGCACAGGTGAACTTGCTCGAATAATGGCGTCGTGTGAGGACCCTTTTGTGGCGGTGAGCCTCGATGCCGCGGATGCGAAAATTCACGAGTGGGTGCGAGGCGTTTCCGGATGTTTCGAAAAAACTGTCGATGGAATCAGTAATCTCGTAAATGCCGGCATTGAACCGCAGCTCATCATGACGGTGGCGCGTTGCAACAGAGACGAGATCGAGGCGGTTGTGCGCCTGGCGGAATCAATGGGGGCAGGCTCAGTCAAATTTAATGTCTTGCAACCCGTGGCAAGAGGAGAACAGATGCACGAGGCAGGGGAAACTCTGGAAATAGAGGAGCTTATAGAGCTCGGGCGGTGGGTTGAAAATACCCTCTCCGCTTCCACAAACCTGCCGCTCATCTTTGATCATCCGCCTGCCTTCCGTCCCCTGAGTAAGATGTTTGGAAACAGCGGCACAGGATGCGATACATGCGGCATTCTCGGCATTCTTGGTGTCCTTGCCGATGGTTCATATTCTCTGTGTGGTATCGGTAAGACGGTGCCCGAGCTTGTCTTCGGGCATGCGGATATTGATCGCCTCGACGATGTCTGGAACAATTCCCCCGTACTCCGGGAGCTTCGCGAGGGTCTCCCCGATCGTCTCGAGGGCATCTGCGGAAAATGTCTTTTAAAGAGCATCTGTCGGGGAAACTGTATTGCCCAGAATTACTATCTGAACAAAAACCTCTGGGCGCCCTTCTGGTACTGCCACGAGGCAAACAGCAAGGGGCTTTTTTCGGAGACACGTTTAAAAAAGGAGGAAATGTCATGAATTATGAGAAACCTGTCCTGATAGATTTCGCCTTGGGAGACAGGGCCGAGGGGGCTACAAACTGTAAATCGGGAGCTTCCGCCGCTAAGAAATGCAGCCTCGGATCGGGTGTAGGAGGAGGAGGACCTGTTCCAGGAAATTGCAAGAATGGGTCATCCGCCGCAGGGAAATGCCGGGCAGGGGCATCTGCCTCAAGGGGTTGCAGCCTTGGAAGTCTGGCAAAATAAAAACAAGGTCAATTTGAGTTTGAAAGATGAAACATCCGACACACAATTCCTTCTGAAACTGGGCAATGGCATCTGCTGGTCCTTTATGGCCACGCCGAAGACAAGGTCATGGGTACAAAAATTCGCCACGATTATCGGACTGAATCCTGACGATCGGGATATGAGCCGCAGCAGTACCAGGATGTTCTTTGTCCCGGGGCGTTGGAAGAAAGACGAATGTAATGAGCCAAATCCCCTCATATTCTCGAAGATAAAGACGGATCTTCCAACTGACGGATGGAATGGCGTGGATTTCGGGGCGCTCAGGCTCTGGACGCATAAGGGGACACCGGATATTGTCTGTGAAATAGAGCCTGCCCGCAGTCACAGGGTTGACATTGTAAAAATGTGGACTGCCCTTTACGGCATATACTTAAGATCGTTCGATTCCGGGGGGCTTATTCTGCATGGGGCTCTCATAGAGCGAAACGGGAGCGGAGTGTTGCTTGCCGGTCCGGGAGGCGCGGGGAAATCCACCCTGTCTCGCCGTCTTCCTCCTGCCTGGCATGTCTTGAGTGATGATCAGTCCCTTGTCGTGCCGGATGATCAAAACAGATACCTGGCTCACCCTGTCCCCACTTGGAGCGATCACCTCTGGCATGGATCGGAACAGAACTGGAATATCCAACATTATGTTCCCCTTGCCGCGATTTTTTTTATAGAACAGGCCACTTCCGATAGAGTTGTTCCCATAGGCCAGGGACAGGCGGCTGTGCGTATTAATGATTCATGCGCGGAGGCGATTAATCCAGTCTGGTGGCACATGGATATGAAAGAAAAGACAGATATAAAGAAGAAAATTTTTGATAACGCGAGTGATATGGCCAGGACTGTTCCTGCTCATATTCTCCGAAACAGCCTTAACGGTTATTTCTGGGACGAGATAGAAAAGGTTCTCTGACATGAGCGGATATGCCCCCCAAAAAATGGTTTACACCGGTTCAAGCATGCACCCTGTTTTAAAGGCGTCTGACATAATGCATGTATCGCCGGGCGAAGGTGATCAGATTCGACGTGGAGATGTCATCGTATTTTTTCCACCGGGCAGCAACGACATGGTTGTTCACAGGGTTGTTTCCACCTCCGACCATGGGGTAATGACACGCGGCGACAACAATAACGATGCCGATCCCTGGTCACTAAGCCCTGATCGTATTGTCGGGCGTGTAGCCCGAGCGCGAAGGGGAAATCGGCTTCTGGCAATATATGGTGGAACAAGGGGCCTGTTATATGCGTCCGCAGTCAGATTTTTCTGCAACATCGATTCGGTGATATCTTCCTTTCTGAATCCTGTCTATCATCGTTTGGCTGAAACCGGACTGTTCAGGCGATGGTTGCCGGATGGAATGCGTATGCGGGTTCTTTCTTTCAGCCGTTCCGACGGAGTGGAGTTTCAGCTTCTCATGGCAGGACATGTGATCGGGCGCCTCCTGCCGGGCAAAAACGAGTGGTTTATCCGGCGGCCTTTCCGCCTCTTTGTGGATGAGGGATCTCTCCCTCAACCAGATGCATGTATCAGTGGTGACTACTCACGTAGTCAGGCTGAAGCTGTTTAGTCTGAAGGCTGAAGTGGCCGGAAGAGCGCAATTGCGGCGCTTTGGCAGAGAAACAGTAGATTCTTGTGCCAAACGTGGCTTCAAAATTTGCGGTATTCTCGAATCTCCCTAACAGCCTAACAGCCTTCAGCCTACAGCCTATCTACCTGAGTAGTTACATAAAAATATCATCTGCGAGTCCCGCGTTTATGCGGTGAATAGATAAAAATGACTTCTCTTGAACAAAAAATACTGGCCTGCTCAGCCGAGTTATATCCTGACTCGTATCAACAGCAAAAATTGCAGCGTCTTATGCTCCGGTGCATGGATGTGGACCATTTGATCGGTACGGCCTTTGACGGAGGACTGGCCGGCTTTCTCTATAAAAGTCTCACTAAATCAAATCTGCTGGATATCCTCGATAAGCGGCAGGTAGAAACGCTTCGAAATCTCTACCACGGAAATGTTGTTTTTAACCTCAAGCTGCTCCATGATTTCAAAGAAATTCTCCATCAGCTCAATCAAAAAAAGATAAAGGTTATCCCGCTGAAGGGGATAATTCTTTTGAAACAGGTCTATCACGATATCGGTTTGAGGCAATTGACCGACATCGATCTCTGGATACCCGGCAGGGATCACAGGGAAATTATCCAGACACTGACTGCCTTGGGCTACCAGAGCGATCCTGCTTATCCGGGTACTTTCCGAAGGAGGCGCACCACCATCGATCTTCACTCCCACATTTTAGGGGCTGAACGCATTGGGGCGCGAAAGTTTATTCTTGCCCGGGGACAGAGTCATTTCTATACGAATGCCCGGAGTATGGACTTTGAGGGCGAGGACGTCCTGTCTTTAAACAAATATGATCAGGTTATAATCTTGAGCCTTCATGCACTAAAACACAATGCGGAAAGAATGATCTGGCTGGTGGATATCAAAGGCCTGCTCGCCGACTGGAAGAAGTCTGACTGGGAAGCGCTCATTAATCGAGTCCGATATATGGGCCAGGAAAAATCTGTTTCATATATCTTTTTCCTGATCCGCCATCTGTTTGATTTTTTCTTCCCACCGGAAGTCAGCCGGGCATTGAAGTTGGAAAGACTCAACTTTATGGAAAGGAGACTGCTGAAAGAAAGACTAAAAAAGGGATCCCTGCCCATATGGGCCGCCCTTTTTCTCTTTTCCCCCGACAGGGGATTATGGGTGCGGATTTACTCCATCTTTGAAACATTATTTCCAAGGCCGGAAATATTGAAACAGAATTTTGTGTCTTCTCGGGACCTCAAAGTCTGGGAGCTTTATCTGAAGAGAGTTTGTCAACTCATTAACATGGCAAAAAACCCCTAACCGGAACACTTCAATCCGCTATACAAGTAAAGGTTTACCCGGTTCTCGCAATGACCAGAATTGAGCAAAAAATGAGGGTTATGTGAAAATCTCCTTTATTGATAGCCTTTAGTATCCCAAGGGCATTCCCTGCAGGGTACCTGCAGCCTAAACAACCTGTTCCGAAGGAAGGTCTTCCCTGTCAACGGCCGCCGTGACATATAAAAGAGGATGTTTTTCAAGGGTGATTATGGTTTCTCCGCGCACATCTTCCCCCTTGCCGTTAATGACTAGTTTAACGGTTGGTTTCAGCGGGTGGATCTTACTGTTTCCAACTACTCTGGCTATTTCCATATTATTGAGCCGGACATAGCTTCCGACAGGGAAAATACCTATTTCCTCGAGAAAAACCTTGATAACCCTTGAAGAAAACATGGAATTCTTTGATGTAACAAGTTCTTTAACTGAAAAATGCTGAGCGAGGGCTTTTCTGTAGGGGCGGTTGCGAATCATGGCATCAAAGGTATCAGCCAGGCCTGTTATTTTTGCATATTCGCATATTTCGTCCTTTTTTAACCCTTTGGGATAACCACTGCCGTTCTCTCTTTCGTGATGTTCAAGGGCGACACGAGCCAGCATTGGATGTTCGGTCTGAAACTGAGACAGGATGTTTCTCCCG
Source organism: Deltaproteobacteria bacterium (assembly GCA_019313385.1). GTDB lineage: Bacteria > Desulfobacterota > Syntrophia > Syntrophales > UBA2210 > UBA2210. The sequence goes on along the minus strand of JAFDBG010000004.1, from coordinate 7,567 downwards.
ATTTCAGTATGGCTTCTTATAGTGTTTATCTCAGCCGTTGTAAGCTTCCCTTTTTTTTCTATTACGCTTTCCGGCATCTTGAAGAATCCTATGTCATAGAAGATTGCGGCCAGACCAAGCTCGAGAAGTTCATCCCTGGAATAATTCAGACCTGCTCCAAGCTTGATGGCATAAATCAGGGCGTTGATCAGATGCAGAATCAGGTAGTTTTCTTTGTTGCCGCTATCGTCAGATAGGGCTGTTGACTGATAGAATCTTTCGATCAAGCCGGGCGTGTTTATGATGTGGTTTATGATATCAATTGCCTGAATGATGTCAAACTGATCATCATTTTTTACACGACCCTGAACTTCTACAAGATAATCCACGATGGCTGAGTGAAGTTTTTTTACGTCTTCAGTGTCTTTTTGCGCGGGCATGGGGTTTAAATCAGAAGGTATGCCGGATTCTTTTAAGGTGCTGAAACGTTTAGAATAGTTAGTCTTTTCGTGATCCATCAGGCCTTTTTCGCCGGATCCCCTTCTTGTGTTGCCTTTTTTTATAACATCGGAATATCTTACCATAGCTTTTATCTATCTTAATAACCCATTTGGTAGAGATTCCCCATTGAGACCTTTGCAAAATATTTCGCTTTGAGGGGAGACTCCCTTAAACTTTTTACGAATTTTATTTTAAAACTAGCATGTTATAAAATCCATCTGCAATAAGATAATAAGATTTTAAATTTTGCACGTGGTAGATCTATTTTAAGGTCCTTCCCCAAGTCAGATAATATCCATGCAATCGCATTGCATTGTGGACATACCTGATAACCTTTCCGAATTCAAGATAAAATTTAAGATAAATATTGCTTTTCCTTCGATTTTTTGGTTTAGTGACGGGAGGTGTGTACTTTGTTTTGCTGTGGTGTTATCTGGCATCCCTTAAATTTTATTTTGAAATTAACATGTTGTTAAATCCATCTGCGATGGGTTTTGAGACGTTTGCAAGTTTTACAAACGTCTCAAAATAATTATTTGAAGATGTCCTTATTGGAGGACAATTTTAAGGAGAAAAGGCGATGGTTTGCAGGACAGTAAATATAATTCTGGCGCTTTTCGCAGGTTTCTCTATTATGCTTATTTCATCGTGTACCTTCGAGGCAAGGGGGATACCCGTGAAGGAATTCAGGCCTACAAAGGCAGCTGAAGAAGTAGATGTGCAGCGGGAAAAAGAGATGGAAAAAGAAGTTGCCCGGATGAGCCAGGTTACAGAAAACAGTGTGTTTACAGAGAGACGAGGTGTTTCCGAGTACAAGATAGGTTCTGGTGATAAGCTGACCATTAAATTCACGGAGGGTCAAGTTTCTAAAGAAGATGATACTATAGTGCGTCCTGACGGAAGGATCTCATTTTCTTTTGTTGATGATTTGATGGTGGACGGATATACAGCCCATGAAGTGGATGAAATGCTGACGAATGCATTAAAAAAATACATTAAACGCCCGAGAATAGAGATTATTGTAAAAGAATACAAGAGCAAAAGCGCCCTGCTTATGGGGCAGCTCAACAGATATGACTGGCGAGTTTCGGGGCCGGGCAGCTATAACCTTGAGGGGAAAATGACGGTTCTTGATTTGATTGTTACTGCGGGCGGGGCGATTTCAGGTCAGGAGTATGCCAACGCGGATCTCAGACGGGTGGAAGTGGCAAGAAAGGGAAGAAGTTACACCGTCAATGTTTATGATGTCATGTTCAAAGGGGACAGCAGTCAGAATGTTATCGTAGATAATGGCGATATCATAACAGTTCCGGAACTGCCTACTTACGGAGAAAGGGTTTATGTCCTTGGAGAGGTTGCTTCCCAGGGCATATACAGGCTTAAGGATGCCAGTGATCTTATGTCGGCGATTTCCATTGCCGGCAGCACAACGAGGCTGGCCGTGGACTCGGATATAAAAATTATCAGGGGCTATGAGAACAATCGGGAGAAGCCGATTATACTTGCCGCAAATCTTAATGAAATATTAAAGAAAGGGGATATGGCTCAGAATATTCCGCTGAAGGATGGAGATGTGGTTTATGTCCCAAGAACAGCGATAGGCGATCTTAATGAATTTATAGCAAATACAGTACCGCTTCTGGATTATATGCTGTATCCCGGCAAGTACAGAGACTCGTATTTTAACGAGGCTTCCCATCTTCGTTTTAACAAGCTTAATTAGATAAATAGTTGAGCAACCTGGTAGAAAAATAGTCGACCATTTGACTACTCAGCCAAAGGAATTTTATCAATATGGCAACAAAATATGATCTGAACCTCAGGGACTACTGGCGTGTTATCAGAAGGAGAAAGTTTATTATCGTTTTCACCACTGTTGCTCTGGGGGCCTTCAGCTTTTTGTTTTCGATTATATCGCAGCCCGCTCCTTTGTATCAGGCAGCAGCCAGTGTAAAGGTTGAGCAAAGCGGCTCTGTAACAGGTCTTTATGTTCAAACTGTTTCCTGGTCTCAAACAGATTATATGCAGACACAGGCCGCCATAATAAAAAGTTATTATATTGTGGAGGCGGCCGCAAAGAGTCTCAATCTTATACCTTCCGGTCTTCCATCTGAAGAAGTGCGTGCCAGCAAGAAATATCAGGGCATCCTGATGAATCTTAGAAAAAGCGTAGAAACAGAGCAGGAAGGCTACAGCAACATTATTAATATAATGGTAACCACGGAAGATCCCGTGTTTGCCCAGCGGCTAGCCAATACCATAGCCCGGGTTTACAAAGAGCGGCATGTCCGGGACCTTAACAAGAGGGCCTTCGAGGCAAAAAAATTTATTGAGAACCAGTTGACAGTTATCAAAAAGAAATTGAGAGATGCCGAGGATGCGGTCAGAAAATTCAGGGAAGAGAATAATCTGATTTCGCTGAGTGCCCAGACTTCCACAATGTTAAATCAGATGGCAGCCTTAAAGGTTGCCAGTGAGAAAGCGAAGGGAGATTATCAAAAGATAAAAAAAGTACAGGGATTTCTTGAAAGAGCTAAAAATAAGCCCCTGACTTCAGAAACCAGTTTCTATATCAATGAGGCTTCAAGCCTCTATAAAAACCTCAATGACAGGCTTGTTCAGCTCATGTTAAAGAGAGATTCCCTGCTTCTTGTTTATACGGAGGATTATCCTCAGATTGTAGAAATAAATAAGCAGGTCCTCGAAATAGTAAAGAATATGTCTGCCCAGCTTTCTTCCCAGGAAAAGACTCTTGCTGACAGTATAAAGGATATGAAGGGGAGGACTGATGAGCTAGATGGTCAAATTATGGCGTTGCCGGAAAAAGGGTTGGAGTTGGCGAGACTTGAGCAAGTGGTTTCGGTCAACAGGCAGATTTATATGCTGTTAGAAAAGAAGTATCAGGAATCGCTTATACAGGAGGCCGAAAAAGTTGAAGAGGTTCAAATAGTAAAGCCTGCACTGGAACCGACTGCACCCATAAATCCGCCAAAAACAGCTGCAACCGGCGCTGTCGGGACCCTTATCGGATTAATTCTGGGTCTTATGTTTGCGTTTGTGGTGGAGACTTTTGATACCTCGATAGGCGCCATAGAAGATGTTGAAGAAATTACAGGTGTTAATGTCCTTGGGATTATTCCCCATGTCAGTCTTCATGATATCAAGGCAACAATTCTTAATGAAAGTTCTATTGATATAGACGACAAAACTGCGGAGAGGTATACGCGAATTGTATCGCATTTTGCACCCAAATCTACGCTGGCAGAGAGTTACAGGTCGCTCAGAACCAATTTGAGCTTTGCAGGCCTGGAAGATAATATAAAGACCATTGCCTTTACCAGTTCTTCTCCCAGGGAAGGTAAAACTACAACAGTAATCAATCTCGCTGTTACCTTGGCCCAGGCCGGCAAAAAAGTCCTTCTTATTGATGGAGACATGAGAAAGCCTGTGGTTGCCAGCGTGTTTGGCATTGATCTGGTGCCCGGTCTGTCGGATGCGATATTAGGGAATTATTCACTGGACGATGCGGTAAGGAGTGTCACTGATATCATGACAGGTAAAATGAGCATGGATGATATTATGAAGACTCCCGGAATGGATAATCTTTATATCCTGACAAGTGGAACAATCCCGCCTAACCCCTCTGAACTGGCCGGTTCACACAGGTTCGCGGAATTGATTAAAGAGGCAAGATTCGAGTATGACATGGTTTTATTAGATGCTCCCCCACTTCTTTCCGCGACTGATGCAGCGATCTATGCTTCCGTTGTGGATAGTGTGATTCTGGTGTATCGCGTAGGGAAGATTGCCCGGGCTGTTCTGAAAAGGGCGAAATCTCAGCTCGATAATGTCAAGGCAAAAGTTATAGGTATTGTTCTTAACGGTATTAAGGCAGACATAAGCCCTGATTTTACCCGTCAGGATTATTACAAGTATAATTACTATTACACTGCAGAAGACAGGGAAAAGCTGGCAGGGTCATTCTTGAGTAAATTGTTATCGATTCCAACGTTCGTGACGGCCATTTTCAGGAAAAGTCCCGAAAAAAAGAAGATAGACAAATCCGCGCCTGTCATGAAGGATTCAGGGAAAAAGAAGGAAGGAAAGTCCTTACCGGTAAAATCAGTCATTCTTCTAATTACCTTAATGCTCTTAAGCATTGCTGTTTCATATCAGATGGGTTACCTGAAATTGCCCTATCCTGCCACTATTCTGCCCGCAAATCATGGCAGCGATTCTTTTACCAAAGCCATTATCGTGAAACCTGTCATCAAGAAAAAGGTTGTCAGCATCAGAAGTGAATCATCAAAACAGCAGGCTGACATTGTCGTGCCAGGTAAAAATGAGATAGTCCTCCCTGTCCCCCCTGTGGAGGAACCTGAACCAGTAGTTGAGCCTGCTAGTCATCCCGTTGAAAGTACTGTTGTGGAGGAGAAGAGTGCCGCTCCTGAAGGGGGCGGCAGCGTCGGAAGTGAATCATCAAAACAGCAGGCTGACATTGTCGTGCCAGGTAAAAATGAGATAGTCCTCCCTGTCCCCTCTGCGGAGGAATCTGAGCCAGTGGTTGAAGAACCTGCCAGTCATCCCGCCTCAAGTCCTGTTGAAAGTACTGTTGTGGAGGAGAAGAGTGCCGCCCCTGAGGAGGGCGGCAGCGCGGTTGACGAGATTGGGACGTTGAAGCAACAGACAGAAATTGATGTTTCAGGCAAGACAGAAAAGACGGCAAGTGCCTCGCGGTACGCTGTACAGGTCGGTTCGCTTCGCAACACGGAAAGGGCGGAGAGACTTGTATCAAAGTTAAGATCAGATGGGATGGAAGCATACTGGATTGAGTTTAACAGCACAAAGGGTGAGAAGTGGTATGTCGTCCTGATAGGTCAATTTGACAAGAGATATGAATCTGTCAAATTTATGAGGGAAAAAAAGTTGGCAAGGAAATATCCCGGCAGTCAGATTTTCGAAGTTTCTTCTTCTCATTTTACTGAGTAGATATGCATGAAGGTAAAACGTAAGAAAATAAGGGTAAAAAGAAAATCTACCCTCAGAAATGAATTACGATATCTGCTTCTAATCACCGTTATTTGTCTGGTACTGGCCTTTGTACTGGTTTTTGTCACCGACAGGGTTCCGTCTTTTCTGGATAGAACGATTCAAAAACAGGAGGACAGAATCGCTGGTGAAAAGATGGAAGATATTGAAAAGGGCATGATTGAAAAGGCCGGGAAAGAGAATATTGATAATCTTATCAAAAAGTATAAGGATAAGGCAAAAGCAAAAGGCTTATATTAACATGGCAAGCGGTTTATAAACTTTCGGTGAAATGATAAGAGCAGAAAACGGACAGATCAAAGCAGAATCAGTATTTCTGTTTCTTGCCATCGCCATCTTGACAGGCCTTGGCGCTTTTCTCGTTACCGAAGTATCCATATATACATCCCTGCTCGTGATAGTAATTTTTGTACTTGTTATTACCAGTTTCCTGAGTGCACAAGTAGCGCTGTATCTTCTTATCGCGTCCATGCTCCTCAGCCCGGAGTTTATAGTCGGGGATTTGATGGGTAAAGGAACAGGTGGACGTGGTGTAACCTTTCGCCTTGATGACTTTCTGCTGATAGTTATAGGCCTTGGCTGGTTTGCAAGAACTGCGGTAAAAAAGGAATTGGGTCTTTTCCTGAAAACCCCGTTAAACGGGCCAATCGCGTACTATATTGTCGTCTGTCTTGTATCAACCCTGATCGGGTTTGCAATGGGCAGACTCAATTTGATGACGGGGCTATTCTATGTCTTAAAGTACTTTGAATATTTCATCATATATTTTATGGTGGCTAATTACCTGAGAGACAAGGAGCAGATCAGGCACTTTATTATGGCCATGCTGGTAATTTGTCTTGTTATTTGCGTTATCGCGATACTGCAGATACCCGCGGGTGGCAGGGTGACGGCTCCGTTTGAAGGTGAAATGGGTGAGCCGAATACGCTTGGTGGATATCTTGTTTTAATGCTTTCGATTACACTTGGCCTTCTTGTAACATCAGATTCAATGAAGCTAAAAGCACTCATAGGTGTCCTGGTGGTCTTGATTGCTATTTCGCTTCTGGCAACCCTTTCCAGGAGCTCCTGGCTGACTGTGGTGCCTATGCTGCTTACCCTGATCTATTTCAGCAAAAAGAAACTGGTGATCATTGTTCCGCTGATTATTATTGCGCTAATTTCTCCATTTCTTATGCCGAAGGCGGTACAAGAAAGAGCAATGTTTACAGTTACCCAGCGAAGAGAGATGGGACAGATAGAGGTGGGGGGTGTCAGGATCGATACATCCACTTCCGCCAGATTAAACTCGTGGAAAAAGGTTCTGACAAAGGATTTTATCAAACATCCGATTTTCGGTTATGGGGTCACCGGCTATGGTTTTGTGGACGCACAGTATCCGAGGGTTTTGGTTGAAACTGGAATTTTAGGACTTATCGCGTTTCTGGCGCTGATTTTTTCCATATACAGACACGCATTGAGTACATATCGGAATACCTCTGATCCCTTTCTCAGTGGTATTTCTCTTGGATATATGGCGGGGTTTGTGGCTATGCTGGTCCACGCCATCGGGACGAACACCTTTGTTATCGTACGTATCATGGAGCCTTTCTGGTTTTTGACCGCAATAATCATTATGATCCCCACGATAGAAGTGAGTGAAGTGGAGGCAAGGGCAGATCTCAATGCCAAGGCATAACTATAGAAACCAGACAACAATGAAATGACCAACATGAATAATAGCCATGAGCCAGAATCCCTTTCAAAAAAGGTAGTCCGCGGTGGAATGTGGGTCTTTGGGCTGAGGATTATCAATCGTGGCCTTGGGTTTGTCAAAATCACTATCACTTGTTCAGTTAATCGCGTCTAAAGGAATAAATGACTCAACAAACAACCACAATCCCCATCTCCTCAATCATCCTTGATGAAGACATCTATCCGAGGGAGTCAATCGATCCGAAGCGCATAGCCACCTTCGCCGAAAACCTCCGAGACGGCTTCAAATTTGACCCCATGGAAGTGGAGCCCGACCCGGACCATCCCGGCATGTACCGCCTGC
>JAFDBG010000043.1 GCA_019313385.1 Deltaproteobacteria bacterium | reverse complement strand
CCAAGGGACAGACCTTCTCTTCCGACATACTGAAATGGTTTTACCAAAAAAGAACAAACTCTCAAACAAACAATGTGTGCTAACTTTCAATATACGAGGGACACTTCCCTATTTTCTATTTTAATGGAAAAAAATAGGGAAGTGTCCCTAATTAAACCAGCGACGGAAAACGGCATTTACACCTTGACACGGTTGGGCGGGTTTTCTATACTCGCTCCGCCTTACAAACATTTCATCAAGAAGGATATCAGGGGAAGGACGAAACCATATGCCCGCACGTACAGATATAAAAAAAATACTGATTATAGGATCAGGGCCCATTATCATAGGGCAGGCCTGTGAGTTTGATTATTCGGGAACACAGGCATGCAAGGCCCTCAAGGGGCTAGGGTATGAGATTGTCCTGGTTAATTCGAATCCCGCCACCATCATGACCGACCCCGGAACGGCCGACGTAACCTATGTCGAGCCCTTGAACTTCCGGTACCTTGAGGAAATCATAGGGAAGGAACGCCCTGACGCCATTCTTCCCAACCTCGGCGGTCAGACAGGTCTTAACCTGACATTGGAACTGTCGCGAGGGGGCGTTCTCGACAAATACAACGTAAAAATTATCGGCGTAAACATTGACGCCATTGAACGCGGCGAGGACCGCATAGCGTTCAAGAAAACGATGAACAGTCTCGGTATAGAGATGCCGAAAAGCGAGCCCGCCTACAGCGTGGACGAAGCCGAAAAGATAGCCGAAAATCTAGGATATCCGGTGGTCATTCGCCCTGCCTACACCATGGGCGGAACCGGAGGTGGCCTGGTATACAACAAGGAGGAGTTTCAGACCGTCGCTGGCAGAGGGATCGCGGCGAGCCTGATCGGCCAGATACTGGTCGAGGAATCCGTTCTGGGGTGGGAAGAGCTGGAGCTGGAAGTCGTCCGGGACGCCAAGAATCAGATGATCACCGTTTGTTTCATAGAAAACGTCGACGCGATGGGCGTCCATACCGGTGATTCATTCTGCACTGCGCCCATGTTGACGATCTCCCCTGAACTGCAGGCACGTCTCCAGAAACATTCCTACGATATTGTCGAAGCCATTCAGGTCATCGGCGGCACGAACGTGCAGTTCGCCCATAATCCTGAGACCGGACGGATCGTGGTCATAGAGATCAACCCTCGGACATCGCGTTCCTCCGCCCTGGCATCCAAGGCGACCGGCTTCCCCATCGCCCTCATCTCATCGATGCTGGCGACCGGGCTGACCCTGGACGAGATACCGTATTGGAGAGATGGAACTCTTGACAAATATACTCCCTCGGGCGATTACGTCGTTGTCAAATTTGCAAGGTGGGCATTTGAAAAATTCGAGGGGGCCATTGACGAACTCGGGACGCAGATGCGCGCGGTCGGAGAGGTCATGAGTATCGGCAAGACCTACAAGGAGGCCCTGCAGAAGGCGATCCGTTCCCTCGAGATCAGCCGTTACGGCCTTGGCTTTGCAAAGAATTTTAATGAAAAATCGCTCGATGAACTGATGGGGCTCCTCTCCAAGCCGACGAGCGAACGGCAGTTCATCATGTACGAAGCCCTGCGCAAGGGCGCACGCGTGGAAGACATCCACGAGAAGACCCACATCAAGGCATGGTTCATCGAGCAGATGAAGGAACTTGTCGAGATGGAGGAGCAGATCCTCCGCTGCAAGGGCGGCAAACTGCCGGATGATCTGCTTGACAGGGCGAAGAAGGACGGGTTCGCCGACCGCTATCTATCGAAGCTGCTCGCCATCCCGGAGAAGGAGATACGGGAGCGGCGCATATCGCTGGGCACCATCGAGGGGTGGGAACCGGTACCCGTCAGTGGGGTGGATGACGCGGCATACTATTTCTCAACCTACAACGCGCCGGACAAGGTGCAGTCGAGCGGCAGGCGTAAGATCATCGTTCTCGGCGGGGGACCAAACCGTATCGGGCAGGGGATAGAATTCGATTACTGCTGCGTGCATGCGGCCTTTGCCATCAAGGATGAAGGCCTCGAAGCGATCATGATAAACTGCAACCCTGAGACGGTCTCCACGGACTATGACACATCGGACAAGCTCTACTTCGAACCCCTGACCGCTGAAGATGTCCTGAGTATCTACGAAAAGGAAAAACCGGAGGGAGTCATCGTACAGTTCGGAGGACAGACCCCTCTGAATATCGCCACCGAACTTGCCGAGGCGGGCGTGAAGATCATCGGCACCTCACCGGATATGATCGACCTGGCGGAGGACAGAGACCGCTTCCGTAAGATAATGGAAAAGCTGGGGATACCGGAACCGGAATCGGGGATGGCGAGCACCCTGAAAGAGGCCCTTGAGATCGCGGGGAGAATAGGATACCCCCTGATGGTCAGGCCGTCGTATGTCCTGGGTGGGCGCGGGATGGAGGTGGTCCATGACGAGGAGATGCTGAGGCGCTACCTCGCAGCCGCCGTCGATGTCACCCCTGAGAGACCCGTCCTGATCGACAGGTTTCTGGAGAATGCCATCGAGGTGGAAGCCGACGCCATATCCGACGGAACGGATGTCTTCATTCCGTCGGTCATGGAGCATATAGAACTCGCCGGCGTTCATTCGGGTGATTCAGCCTGCGCGATTCCTCCCGTCAGTCTGTCGGCAGCCGCAATAGCCACCATCTCCGAATACACGAAAAAGATCGCGCGGGAACTGCACGTTGTGGGGCTAATGAACATCCAGTATGCCATCATGGATGATGTCGTCTACATCCTTGAGGCGAATCCGCGGGCATCCCGGACGGTTCCGCTGGTTTCAAAAGTCTGCAATATATCGATGGCGCGGATCGCCACACAACTGATGCTGGGGAAAAAACTGATTGATCTCGATCTTAAGACGCCAAACATACGGCACTTCGGCGTCAAGGAGGCAGTCTTCCCCTTCAACATGTTCCAGGAGGTCGATCCGCTCCTGGGCCCGGAGATGCGGTCAACAGGAGAGGTCCTGGGGATGGCCGATTCCTTCGGCCTCGCGTTTTTCAAGGCGCAGGAGGCCACCGGCCTGGTCCTCCCCGAAGAGGGAACCGTATTGATCACCGCGTATGACGACGATAAAAAGGCAATCCTCGATGTGGCACGGGAATTCGAGAAACTCGGATTCAAGCTGAAGGCCACGAAGGGAAGCAACCATTTCCTGGCAGAGCATGGGATCGCCTCGGAACTGATACTCAAGATGCACGAGGGACGCCCCAATATAACCGACGGGATAAAAAACCGGGAGATCCAGCTCGTGATTAACACGCCGAGTGGCAGGATGAGCAAACATGACGATTCATACATCCGAAAGACCGCCATTAAATACAAGGTCCCCTACATCACCACGGCAGCAGCCGCCCTCGCTACAGTCAGAGGGATCTCCGCCATACGGAAAGACCACGGCCGCGTGAAATCTCTTCAGGACTACCACGTGGATATAGGTTGATCGAAATGTAATTAATTTTAAATGTTTAGCTGTGAGTAACTACTCAGGTGTTTAGGCTGTAGGCTGAAGACTGTTAGAAAAAAGCGGAGATATTGTGTACTTTGAAGCCATGTTCGGTGCGCGAATCGGCTATTTCTCCGTTAAAGTACTGCAATCGTGCTATCCGGCCTCCTTCAGCCTTCAGCCTAAACAGCTTCAGTCTGACTACGTGAGTAGTCACAGTTATGAATTGATATGGGTTTAGTGCCATGCCAATGTGCGGTGTTTTTAACTAATACTCCACCACCAAGAAACAAGGGGAAAGGCCCTGATCATGAATTTCATAGAGGAAAATTGCGGTGTCTTCGGCATATATTCAAAGAAAGCTTGTGCAGATGACATCTATCAGGGACTGGACTTCCTACAGCACAGGGGGCAGGAATACTGCGGCATTTCTACCTTCGACACGGAGATCCACCACATAACCCATCATGGCAGGGTCACCAACCTGTTCACGGGCCAAGAGATGAGGAGTCTGACCGGCACGTGGGGCATCGGTCATGTAAGCCTGAGGGACCGCCAGCCCATGAAATGGCTGACCAGTACAGGGGAGATCGCAGTTGCCTTCAGCGGCAATGTCATCAACTCCAACGCCCTCATGAAAGATATGATGAACCGGGGGAAATCGTTCTACAAGGGGTACGACATAGAAATCATCTCCAAGATTATTATCGAGGAGGGTGAGGGTAATATCGTGAGGGGCATATCCGCGCTCTCGGAAAAAATCGAAGGCTCTTATTCCCTGGTGGTTCTGACCGGGAAGGGCATTTACGCCTCCAGGGATATCTATGGATTCCGGCCTCTCATTCTTGGCGGTGACTCCGAGCGCTTCGCCGTGAGTTCGGAATCACGGGCCATTCAGAATATGGACATGGAGATCTTCCGGGACGTGGCCCCGGGGGAGATCGTCCTTATCAACGATGATGGGTTTCAGACGGCAGGGCAACTCGACTCTCCGCGCAGGGCGCACTGCGCCTTTGAATGGGCATACACCGCGAGCATCGATTCCATAATAGACGGCGTTTACGTGCAGGAGGCGCGTAATAACCTCGGAGAAAGCCTGGCACAGAGAGATATCGACGAAGGAAACGTGGTCGCGGACATTGTCGCGCCCGTCCCCATGTCGGGTGTCGGACACGCGCTCGGATACCACAGGCGATCGGGGATCAGTTATCAGGATGTGTTTCTCTACAACCGGTACGCCGACCGCAGTTATACCCAGGTCACCCAGGTTGCCCGCGAGAAGATGGCCAAGCGCAAGCTGTCCGTTCTGCCCTACGTTAAGGGCAAGCGGGTTCTTCTCTGCGATGATTCCATAGTGCGGGGGACACAGATCTTCAACAAGGTGATAGACCTCAAAAAGGCGGGGGCGAAAGAGGTCCATGTGCGGATTGCCTGCCCACCCCTCATGTATCCCTGCGCCTTCGGAATCTCCACCCGATCTGAAGGAGAACTGCTGGCGCGAAAGCACATCAAGACGGGCGGCATCCGGTCGATGGAGCAGCTGATAGATCTGGAGGCATGGGTCGCCAGCACGATAGGTGCGGACTCTGTCAAGTTCAACACCATAGATGCCTTCGTGGCATCCCTGCTCATTCCCCGGAAGAGTTTATGTCTGCAGTGCTTTGACGGAATCTCGCCCTGCAGACCACAGGTTCAAAAATCCTAACTATCCACAGGTAGGTAGGCTGAAGACTGTTAGAAAAAAGCGGGGATGCTGCGAATTATGAAGTCCCGATTCAAATCGGGATACAAGAACCTGCTGTTTCTCCACCAAAGCACCGCCATCGCACTCTTCGGGTCCCTTCAGTCTAAATAGCTTCAGTCTGACTACGTGAGTAGTTACCAACAATCAAATGAAAGTTCCATCATGGAAAGGGGATCTGCATAATCGTCAACCAGTCTTAATCCCCAGTGCAGGTGAGGGCCGGTAGATCTTCCTGTTGAGCCTGTGTAACCAAGAATTTTACCTTTATCAGCAAAGGTGCCTTCCCGGACAACTGCCTTCGACAAATGGCAATAAATGGAAAAGAGACCAAGTCCGTGGTTTACTATAACGGTATTCCCGGAAAAATAAAGATCCCGAGCCAAAACAACTTCCCCCGAATTTGAGGCCCTGACAGGGACTCCCTTGGGCGAACGTATATCTATTCCCCGGTGACGTGACACAAAGTTGTCATTAAATACCCTTTTTGCACCAAATGTTCCTGTTATCTTCCCCTTCAACGGCATGACAAACCTGCCGCTACCCAGCCAATCGGGTGTCGATATGCTATATATACAGCCAAGCATTTCCTTCTCGTTTTTTATTCTTCTTATATCCGCTGAGGTAAAGCTGGTAAAACGCCCGGCAACCTTTATTCTTTTTGAAGGAAATGTTCTCCCTGACAGGGCGAGCTTAAAGGGTATATCCTTTTTGACACCACGGGAAGATTCAAGATGAATGACAACATCATATGTCCCCGGCTCCATATCGAGCCCGAGCACTATCAGGGTAAAATACTTCAACTTCGTATTGTCTGAGGTAAAAGCGTACTCTTTACCGTCAAAGGACAATACGGCAGAGACCGGCACGGGCGATTGCAGGCATATTTTTACAACCTCTCCCTGGCAGAGACTGCGATATCCCGAGCTTATTGTTACTTCTCCTTCATCTGTCGGGCTGACCACCAGCGCGGCGTTTAGACACACAGGACACAGCATCAGCAGCGCCAGACAGATAATCAGAAAACTTATTGTATTTGTCTTCACTCGCGAAACCTTACACCAGAAACACATAAATTTGAAGCTCCCCTCAACAAAAATATGGATAATCCCTGAAACATTCATTAGCATACCAAAAGCTCATAATCGGTCCTCAGGGGATGATCATCCCGGCTTTGAATATTTCCGGTTTAATGTTGAGAAAAGATATGGTACAAGTCGCCTCGAAGAGAAAAAGATTGAGACACGGAAATTATCTGAAAATAACACAAAGGATTGAAAGGATGTCGTTATGAAAAGAGTTAAATGGCTTATGATTCTGATGTTTGGCGCCTTCACACTATCGGGCTGTGTTCCACTCGCTGTGGGCGGTGCCGCGATCACAGGAGGATCAGGGGCATATTTCTACATAAATGGTGAATTAAAAACCGATTACCATTATTCATTTGACAAGGCATGGAGCGCCTGCGAAAAGACCGTGGCTTATATGAACGCGACTGACGTAATACCTGTAAAAGAAATAAGCAAAGGAACAATAAATGCCGTCATAGATGGCGAGCAGGTTCGCTTTGTTGTCGAATATAAGGCAAAGGATCTGACCACGGTGGCCATCAGAGTCGGCATGCTCGGAAACAAATCAGCGTCGCAACGTCTGCATGACAAGGTGGCTGATTCCCTGCTGAAATAAATAACCGGGAACAGGAAGAGGGTGGACGAGCAAGGTTTGTCCACCCTATTAATATCTTATCACTGACACCCATTCAAAGAATTGAATTCATACCAATGTTAAGGAAATTGCTTCCCGGGATTGTCATAGGCAGCTTTCCTTGTATATCTCTCTTTCAGGGGCGTTGATCTGAAGGGTATAAACGGCGGGTTAAAGCATGTGAACCCTTGAGAGGATACAACTTTTTTGAAAAAGAGCTATTCCCATATACTATTTCCCCTTCATCTCATCGAGTCCATAGGCCTTAATCTTTTTGTGCAGATTGCTTCTTTCCAAGCCTATGGATTTCGCCGTTTTTTTCACGTTCCACTTGTTTTCCGCGAGTTTCTTCGCAATATAGTCCTTCTCAAACAACTCTTTTGCCCCACTTAAAGAATCTCCATCCCCGGAGGAGTCAGAACGGCCGAGTCGGTGGTTTTCCTTCGACAGGGGCGGTATATCATAGGCAGTGATGATATCCGACGGCGATGTGATCACCAGCCGCTCCATGATATTCTTCAATTCCCGTACATTGCCGGGCCAGGTATGCTCCATAAGCACGGCAATGGCATCATCGGCAATATGCTTCTCCTTTTTTGATTCCTTCAGCGAAAATTCCCTGATGAAATGATTTGCCAGAAGTGGAACATCTTCTATTCTATCTCTGAGCGGGGGAACTTCCAGGGGGATTACGTTTAGCCGGTAATACAGGTCCTGTCTGAACCGTCCCTCCTCCATCTCATATTCCAGGTCCTTATTGGTCGCGGCCAGTACCCGTACGTCGGTATTGATAATTTTTGTTCCACCCACCCGTTCGAACTTCTTTTCCTGCAAGATTCTGAGGATCTTCGCCTGGGCTTTCAGGCTCATGTCGGCAACCTCATCGAGAAAGATGGTCCCCTTGTTCGCAAGATCGAACTTCCCTCTCTTCTTCTCGGTGGCCCCGGTAAATGCCCCCCTCTCATGTCCGAACAGTTCGCTTTCTATCAGGTCTTCAGGTATCGCGGCACAATTCACCTCTATAAAGGGCTTGGAGGAACGGCTGCTCTGCCGGTGTATCGATCGGGCAACGAGTTCTTTTCCCGTACCATTCTCGCCCATAATCAGGATCCACGCGTTGGTGGGCGAGATGATCTGTATCATCTCTTTTAATTCAACAATGATCTTGCTCTGTCCGTCAATCCCTTGTTCCTGTCCATTTTTTAACAGTTTATTCTCTTCTTCCAGACGTACAATGTCCAGCGCATGATTCACAATAAGAACAATTTTATCAAGCGACAGGGGCTTCTCAAGAAAATCAAAGGCTCCCAGTTTTGTCGTCGTCACCGCCGACTCAACTGATCCATGCCCGGATATCATTATAATCTGCATTTTGGGGTATTTTGATTTGATGCGCTTCAGGGTTTCAACACCATCAATTCCCGGAAGCCATATATCCAGCAGGACAAGGCTGGGGAGTTCTTCTTCTATGATGTCAAGACACTCTTCTCCGCTCTGCGCCGTCAGTACCTCATACCCTTCATCCGAAAGTATCCCCTTCAATGACAGGCAGATACTCTCTTCATCATCTACAACCAGTATAGTCTCATTCATAATCCAATCCTATGTTATGGGCAGTTCGATGGACACTATTGTTCCTCCATTCACGTTGTCCTTCACGTTCACAAAACCATTGTGGTCAGATATTATGGAACTCACTATTACAAGGCCAAGACCTGTCCCTGTCTTTTTGGTGGAAAAATAGGGTTCAAACAGTTTCATCTTATCCTCCGGCGTAATGCCTGGGCCGTTGTCTCCGATATCCACCCTGACCCTGTTATGTTTCTTATCATAACAGGTGCTGATTTCAACCTTTCCATCATGGCCCACCGCGGAGACAGCCGCAACCGCGTTATCCAGGAGATTGACCATCACCCTTTTTATCTGTTCCGCATCAATATTCAGTGCAGGCACACCGGCATCTTTCCGGAAATCAAAGGTTATATCCTTGTGGGCATCCTGGAAAAAGACTACGGAATCTCCAACAACCGCATTGAGATCATTCGGGAATAGATTCGTCACAGGCAACCTCGCGAAACGCGAAAACTCATTGACCAGATTCTTCAATACCTCCACCTGATCTATTATGGTCTTCGTACACTCATGAAATACAGAATCCGACGCCCCTTCGATCTTATCCCCATATTTCCGTTGCAGCCTCTCGGCACTCAATTTGACGGGCGTCAGGGGATTTTTTATCTCATGTGCTATCCTCTTGGCGGCTTCCCTCCACGCAGCAATACGCTCAGTCTTCTGAAGCTGGGTAAGATCTTCAAATACGGCCACTACACCCATATAGTTGTTATCGTCGTCTCTGAGGATTGTTGCCGATACCAAGATTGCCATCACGCTATCCTTGACTGTCAGCTGAATCTGTCTCTCCACAAAACCACTGTCGCTTGTTTTCAACTCCTCATAAAACCCTCTTACCATTTCCATATGTTCCGGGTTCAAGACATCTTCATACTTCTTGCTTGAAATCTCCCGGCCTCTTATATTCAGCATCTTTTCCGCAGCGTTGTTTATTGTGCTGATTACATCATTCCGGTCTATGGAAATAACGCCGGCCGAAACATTGCGAAGCACAGTCTCCATGTATTTTCCGCGTTGTTCAAGGTCTATATTTGCCTGTCCCAATTCCAGACTGCTTGCCTTGAGATCCTTCGTCATCTGATTAAAAGATTCCGCCAGCACCCCTATTTCATCCTCCGCCAGGACATCTAGGTGATAATCGAGGTTGCCGTGGGCGACCTCATGAGTTGCTTCCGCAAGGTCCTGTATAGGGACCGTTATCCCCTTCGCCAGAAAGAGACCAAACCACATTGAGGAAAAGATGATCAGGAGGGTTACGATGAAGAGTGTAATAATGTAACTGACCTTTATCGGATTTTTTAGCAGTCTTAGCTGTTCGTATTCTTCAGTAGTCCTTGAAATAATGGACATTTTCTCTCTCAATTTCTTGTCTATATAATAACTGACGGCTATGATCCCCAAGACCTCTTTAGGACTGAAGTTGGAATAGAGCGGAGCTATCCCGCTTACCATGTCTCCCCCACCAACAGACGACACTATTGAAAGGCCTTTCCCCATAAAGGCATCTTCCCGAACTTTGGGGGAAAATTCAGGGGGCAGGATATCAGGATTACCGGGGTCTTTGAGGAACAGTTCTCCGTCCCTGTTATCAAAGCGCACGGTTATGGAACCAAGATTAAAATTCTTCTGCCTCTGTTTCAAAAACGCCTTCAGATAATCTGACTGCTCTTTTTCATACAACTTGTTGTCGGTTATTTCAGATCCAATCTGTCGCGCGTAGTGTTTCGCATTATCGGAAAACTGCTGGTAGTAATCCTGGGCAACCTCAAGAGATAGATTGAACGCCCGGCCCATCTTTGTGTCAAACCAGCTGTCTATACTGTATGAGAGAAATTGAATGGAAACCAGGAAAAGAGTGACTGTGGGTATAAGAGAGAGGATCATGAAGGCTACGACAAGCTTTGTCCTGAGTTTTGATCCCAGGATTCCCCGCCTTCGTTCAAATATGAGCTTGGCCAAATTTCTTACGATAAGAAAAATAAGGAGAATGATAAGAATAAGGTTGATATTAATCAGGCCGAAAATCAGTACCTCACTGGATATCGGCAGAAGAACCTCTATGCTGGAAAGGTGGCTTTCTACATAGGTGAGAACAATAATTATGGCTATGACAACTACTATTGCGATACGTTCCCTGCGACGTCTCTTTGATTCATCGGCATTCATACATGTACCATTCCGTCAGATATCATCCTGACGAGTCGAAACTTAAAGTTTTCATTGCGCCAAAACTTATGAAAACTGAGCCATGCACCACGTATACCGATTCGCTACGCTCACGGTATTAATTCGACTTACAGTTTTCATTGCGCCAAAACTTATGAAAACTGAGCCATGCACCACGTATACCGATTCGCTTCGCTCACGGTATTAATTCGACTTACAGTTTTCATTACGTCAAAACTTATGAAAACTGAGTCTCATTAATAAACAAAGTCCTGCCTTAACCAGTCCGTTTCGAAATCCCACAGGGAAACGAAGAAGAAGACATATTCCAGATGCAGCGGCAGTCGAACCTTTTCAAGCTTTGCCTTTACTCTCAGATAGTATCTATCGCCTTTCGTCATCTGCCTTAAAGATGTAAGAACAGCGCCGTTCAGCTCCGACATTGCTATCTTTGCCTTTAAAAATTCTTTAAACTGTTCCGGATTTCTGCCATCCCCGGTAAAGGCAACATAAAAAAGTTTCTTTATATTATCGTATTTAATGATGTGTCTTACTTCAAGAAGAGATTCTCTTTTATCAAACCAATAACGACGCTCCCGGTATAATTCCATGACAAATGTAAAAGTGGTCGGGATTCCGGCGAGTATTGCCTCTTCCATATCTCTCGTAAAACAATTTTCTGCCTTGAAATAAACAAGTAAATTTTCAGATGTGTTGGTTATAAGCAGATCTGTTACCTTTGCCTTTGCCGCTAAGGATTCTGCCGGCAAAAGGAAAAGGCATAATAACAATATTAGAAGCTTGCCACAGCGCATGTAATTGATCTCCGGTCTGTAGGGTCTGACAGCGTTATAAGAAGTCGAGCTTTAGTGCCGGAATATACTAAGGAAAGGTGGGCTAAAAAGCAAGGTTTATTTAGAGGATAGCCGGCTAATTTCCGGCAAGAGACAAGACATCATCCGGCGAATCATAGGGACGGGCATCGATTATCTCGTCGAACAATTCTCTTTCGCCGTTAAAATAATGGACCATCTCCCAGCATTCCCTGTGATCCAGAAGTTTTCTAAGAAGGAGATTGTTTAACCCGTGACCGGATTTATATGCCACAAAGTGACCTATAATGGGCATCCCGAGAAGGGACAAGTCTCCAATAGCATCCAGTATCTTGTGTTTCACAAACTCATCAGGAAATCTAAGGCCTTCTTTATTGATAACCTTCTCGTCATTCAGGACTATCGCGTTATTCAGAGAACCTCCGAGTGCAAGACCCCTCGCCTGGAGATACTCGACTTCCTGAAGAAATCCGAACGTCCTGGCCGAGCAGATGCTCTTTTCATATGCGTCATGAGAGAAAATCATGTCATACGATTGTTTTCCTATCAAAGGGTGACTGAAATCTATGTCATAGGTAATTTTGAACTCAGGATATGGAAGTATGGTAGCCTTGCCTCCATTGTCAGAGACAAACACAGGCTCTTTTATCACCACAAATCTTTTTGACTTGCCCTGAGATTTAATGCCGGCGTCTTTCAGAAAATCGACAAATGGCAGAGAGCTGCCATCCATGATTGGAATTTCAAAGGAGTCCGTTTCTATAATCGCATTGTCTATCCCCACTCCGAAAAGAGCTGACAGAAGGTGTTCAACCGTTGAAACTCTGGCTCCATTCGTTCCAAGGGTCGTTGCCAGTGTAGTGTCAGACACATTTGTGGGTTCTGCCCGGATCCCGTCACTCCCCGGCAGATCACTTCTGTAGAACACAATGCCTTCATCAACCCCTGCCGGCTTAATAGTCATATTTATTTTTCTGCCCGAGTGCAAACCTACGCTCTTGCAGTTTATTTCATTTTCGATAGTCTTTTGTGTATACATCTAGCCTCCTTTTCGTATGGAGATAAGAGCAATAACCATACCATGCACAACACCTGAAAAGCGCCCACACATACAAGTCGTAACATGTTAGAATAACAAAGATTACTAACAAAGGTTGTTATTGCCGAAAATGACAGTCAAGGCAGATTGCCAATAAGTGTGTCGAAAAAGCCACACTTATGCTCTATTGGATGGGATTTTATAAAATCGTTTCTTCTCGCTGTAAATGCACCCACAGTATTGTTGCCTGTACATGTCCAGGTCCCTGGATACCCTGATTCCTTCTTCCCATCCCTCTCTGAAATCATGGTAATAAAATCCTACGCCATATTCCTTTCCAAGGTTCTCCCCAAGATCTTTCATAAAGTCGTGATCCTGAAATTTGCTATAGAGAAGCGTAGTGGTGAAACCGTCAAATTTACCCTTCTTTGCAATGTGCGCAGTATATTTCATGCGTAAGTGATAACAGTATCTGCATCTCATCCCTTCCCTGAAAACCACGCCTCTGAGAAATTCCTCCATGGGATAATCATCGAATTTGATAAGTCTCATGCCAATATGCTCAGAGTATTTTATTACTGTATCAAGTCTCTTTTTGTACTCCGTATAGGGATGGATATTAGGATTATAGAAAATGCCCGTAACCTCGTGCCCATCTTTTCTTAATATATCAAGAGGATAAATGGAGCACGGCGCGCAGCAGATGTGAAGAAGTATTTTCATAAGGCGTAATCACGAGGGAACAATGACACATACTCCTGTTCCCTTACTTTTGTTTTCTTAACATACTGATAACGGAAAACTTAAAACAATTCTTTCTGGTTCCTGTCAGTCCATGGTCTTCCAAAGTGTTCGTACGCAAGTTTTGTCGCTACTCTCCCCCTCGTCGTGCGATGGAGAAACCCTTCCTGTATGAGGAAAGGTTCATAGACATCCTCAATGGTATTACTTTCTTCGCCTATCGCGGACGAAAGGCTGTCAATGCCAACAGGCCCGCCATCGAATTTGTCAATCAAAGTGAGTAGGATTTTTCTATCCATGAAATCAAAACCCCTGTAATCCACCTCCAGCATATCCAGTGCGTCTGTTGCAACTTTTCCCGTAATCACGCCATCAGCCCTTACCTGGGCAAAATCACGGACTCTCTTTAGAAGTCTGTTTGCTATGCGCGGCGTCCCTCTGGAACGTCTGGCTATCTCCGGAGCACCGGCGTCATCAATGGGTATTGACAGAATCCCGGCAGATCTCCTGATAATTATCGAAAGCTCTTCCGGCGTGTAGAATTCGAGCCGGAAGCTCATACCAAACCGGTCCCGAAGGGGAGAAGTAAGGAGTCCTGCTCTGGTAGTGGCTCCCACCAGGGTAAAACGCGGGATATCCAGTTTCATCGAACGCGCGGACGGTCCCTGGCCAATAAGGATATCAATATAATAATCCTCCATTGCCGGATAGAGAATTTCCTCCACTACGTGAGGGAGCCTGTGGATCTCATCTATGAAGAGAACATCATCTTCTTTCAGATTCGTAAGGATGGCGGCCAAGTCTCCGGGACGGTCTATGACCGGACCGGATGTCACCTTCATGTCAACTTTCATCTCCCTTGCCATGATATAAGCCAAGGTTGTCTTTCCAAGACCGGGGGGACCATACAGCAACACATGATCAAGCGCTTCGCCTCTACCCCTCGCCGCTTCCATGAAGATGGAAAGATTCTCCTTTATCTTTTCCTGTCCTATATACTCGGCAAGGGTTTTCGGACGCAGAGAGTATTCAAATCCATCTTCGTCACTCAACTGCTCAGGATCTATTATGGGTGCTTTCATAATGTTAGCCACTCAGGTGTGTTATCAGGTTCACGGTTTGTTTAGCTTGAAGGCCTACAGCCTACCTTCCTGACAATATCTTTAACGATTCCGTCAAGAGAATCTCCAGGGTCAATTTTCTCCCGGCTTCTTTAACCACTTTATCGATAGCATCTTTTGCGATATTGTTTTTGTAACCCAGGTTAATCAACGCGGACAGGGCCTCTTCCCTTACCAGCCTGTCAGGGGTCCCCGCAGAGGTTTCCCTGGAGACTAATTTTGTGATTTTGTCCTTCAATTCAAAAATCATCCTCTCAGCCGTTTTCTTGCCCACCCCGGGAATCCCTACAAGTTTGCCAAGATCTCCATCGGATATCGCCCCGGACAGGTCTTCCGGTGAGATACCGGACAATATATTGATGGCCAGCCTTGGGCCAATTCCAGAGACCGATATCAATAACTGGAATATGTCCCTTTCTATGTGATCCATAAAACCGAAAAGCCTTACAGAGTCCTGTGCTATGTGGGTATGGATGACAAGGTGCACCTGGCTGCCTGTGTCGGGAAGTTTATAAAAGGTGCCCAGCGGCACAGTAACACTACATCCTACACCATGGACATCAACTATAATGTGATCGATAGATTTATGGGACAACACACCCTTCAAACTGGCAATCATTTAGACAGACACCTCTTTTAAAAAGTTTGAATGACAAATGGCTATCGCAAGGGCGTCAGACGCATCCAGAGGGGGAGCTTCCTTAAGGGAAAGTATAACTCGCACCATATGCTGAACCTGAGTCTTTTCGGCTCTGCCATACCCCACCACCGCCTTCTTTACCTCAAGGGGTGTATATTCGTACAGAGGGATGTCGCTGTGGGATGCCGCCAGGATTACCACGCCTCTGGCCTGCGCAAGTTTTATAAGGCTCTTTACATTTTTCCCGTAGAATATGTCCTCAAGCGATACGGCATCGGGCGCATATTTTGTAATGACTTCTATCAGTTGATCGTAAATCTTCTTCAGGCATACTGACAGGAGCTCTCCTCTTTTAATCCGGATTTCACCGTATGCTATCCCGATAAGATCGGACCCTCTTTCTCCTTTTTCAACAACTCCGTAGCCTGTCGTTTTAGTGCCTGGATCTATGCCTAAAATTATCATTTATCAAATCCCAATCTTATCGGGATTAATTGAGTTTTTCCATTATTTCGTCCGGTATATCAAAATTTGCATACACATTCTGGACATCATCGTTATCTTCCATCTGCTCCATCAGCTTCAGCATCTGCCCCGCCTTGTCTTCTTCGAGTTTAACGGTATTCTGAGGAATCATGCCGATCTCAGCGAGGAGGTATGAAACACCCGCCGCATCCATGGCGGATCTGACATCTTCAAAGGTACCCAGCTCGGTAATGACCTCATATTCACTTTCCTGATCCAGCACGTCTTCGGCCCCCGCCTCCAGCGCCAGCTCCATCAGGCGGTCTTCGGCAATAGCATCTTTGTTGAATATTATGCTCCCCTTCTTCTCAAATATCCAGGCCACACAGCCGTTTTCCCCCAGATTTCCGCCATGCTTTGAAAAGATATGCCGTATCTCGGAAACGGTTCTGTTCTTGTTGTCGGTCATAACCTCAATGAGGACGGCCACCCCTCCTGGGCCATAGCCCTCATAGACTATCTCCTCGTATGCTGCTCCCCCTTCCAGATCTCCCGAGCCCTTCTTGACGGCTCTCTCTATATTGTCCTTCGGCATATTCTCCGCCTTGGCCACCGCAATCGCCTGCCTCAGACGCGCATTTCCCTCAATATCACCGCCGCCAAGGCGGGCCGCAAGGGTTATCTCTTTTATGAGCTTGGTAAAAATCTTCCCTCGCTTTGCGTCGGCTGCGCCCTTCTTATACTTGATCGTGCTCCACTTTGAATGACCTGACATAAAACCAAATCTCCTCAAGGATTATAGGTGATTCCAACAGATTCCCGCAGCTGCGCACATACTACGTTTATACATGACAGCGCACTTCACTTGGCCGCGTGACTGTAACACAGTGAAATGCTCCCTGTAAAACAAAAAAGCCCCTCCACAAATGTGGAGGGGCTAAATTAATTTCGGCAGCGTCCTACTCTCCCACACGCAATGTGCAGTACCATCGGCGCTAAAGAGCTTAACTTCCGTGTTCGGGATGGGAACGGGTGTACCCTCTCCGCTATCGCCACCGAAAACTGGTGAAAAAACGTAACAACCACACACACTCGACATTTAAGCTGAATGTTATAAAAAAATATGATTAAGCCTCACGACCGATTAGTATCAGTAAGCTGAATGTGTTACCACACTTACACCTCTGACCTATCAACCTTGTAGTCTCCAAGGGGTCTTCAGTTTCGATGTCTCCATCGAAAGGGATATCTTATCTTGAGGGGGGCTTCCCACTTAGATGCTTTCAGCGGTTATCCCTTCCGAACATAGCTACCCAGCGATGCCGTTGGCACGACAACTGGAACACCAGAGGTTCGTCCATCCCGGTCCTCTCGTA
>JAFDBG010000042.1 GCA_019313385.1 Deltaproteobacteria bacterium | reverse complement strand
GTAATGATTTCATAGGGTTGCTGCAATATCCGGAGTTTTTTCTGGAATTTTTTAAAAACAGCTCCTTCTAACAACCCAAATATCCATATATATTTTTAGGCGGTGGATTTTGGTGAAGGGCAGAAAGACCACCCTGGAATACTTGGGCTATTTTCTCTGGCTAAATTAGGGAAGAGTCTTCAATATAAGTATTCCAGCCGTCCTTCAGGCCCTTTTTCGAAAGAAAGCACTATATGCCACAATTGATTCTTGCGCGCCCGGAATGAGCCCGCGCAGGAGAGTAAATAATATTTCCACATGCGATAAAAGTATTTGTCATAGGCATGCTTTATGTTATCCCAGTTTCTGTCAAAGTTTTCAAACCATGCCATTAGTGTCTTGTCATAGTCTGTGCCGTAATTCTGCCAGTTTTCCACAACGAACAAACCTTCAAAGGATTTTGCGAGTTGCTTTATTGAAGGCATCATGCCATTCGGAAAAATATATTTTTCAATCCAGGGATCGCATTTTTTGACAGACTTATTGCCGCCTATCGTATGCAGAAGGAACAACCCGTTATCCTTCAGACAGCGGTGAACTACCTCCATGAATGTTCGATAATTCTTCTGGCCAACATGTTCAATCATGCCCAGAGAGATGATACGATCAAATTTTTCATCAACATCCCGATAATCCTGAAATCTTATCTCCACTGGGAGCCCGCTGCACAGTTCCCTCCCGAGTCTTACCTGTTCTTTTGAAACGGTGATGCCGACAACCTCGGCGCCATATTTTTCAGCGGCATACCTGGCAAAGCTCCCCCATCCACAGCCGATGTCAAGAACCTTCATTCCCTTCTTCAGGTCTATCTTTCTGGTGATGAGATCAAGCTTGGCTTCTTGTGCCTGATCAAGTGTCTTGACATCTTTCCAATAGGCACATGAGTAAGCCATACGTTTGTCAAGCATCGATTTATAGAGTTCATTTCCCATATCATAGTGGTGATCACCGATATGAAACGCCCTTGATTTCCTCTGCAGGTTGAGGAGGTTTGCCCTTAGATATTGAAAGACTACCTTCCAATTCCTGACCTTCTCATTTAATCCTCCAGATAAGATTTTATGAAAGAACTCATCGAGCCTGTCGCAGTCCCACCAGCCAGCCATATAGGCCTCGCCAAGGCCCATCGAACCATGAGAAAGAGCCCTCTGGTATAATTTTTCATTGTGCACTTTGATATCCCAGGGCCGGGGACCGTCAATCTTTACATCCACATCACTAAGAAGTCTTTCTGCCTGTTGTTTAAAGGATTCCATCTTACAGCCTCCTTTCACTTAAGACAACTCCCCTGCTGCCCTCTGGAGACATTATAATAACCTGTCCCTGAATAGTCAATCCTGAAAAAAATAAAGAAACCCGTGTATTGACACATGTTTGAAAAGTCTTTCTGTAACAAAATCAGATGCTTTTCAGTCTGCAATCTACTGTAAATGTATAATAAAGAATGGGAAGGGATAGAGTGGAAAAAAGATATCAGGATGCTTCGTCATCCGGTTCTTCATTTATGAAATCAAGAACCTGTCTGTATATTTCTTTTCTCGGCATATTCATTTCTTCCGAGAGGGCATCTACGATGTCTCTGGTGGAGGATTCGGGATCTTTTCGCGCTTCCTGAAACCGTGCCCGTATTTCTTCGACTGATCGACCTGAGCGATCCCGTGCGGCTCCGGAAATGACCAGTGTGATTTCTCCTTTTATCTTCTTTCCACGGAGAGATTCACTGACCTCACGTACGGTGCCTCGCAGGGTTTCTTCATATATTTTTGTCAGTTCTCTGGACACGGCAATCTCTCTGTCCCCGAGAATTTCATTGACATCCTGAAGGGTCGCGACAAGCCGGTTGGGTGATTCGTAAAATACCATGGTTTTTGATTCTTCTTTGATGGATTCCAGCAACTGTTGTCTCTTTCCGCGACGGGTGGGCAGGAACGCGAAGAAGACGAAACTGTCCATGGGAAGACCGGAAACGTTAAGAGCGGCAACCGCGGCAACTGGTCCGGGAATAGGGACAACCTTGATGGATTCAGAAATGGCCTGTTTAACAAAGACATATCCCGGATCGGATATCCCTGGTGTGCCCGCGTCGGAGACATAGGCTATGTCCATCCCCTCGTTCAGTCTGGCTATCAGATGGATGCTCTTTTTCAGCTCATTCCGGTCGTGGAGACTTGTAAGGGGTGTATCAATCTGGTAGGCGTTGAGCAGGATTCTTGTCCTGCGTGTATCTTCAGCCGCGATCAGCCGGACTTCTCTGAGGATGCGGATAGCACGCAGGGTTATATCCTCCAGATTGCCTATGGGAGTGGAAACGATGTATAGTGTTCCTTTTTGCATGATGGTTTTCGGTTAACAGCTCAGGTCAAAGGCGTTTTTTATGATTTCCACCCGGTCACCCCGTGGCAGCAACCTGATAGCCACAACGTCAAATCTCGCGTTGTGGTCGGTGAGTTTCTTTTCCTGCAGATAGTTTAGCGCCACTTTTGAAATTTTTCTCTGTTTGATTATGCCGACTGCCTCTTCAGGTGAGCCGAAATTGTCCGATTTTCTGCTCTTTACCTCGATAAAGACTATATCTTCGGCATCCATGGCGATAATGTCGATTTCTCCATAGAGGCACCTGTAATTTCTCTCGACGATTTTGTACCCTTCTTTTCTCAGGCAGGCGGCAGCCATATCTTCCCCCTTTTTGCCCTTTTCTATGTTA
Source organism: Deltaproteobacteria bacterium (assembly GCA_019313385.1). Lineage (GTDB taxonomy): Bacteria > Desulfobacterota > Syntrophia > Syntrophales > UBA2210 > UBA2210. The sequence continues at coordinate 14,304 of JAFDBG010000042.1, read as the reverse complement.
TTTGATCCTGAAAGATCTCCTGTGGATCTTGCACCGGCCATATTCTTTCACTGCCTCTCGATGTTCCTTTGTGCCGTATCCCTTGTTCTTGAGGAAGTTATACTGGGGGTACAGGACATGATACCTGTCCATGATCTGATCTCTTGATACCTTGGCTATTATGGAAGCTGCTGCCACGGAAACACTAAGGGAATCTCCCCTGATGATTGTTTCCTGCGGGATGGGAATATTGATATTATTTATTCCATCTATGAAGATATAATCCGGCTGGGGGGAGAGATTTGAAACGGCCACTTTCATTGCCGCCAGTGTTGCCTGAAGAATATTGATTCTGTCTATGGCCGAAGATTCTATCACGCCCAGACCAATAGAGATGGCGTCGTCCCCGATTATCTTGTACAGGTTTTCTCTTTTCCGGGGAGTCAGCTTCTTCGAGTCTCTGATCTCCCCGTTTATGTAGCCTGAAGGAAGAATTACCGCAGCCGCGACAACGGGGCCCGCAAGGGGTCCCCTTCCAGCCTCGTCGACGCCGGCGATCGCTTCAAAGCCACGCCGGCTGGTGCGCAGTTCAAACTCATGCATTTCACCTTCTGCCAAGTTCCCTTATCCTTGCCTTCTTGCCGGTTAGTCCCCTCAGATAATACAACCTTGAACGCCTTACTCTGCCCTTCATCACTATCTCTACCTTGTCTATGATGGGAGAGTGGAGGGGAAACGTCCTTTCGACCCCTATGCCGGAAGATATCTTCCTGACAGTAAAAGTGGCGCGGTTCTGCCCCGCTCTTTTGCGTATGACGGATCCCTGAAAAACCTGGATCCTTTCCTTCTGACCCTCTATAATCTTTACATACACTTTCACGGTATCACCCGGTTTGAACCCGGGAATATCTGTTCTCATTTGTTCTTTCTCAAGTATGTCGAGAACATTCATAGTCCAAAAACCTCCTCTGAAAAATCATATTTGCATTTAGTTATTGTCCACACAATCTGTCCAGAGTGACGGCTACCGCCGACCGGACGGACAGGTGATTGTAATCCGAGTTTCCTCTTATCGGTTCCACGAAGAAGTCAGCTTTCTCAGTAACCTCTTCTGCTATTCCCCAACCTGTTCCAAAGACTATAAGGAAGGCCTCTTTGCTTCCCGATATCTTTTCTCTCAGATCCTCACAGGTCAGGTAATTCTTCCGGGGTGAGGCACTTGTAATCACCACATTGACCTTGCCCCCGGTCTCCTGCGATATAGCCATTGTTGTGTCATCAAGGGTGCCTTCCAGCCTCACGATATCGAAAGCCTGTTTCCTTGAAGGGTTGTACGTAGTGCCATATCCCTTCTGCCAGTGATGCAGAATACGTTCGACGAACATTTGCTGTTGTTCTATCGGTGTTATGATGTAAAAGCGTTTCACACCATAAGTTCTGGCGGCCCTTGATATGTCGTGTATATCCATATTGGTCACAGACGTCGTCACAACATCACCTTTCTTGTTGTAAACGGGGTAGTGTAAAAGAGCAATATGAAGATTTTTATACAAATTGAGGATCCCCTGCAAGCTCTTCGAGCATCCTTTTGTCCTCTTTAGTAAGATCAGTCTGTCTGAGCATATCAGGCCTTCTCTGTAGTGTTCTTTTGAGGGATTCCCTGCGCCTCCATTCGTCTATCTTTCTCTGGTGTCCCGAAAGCAGAACTTCCGGAACCTTCCAGTTTTCATATTCCCTGGGTCTCGTATAGTGGGGTCCTTCAAGGAGTCCGGTCGAAAAAGAATCGTACAGTACTGATTCGCTGTTTCCCACAAAACCCGGCACAAGACGCGAAACAGCGTCCACAAAAATCATCGCTGGCAACTCTCCACCGCTCAGGACATAGTCACCTATTGATATTTCTCTGTCAATGAGGTGCTCCCTGATTCGCTCGTCTACCCCCTCATAGTGCCCGCATATCAGGACTATCCTGGAGCATAGAGAGAGCTCTTCCACGGTCTTCTGTTTGAATGTTTCTCCCTGCGGTGAGAGGAGGACAACAAGCGTTTCGCCTCCAGCGGGGACAATGGCCTTCAGGGCATTTGCGACGGGCTCTACCTTCATCACCATTCCACCACCCCCTCCGTAAGGGGCGTCGTCGGTAGTTCTATGTTTGTCCCTGGTATAGTCGCGAATATTATGGAGATTTACTTCGATCAGGCCCTTGTCTATTGATTTTTTTATAAGACTACTGTCGAGAGTAGAGTGAAACATCTCCGGAAAGACAGACAAAATATCAAAAACAATCATTCTACAGTCCTTCGGGCAGTTTCACAACAATAATGCCTTTTTCAATATCGATCTTTTTTACCACGTCATCGAACGCCGGGATAAAGGTTTCTCCTTCGCTGCCGCTGCAAACGTAGACTTCACTGCTTCCCGTTGGCAGAATAGTTGTTATCCGTCCCAGTTTCAGGCCATCTTCCGTAACAACATCAAGCCCTATGATATCCTTCCAATAGTACTCGCCGTCAGGAAGATTTTCCGAAGGCACGAAGATATAGCGCCCGATCAGCTCGCCGGCGGCCGTCACGCTTTCCACACCCTCAAGATCAATGGAGAAAGACCCCCGTTTAATTCCCATGACCCTGACGCTAAAGGAGGATACATGTCCGCTATCTTCGCCTATGAAGGCATTCTCCAGTGTTTCAAGCATTTCTGCCGATTCACAATATGAAAGAACCTTAAGTCGGCCTTTAAGACCGCTGGTTTTAACGATTTTTCCTATCTCAAGCAGGTTGTCCACTTATTCTATGATCTCGAGGACCGCCCTCTTATGGATCTTGGCTGACGCTGCGCTCAATATGGTTCTCATAGCCTTTGCGGTTTTTCCCTGTTTTCCGATAACCTTTCCCAGGTCATCCTTTGCAACTCTCAGTTCAATAACAGAAGTCTGCTCGCCAACCACCTCGGTGCAACCAACATCATCAGGATAATCTACCAAAGCCTGAGCCATATACTTGACCAAGTCTTTCATCGCAACAACCTCCACTGATTCGTAAGAGCAAGTAAGATATAGATCGTCTGTTTTCCTAACCCTCTATCCGCGCTTCTTCCGCCTTGTGTGCAATAAGGCCCTTCTTTTTAAGGAGACTTGATACCGTCTGAGTCGGTATGGCTCCCTTTAATAACCAGTCCATCACCCGATCTTCCTTGAGGTTTATCTCAGCCGGATCCTTCATTGGATCGTAATTTCCAACGATTTCGATGAACCTTCCATCCCGCGGTGCCTCATTCTCAGCCACCACAATCCTGTAGAAGGGTTTCTTCTTTGCGCCCATCCGCGTCAATCTTATTTTAACTGCCATTCCCCGGGTTACTACCTCCTGATGATAAATTTTAATCCAGTTACCATTCCTAACATATATTTTATTTTATTTAAAGGGCAAATTGCCCCTCATCATTGATTTCATTCCTCCCTTTGTCAACTTCTTCATCATTTTCTTCATCTCTATGTAATTCTTAAGAACCTTGTTGACATCCTGCACGGTAGTACCACTTCCTTTGGCGATTCTTTTTCTTCTTTGTCCATTTATAATCTTGTAGTTGATACGTTCCTTTTCTGTCATGGAATCAATGATGGCAGTTGTCTTTACCAGTTCCTGTTCATCCGGCGTCGCGTTCTTCAGGGCCTTTATCTTCCCAAGCCCGGGTATCATTCCAATGATATCCTGAAGCGACCCCATCTTTCTTATCTGTGCCAGCTGTTTTTTCAGATCGCCCAGTGTAAATGAATCTTTTCTTATCTTTTTTTCCAGTTCTTTCGCGGACTTTTCATCTACTGTCGTCTGGGCCTTCTCGACAAGGGTCAATATATCGCCCATGCCGAGGATTCTGGATGCCATACGTTCCGGGTGAAAAACTTCCAGTGCGTCGGTCTTTTCACCCATGCCGATGAATTTGACGGGTTTTCCGGTCACTTTTTTCAGAGACAGTGCCGCTCCTCCACGCGCGTCACCATCCATCTTTGTCAGCACAACGCCATCTATACCCAACAGGTCGTCAAACTTTTCGGCTACCGAGACCGCATCCTGTCCTGTCATGGCATCGGCGACAAAGAGTATCTCGGACGGATTTATAGTGTCTTTTATTCTCTTTAATTCGTCCATCAACTTGTCGTCGATGTGCAGCCTGCCCGCCGTGTCTATGATCAGGGTGTCAAAGCCGTTCGTTTTCGCGTCTTCAACGGCCTCAACGCAGATCTTTACCGGATCCCTTTGATCCTTTGAATTGTATACGTTCGCATTGATACTCTCTCCGAGAATCTTCAGCTGCTCAATGGCTGCGGGTCTGTAGACGTCGACAGAGCACAGGGAAACCCTGTGCTTCTGGCCTTTCAGATGGCGGGCGAGCTTTGCCGCGGTTGTTGTCTTGCCGCATCCCTGAAGACCGACAAGCATGACAGTATCTGGAAACCGGTTGGAAAGGTTCAGATGGCTGCTCTCTGCCCCCATTAATTCAACGAGCCGGCCGTGAACGATTTTGACTATCTGCTGACCGGGACTTATGCTGTCGAGAACTTCCTGGCCTATGGCTCGCTCACTGACATCCTCGATAAATTCTCTGGTCACCTTGAAATTGACATCCGCTTCAAGGAGCGCCATGCGGATATCTTTCATGGCTGCACTGACGTTTTCTTTGTTGAGGATACCTCTTCCCTTGAGTTTTTTAAAAACGTTGTCCAGTTTCTCTGTTAAATTTTCAAACATGATAGTTTATTCTAATTTTCCCTGTTCTCTATGATAAGGCATTTGATGCCCCTTATCTTTTTTTCCACCAGGGATGCGACCTTCCTGGCATCATCATACGTGGCAAAGCCCACCAGTTTTACACGGAACCATTTCCCCTTTGACTGAATTTCGGTATTGTCCACCCTTGGAGAATATCCCATATCGGACAACTCTGCCTTCAGAATTTCTGTTTTATCTTTGTCCTTGAAAGAGGCTATCTGGATCACATACAGTCCAACGGCCTGTTTCCCTTCAGGTGGTTTATACTTCTCAGAGTAAGAACCCCCTTTATCCTCAAAATTTTCCTTTACATCTTTGCCGCTTTCCTTGAGCGTGTCATAAAAGGTAAATTTGATTTCATCTTTTTTGTCTGTATATGTCGCAGCATTCCTGCTTTTTACAATCTTTTCCTTTATGGTGCCGGGCATATCGGCTATTTTTTTAGGATAACTTTCAATATTTTTTCCAACCATCACCCCACACACAAAGAAAAACAACAGAAACAGGGCGATCACCAGGGTCAGAAAAACCAGACCGAATCTGCCCAGCCTGAATTCGAAAACTCCATTTTTCTGAGGCATTGGTCCGTCCTTGAGCTTTACATACGTTCGGGTGCCGAGACTCCTAATAATCTGAGGGCATTTCTGATCACTGTACCGGTAGATTTGATCAGAAACAGCCTCGCTTTTGTCAGCTCGACGTTATCTGAAACAACTTTGTGCTTGTTGTAAAAACTGTGAAATTTGGAGGCAAGATCGTTAATGTAATAGGGTATGCGATGTGGTTCGAGTGTCCTTGCGCTTCCTTCAACCATCTCCGGGAATGTGTTGATTATCTTGATAAGTTCGCATTCTTCCACAGTGGTAAGAAGGTCGGGTTTGATTTCAGAGTAGACTGGCATCTGGTAACCCTGTTCCGAGGCGAGCCTCATAATGCTGGATATCCTGGCGTGGGCGTACTGCACATAATAGACGGGGTTTTCACTTGATTGAACCTTCGCGAGTTCCAGGTCAAAATCAAGATGACTGTTTGACCTTCTCATAAGGAAATTATATCTGGCCGCGTCCTTCCCTACCTCATCGGTTACCTCCCTTATGGTTACAAATTCACCGGCTCTGGTTGACATGGGGACAGGAACACCGTTCCTGAGGAGATTTACCAGCTGGACCAGGACGACTTCAAGGTCTTCCTTCTTCCTGCCCAGGGCCATAACAGCCGCGTGCATTCTGGGTATGTACCCGTGATGGTCCGCCCCCCACACATTTATGACTTTGTCAAAGTCCCTTGAATATTTGTTCCGGTGATATGCGATGTCAGCGGCAAAATAGGTTGGCTCGCCATTTTCCCTCACAACGACCCTGTCTTTTTCATCGCCGAAATCCATCGTGTTGAACCACAGCGTGCCCCCTTCTTCGTATACGAAACCCTCTTCTCTGAGTTTTTGAAGGATCTTCGCCACGTCATCGTTCTTGTACAGTTCTTTTTCGCTGAAATAGCGGTCGAAGACCACGCCCAGTGTCTCAAGGTCTTCCTTTATCCCGCCGAGTATGGATCCTGCCGCATACTCCGTCATAAAAAGGATTGCTCCCTCTTTGTCTGAACGGAACCTGTCGCCGCACTTGACGTATATTTCCCGGGCAAGCTCCGTGATGTATCCCCCCTGGTAACAGGTTTCGGGGAAGGAGACGTTTTCCCCCATCAGTTCCAGATACCGGTAGTACACGGATTCTCCCAGCATGTTCATCTGGTTGCCGGCGTCGTTTATGTAGTATTCTCTGGACACCGAGAACCCAGCTGCCTGCAGGAGATTGGCAACAGTATCACCAATGACGGCGCCTCTGGCATGTCCTATATGAAGCGGGCCCGTGGGGTTGGCGCTTACGAATTCCACCTGAACGTTGGTGCCGTTTCCGATATTGGATTCACCATACCGGTCTCCGAGTGTGTCCACCTCTCTCAGAAGGACGGCCCATACGTTGGCTTTGATGAAAAAATTTATGAATCCCGGCCCGGCTATCTCTATTTTGTCCAGTATCCGGTCGCTGTCGCTGATGTTTTCGACAATGCGTTCGGCTATCCCGCGTGGGGCTTCCCGCTGGCTCGATGCAAGTATCATGGCCACATTGGATGCATAGTCGCCATGAGAGCCCTCTTTCGGAAACTCAACCTCTATGGAGGGGATGTCCGTTTTTTTTAATATTCCCTTTTCAAGGCAGGAATCAATCGATACTTCTAGTAATTTTAAAAGTTTATCTTTCATAGAGCTTTTCAGTTTTTCTTTTCCTCACGCAGAAAACGAAAAAGTTGGCCCGAAGGCCAACCTTTCTTCAAATAACTCACAAACGGCGCACTTCTATAAGTTTTTCATCCGTTTTGTCAATTTATTTTTTGTCCATTTTCTCTATTTCGTCAATATCGTCATCCTTGATGGCAAGATCTCGTGTAAAGTCAGGACAATGAACTCTTCCACTGGAATCTTTGGAAACTGAAAACCGTTTTACACATGTGCCTCTCCACGCACATATGGAGCAGTATATCTTTTCTGTACCCATAAGCCCTACCTCCCGATCTCTCAATTTTTAACCCGCTTCAATGATATATACAGGGCCTTTTCAAGTCAAGTTGTTTTGGTGGTTTTCTGCAATTTGGTGTTGGTGTGATCGATAACCCTGTTTTTTCTTCGTGAAAGTGTTTGACATAAGGGCTTATTTTTTCTATTGTCTCCTGAGCGTATGTTTGCTGGTGATGTCGTTATGAGAAAATCAATCCTGATAATTGTAATGTTTCTTTCCTTTTTGGCCCTGGCTTTTCCAGTTACTGGCGATGCCGCTTACCTTATCCGGCTAAAAAATGGAGGAGAATTTAAGACTCTCAGGTACTGGAGCGAAGGTGATCAGATAAAATTTTACATCTATGGTGGGGTTGCGGGGGTTCAAAAAGATTCGGTCAGGAAGATAGAGAAGGCAGCCTCAGAAAATATAATATATAAAAAATCGCAAAGTCGTCAAAAGGCGGCAGAAATACCGCCCGGGACGAATGACCGGAAGGATGGAAAACCAGAAGAAAAACCGGATATTGATTACTATAAGGAGAAGAAAGCACTTCTGATTGTCAAACTCGATGAAAGTCTGGAAAGAATCCGGGAGGCCACTAGGAATAAAGATCCAAAATCCAAGGAAAAAGCAAGGGATGAAATGAAAAAGATCTCCGCCGAGATATATGCCCTTACAGATGAGCTGAAGGAAAAGAACAAAGGAGAGCTGCCCGAAGGCTGGTGGGAGAAAAAATAGAGGAACAGGTCCCGGATGGCGATCTCTTTTACATCTCCATTTCCTTCCAGCTGAGTACGCGCAGGGGACGGTTTTCCGTCTGAGCATTTATCGCTGAACCGCAATAGACTATATTGGAATTTCCGCCTACAACATCGGCATCCACCGCTCCGCCGGAAATCATGGCGCCCGTAATGTTCTTATCCCCCCCCCCGGTATATCTGATAGATCCTGTGGCGATAATAATACCATACCATGAAAACCCGCCACTCATATCCAGATCTCCATCAACAAGCAGTATTCCGCATCCTGAAGTGCCGCCCATGAGCTTTATATCGGTGCCCTGTGTGTCGTAGTAAACAATATTGTTGCAGCTACAGGAAGAAGGGTCCTGTAGAGTTGCGCCGGGTGTCGGAACTCCCCAGTTCATTCCCGTATGAGTGGCACTGCTTACGGTATATGCAAAATCAGCATCGCCCTTAAAGGAATCAATCATGGACTGGATATCCATGTTTGTGCCGTCGTATGATTCATTGGGGGTACCGGTAACATTTGATCCCAACAAAGAAGAGGGGTTATACGTAATCGATCCTGCCGCGTTTGTAGTGACAATTCCCGGTTTATCATCGCTTCCGCAGCTGTCTGTGCCGATAATATGGGTGCTGGCGCCCATAATAGTCGTTGCGGATTCCACATACAGGGCGGCCGGCGTATTTACAGGCGGGGGCCTTGTCAACTCTGCATCCACTATCCTCCTTGAAGTTCCGGAATAGCCGTAACTCATAACAAGATAGATATTTTCGCCGGTAGTGACATTCCGTTCGCTGTCTCCGTCGCCATCAGAATCGCCCCAGTATAAAATATTGCCGGATGGATCTGTCTGGTGTATTATCTCTATAACATAGTCCAGATCAGCCTGAAGGCTGGGTACTCTGATGTGCATTACGTTGGCACTGTCGTATCCCTTCCCCTTCGCCTTTACATCGCTTCCGATATACGCCCGCCACTGAGTAGAGGTAGGATGTCCATCAGTAATAGGATATGCCGCGGTTTTACGGAGCCGTGCCCTCGCCTCTTCGATTCCCGCGTCCACCGCGTAAAAGGCCTGTTCGCCGGTCTTGTAATTACTGCTGATCTTCAGATCCGTTGAAGTTTGCATGACGTTTGTGGTTCCAAGGATGGTCAAGGCTGCAAGCAGTAAAAGAGATACAACGAGGACCATTCCCCTTTCATTGTTCAATGCTGTATCAAACTGTTTTTTTATCTTCATGAAAAATTACCCCCTTTTAAAGGCCGAGATTCCTCGGGGTTATGACAGACGTCAGGGTATATGTTCTGTAACCGCTATTGGGTGCATAATCAGGATCCGGTTCGGAAGTCCTGGCGGTTATCGTGATTCGTATCTGTCTGATATTGGCGGTTGTGGTTGTGGAGTTGCCGGCACTGTCCAGATAATCAAAAGTGAATGTCTGAACATTTTCTATTAAAGGCTGATCTCCACTTCCTATATTTCGCGTAACTTGATAATTCGCTGAATCATATTTGTATATGATATTTTCCTGTCCGGCAATTGTTCCGTTCCCATCCAGGTCCGCCTTTACCTGGAGCTGCGAGGCGCTGTAAGTTATGCCGTCGAAGGCTATCCCTGCTGGATTATATCCTGCCATTCGGATTTCTCTAGTCATCATATCCATGGCGGCCCTGGCATTTTGCTGCATCTCGGCGATCTGTTCCTGCGTACCGAAGGTCTTATTATGCATGGTGAAGACGCCGTACATGGCGCCAAGGAGAACGAGTCCGACGGCCATCGCGATCAGTAGTTCGATCAGTGTGAAGCCGCGGTCGCTTTCCGGGGATGGATGGTGCGCTTTTTTGCTTTTTCTCTTGAGATGTTCCATTATTCCGCCACTATTGTCTTGAGTGTAGCGTTGTGTGGACTGCCTTTCCATGGAAATGCCACCACAACCTCGATGGTTTTCATGCCGGCGGCAGGACTGTTAACAACTACACCTGTAACCCTCTTGTATGTCGGATAACTTGTAATAGAATTATAGTCTTCCGTTGTAGTTGTATCTGATGATGGCGTACCAGAGTATCCCAGATTGCTGATCTCTTCCATTTTATCCTGAGCCAGTGTTGTTGCGGTGGTAATCTTATTACTGAATGCGTTTCCATTGATAACTGTTGTCGCCACGCCCGCTGCACCCAGAAGGCCGACCGCAAGGACAAACATGGCTATCATGATTTCTATCAGTGTAAAGCCGCTGGAATTGGCGATCTTGTTCATTTTTTATCCCTCTGATTTGATTTTCCCCCTGCCGTCGTTACATAGCTATAGCGTATCATCTATCTTTACGCGTCCGGTAAGAGCAACCTTAACATATTTTGATCCGCTGGAGTTTGTGAGGGTTATCGTACTACCGACAGCAGTTCCCCTTGGCTGAAAAAACGGATTAGCCGATGCGCTGAAGGTTACATCATGATAATCGGGATGGATGTCCCTTTCAATATCATCGCCTTCGTCGTCGGCAACAGTCCCATTGCCATCCGCGTCATTCCATATCTGATATGTATGATTGCTCCCAAAGGAGACCTTTACCTTCTGGTTAAGACTGACCGCATTGCTTCTCGCTGCCATTAAATCCGTCATAACCTGCCTTGCGGCCCCGTTTAATCTTCTCTGAGCCATATAGGACTGGAGATTTGGCGCCGCTATGCCGGAGAGAATCGCTATAACGGCAATCACAATCATCATTTCTATCAGCGTGAAGCCGGTTTTTTTTTGTGTGCCAGCTATCATTTCTGCCTACCTGTAAAACAAAAGTTTCATGACCATATTACCCCAGAAGATATAGGCAATGGCGCCGATTGACAGGAACGGTCCGAAGGGGATGGCGTATTTTGTGTCTTTTCCTCTGGAGATCATGACGGATATGCCCGCGACCGCGCCAATAAGGGAGCTTGCCATGATGACAAACCACAGAGACTGCCATCCCAGAAAGCCCCCTACCATGGCCAGCAGTTTAATGTCTCCTCCTCCCATTCCCTCTCTCTTTGTCAGAATCTGATATCCGAGGGCGATCAGGAAGAGAAAACCTCCGCCCGCCAGGATGCCGATCAGGGAGTCCCTGAACGTGACATCCATGAAGAAGATAGCCGCCAGTGCGAACAGCGGTATGCCCGGAAGGCTTATCACGTCCGGGATGATCTGGTGTTTCAGGTCGATAAAAGTTACGATGAGCAGGGCGCACGTGAACAGGAAGGCAAAGAGATACTCGAATGACAGACCATATTCCCGGAAGAGGAACACGGACATAACAGCGGTCAGCACTTCTATCACCGGGTAGATCGGAGATATCCTTTTGCTGCAATGCCGACATTTTCCCCTGAGCATAAGGTAGCTGATGATCGGTATGTTGTCGTAGAACTTTATGGGATGTTTGCAGACCGGACAGTGAGACGCGGGCAGCACAATAGATTTTCCCGAAGGAATTCTGTAGATGCATACGTTGAGAAAGCTTCCAACGATAGCACCCAGAATTGCCGAGAAGATTTGCAAAAGGCATTCCGCATAAAGCAACATTACTACAACCCCCTATTATTTGCGAAGAAATCCTGAAACTCCATAGCGGACAAACCGACTGTCAGTTTATACTAAAGATTATGGGTGAATGCAATGAAAGGCTTCATATCTCTGGCGTGAAATATATCACATGGGTTTTTGCAGATGGGCACGCTTTTCGAGGCGTTCCATGTTGAGGATCTTAATGGTATTCCCTTCGGTGTTGACTAATCCCTTTTCACGCAGGATCTTCAATTCCTTATTTATGCTTTCTCTTGTAGCTCCAACTATACTGGCAAGATCCTTTTGAGTCAGACGCAGGTCGATCTGAACAGCCCCCCCCTCTTCCTTCTGGTCGCCGTATTTTTGGGACAGTTCAACAAGTCTTCTGGCAAACCTTGTGGAGATATTGAGAAAGTGAGCATTTTCCAAAAGATCATCTGTCTTGCGCAGTCGCATTGAGAGATACGACAAGATCGACTGTATAGCATCCTCATTGCCCTTCAGAAATGCCAGAAAATCCTTCTGATTCAGGGCCAGCAACTCGGAAGGTTCAAGCGCCACTACATCGGCCGAGCGTGGCAGTCCGTCCAGAAGCGCCATTTCACCGAAGAAATCCCCTCCGGAGAGTATCGCAGGCGAGACCTCATCCCCCATGTCTGATGGAAGAACAATCTTGACACTTCCTGATTTTACTATATAAAGTGAAGTTCCCTCGTCACCTTTACGGAACAGCGCCTCTCCCTTATTCAGAGAACGGCGTTTCAAAGAAGCAGCGAGGCGCTCGCTGTCATGGTGACTGAGAGATTGAAACAGGTGCACCTCTCTCAAGAATTTTTCAGGTTCCATGGTATGCCTGCCGGATATTGATTTCAATTTCCTGTTTTTTTCAACTGCGAACTGTTAACCGTAAACTGTGAACGGTTACTAACCGAGGAAGTATAGACAACACTGCATTCTAAGTCAAAAGATATATTTGACGGCTTTGTAAATCTCGACTCATCGGGACTGCGTTCCGCTGCATCCTTCCCCGACCTTCGCCGGAGCAGGCTTACTGCGGCGTACCGTATAGTACGCCTTATTCCTCATGATTTGCGCGCCTTTACCTTGTACCGACATGTCGGGATATACTTTGCCATCCAATTTTGACTTTCACGAGTGCATCATATTTGGTATAGATCCCCTTTTAGTGGGTTCGTGATGTTTTTTGGCCGCAGTGTTGGCATGGAGGATGGATCTATGGATCAATTTATCGTAAAGACGCACTCGAGATTTGAAATGATCGATATTACCGGGGAAGCAAGATCTATCTTGAAGAAGAGCGGGGTTAGAGATGGGGCATGTTATATATTCGTGCCTCACACGACCGCTGCGGTTACAATAAACGAAAATGCGGATCCCGATGTGCCGAAAGATATATTGATGGAAATGGACAAAATTGTTCCTCTGTATGGCGATTACAGGCATACTGAGGGAAATTCCGCCGCTCACATAAAGGCATCTCTTTTTGGTTCCTCTGAGGTTGTTCTTGTAGAAGATGGCAATCTGATTTTAGGCACATGGCAGTCGATCTTCTTCTGTGAATTCGACGGACCCAGGACGAGGAAGGTTATGATCAGGCTCATTCCGGGTGTTGTTTGAACGTTTGGTTGCCGGGACTGTTATGACGAGGCATTCCGATGTCCTCATTTGATGCCGGTTTCTATTACAGGGAGAGACAAGAGATATGAACATGCAGGCATCATTTATCCTGGCATCGGCTTCACCCCGCCGCAAAGAACTCCTTGGCGAATTGATTCAGGATTTTGAAGTAATCCCGAGTGAGGTTGATGAAAAACCCCTGGAAGGAGAATCGCCCGAAGCTCACGTCCTGAGACTGTCAAGAGAAAAGGCCCTCGAAATCTCACGAGGGAATCCCGGCAGGTGGATTCTGGGCGCGGATACTGTAGTAATAATAGACGGGAAAATGCTCGGTAAGCCCAGAGCACCCGGTGAGGCAAAGCAGATGCTCGGCATGCTGAGCGGCAGGACGCACAGGGTAATAACCGGATTCGCTATTGTGAAGGGGGGCGAGGGTGTAATCGTAAACGATTCTGTTGAATCCTCTGTGATATTCAAGGATATTTCCAGGGATGAGATGGACTGGTACACAGAGACAAGCGAGCCCTACGACAAAGCGGGTGGATACGCGGTCCAGGGGAAAGCGTCGTTCTTCATAAAGGAAATCCGCGGCTCATACACCAACGTGATCGGTCTTCCGCTGTGCGAAGTGGTAACCGCGCTGAAGAAAGCCGGTGTACTGATATTTAGCCCCATGCCTACATTGAAATTTTGATCTCTTGGCCCCTACCTTAAACATTGCATTAAACCCGATTGGACGTTTCTTTTAACCAATCGGCTATCTCGACACCTTTACGCCATATTTTCCTATCACACCTGTCAGCATAACATCAATATGCTCAGCCTGTTACAATTATTTTATCCCGAAACCCGGGAGGTAGTGTAAAAGAAAGTTCGCAATTTGATATATTGCAATAGGCCATCGATATCTCCTAAAAGGGTGTTAGCTAATAACACAGATAAAAGGAGAAAGAGCGATGGCCAAGAAGTGTGATACCTCGACGTACAAGAAATTACTACTGCATTTTATGGGAGAAGCAGATCCTTTGTATTCGATGCTTCAATGGTTAGCAGAAAGGATGATGGAAATAGAGTCAGAGCTGAA
>JAFDBG010000041.1 GCA_019313385.1 Deltaproteobacteria bacterium | reverse complement strand
AAAAAAACGATAAATTAACAAAATGCAACAAATGTAGTGCCACTCGACCATTTTTCAATCTGTAAGTGGCTGAATCAAAGCAATATATTCTTTACGCTGTTAAACATGGGTTAACCGGTTTCGGCAACAAGGCCGGGGCATCCAGTGCAATCCAGGTGGGGACCGTGATTGATTTAACGCGGTGTGATGGTTGTCGGACATTGGCCCTGCCCGCTTGTGTCACTGCCTGTCGGAATGAAAACAAGGATTTATTTCCTGATCCTATTGAAAATATAGAGAATTACTGGCCGCAGAAGAGAAAGGAGGACTGGTCGAAAAAGAAGGGTTTGACCAGCCGCCTGACGCCGTATAACTGGACGTTTCTACAAGAGGTACAGGTAGAGCATGGCGGCAAGAGATATACAATCGCCATTCCCCGGCGTTGTATGCACTGCGACAACCCGCCATGCGCCACTCTTTGTCCTTTCAGCGTCCTGCACAAAATGCCCGATGGACCGGTACTTATCGACCACGATCTCTGTATTGGCGGGGCAAAGTGTAGAACGACATGTCCATGGGGGATACCAGCTCGACAAGGCGGCGTTGGGCTATATTTAAAAATTGCGCCAAAGTTTGTCGGTGGTGGAGTGATGTACAAGTGTAATTTCTGCTACGACAGACTCAAGTCAGGACGCATACCTGCATGTGCGGAAGCATGCCCGCAACAGGCGATACTGTTTGGAGAGAAGGAAAAGATGCGGGCGCTGGCCCACAGACGGGCAGATGAAATAGATGGGCACATCTATGGTGATAGGGAAAATGGCGGCACATCGACTTTCTATATATCACCCGTCCCGTTCGAAAAAATTGATGCCGCACTCATAAAACAGAAAGCGGCGCAACCGAATCCGAAAGCACCCGGTTTTCCCGGTATGCCTGTAGGCATAGAAAACTTAACAGAAACCGCAAACGGTATCGCCTGGAGCATGGCAATAGCCCCTGTCGCGGGCATTGCCGCCGCCGCGGGAGCCGCATATAAGACGATGAAGGGGGGCGAAAAAGATGACTGAAAAGATCGCTAAGGACAAGAAAACGATCAAACGTCACGGCCTTTCTGTCCTCTTTGTACACTGGAC
Source organism: Deltaproteobacteria bacterium (assembly GCA_019313385.1). Lineage (GTDB taxonomy): Bacteria > Desulfobacterota > Syntrophia > Syntrophales > UBA2210 > UBA2210. Next base: position 16,096 of record JAFDBG010000041.1, on the reverse strand, counting down.
GGTGGCAATCTCTACATTTATCCTGATCTTCAGCGGATTAGGGCAAATGCCCCTGTATAAGCGCTACATGCTGGATCAACTGCCCGGTCTGTCCTGGGTCATCGATTATTCCATAACCCTGTCTATTCACTACTGGGCAACGACCGTCCTGATATTTGCCATTATGTACCACATTGTTTTCCATATAATGCGCAGGGACTTCGACATGCTGCCCCGCAGGGGCGATATGAAACAGTCGGCACAGATCATTATGGCCGTTTTCGGTTTTGGAAAGGAACCCGAAAACGATAAATACCTGGCCGAGCAGCGTCTGGCTTATGTGTTTATCGGCTTTTCACTGTTGCTTCTGGTCTTTACTGGTATTTTCAAGGTGATTAAAAACCTGCCGCATATCAACTTTTCCGAAGGGTTCACCTTCTGGATTACCCAGGTCCACAACCTGGGCACTTTCCTGATTATTATCGGGATCGTGGCTCACCTTGGGGCTTTCATATTCAAGGAGAACTGGCCCATGCTGCCGGGGATTTTTACAGGTAAGATCGACTTGGGATACGCAAAGCGCAGGCATAGTATCTGGTATAATCGCGTATCTGGGAAAAAACGGTAACATCAAAGGTCTCATGATGTTGACTCTTGTCTCAGTTCCTGTTAGGTTGCTTATGTCTTATTGACAAACGGGAGCCGGTGCAAATCTGCACCAGATTCATCCGGCATTATCCCGCCAGGACAGATCAGTCCGAATAATAATAACATGGAGGAAAAATAACATATGGCTACGAATCAGTGGGACAACCCGCCGGCAATGCAGATTGACACAGAGAAGATCTACGGGATAAAAATGGAGACCAACAAAGGTGTCATTGAGCTGGAACTTTACGCCCAGCATGCACCCAAAACCGTTAACAACTTTGTTTTTCTGGCACGGGAAGGATTCTACGATGGAGTTTTGTTTCACCGGGTTATCAGTGATTTCATGATCCAGGGAGGCGATCCAACCGGCACCGGAAGCGGGGGACCCGGTTATCAGTTTGAGGATGAGACAGAAGGAAACCCGTTGAAGCATGAGAGTCATGTAATCTCGATGGCGAACGCGGGGCCTGGCACAAACGGGAGTCAATTTTTCATCACGCATTCACCGCAACCGCACCTGAATGGACATCACACGGTGTTTGGAAAGGTGGTAAAGGGCGAGGATATTGTAGACGCGATCCGGCAGGGCGACAAAATGGAGCGTGTGGAGATAACAGAGCATTAAAATGATAGAGACGAGGGTAACCGAAATCCTGGGCATCAAATATCCCATTATAAAGGGAGGCATGGTGTGGGTATCAAACGCTGCGCTTACAGCTGCCGTATCTAATGCCGGGGGGCTAGGCGTCATGGGTATCGGGGCCATGGATATAAAAATTCTTAACGCGGAACTGGACAAACTCCAAACGCTGACAGATAAACCCTTCGGTATAAGCTTTCCCATGATAAGACCCGATTATGAAAGTATGATAGGCACCGCGCTGGACAGGGGGGTCAAGGTAGTTGTAACCTCCGCCGGAAATCCCGCAAAGATATATAAGATGCTCGAATCCGCGGGGGCCATCGCGATACATTTGATAGCAAATGTAAGAATGGCACAGAAGGTCAGGGATCTGGGATATCACATGGTAGTTGCCGAGGGTTTTGAGGCAGGTGGACATGATGGAAAAGATGAGATTACAACCTTTGCCCTGATCCCACAGGTGGTCGACGCTGTTGACATACCCGTTATCGCGGCAGGTGGTATTGCAGACGCCAGGGGCATGGTCGCCGCGTTCGCCCTCGGGGCGGAGGGCATACAGATGGGCACGAGATTCGCCGCAACGAAGGAATCCCCCGTCCATGAAAACTTCAAGCAGGCCATCATTAATGCCGGGGACACAGATACTACTGTTACCGGCAGGAAATTAGACGATCCTGTAAGGGTGATAAAGAATAAGCTCTCTCAGGAAATCCTGGACGCTGAGGCTTCCGGGGCCTCCCCCGAGGAAATACTTGCTATAATAGGCCCGGGCAGGACCCAAATGGCATCTCTTGATGGTGATGTAAAGGACGGTTCGGTGATGAGCGGCCAGATCGCGGGCATGATAAAGGAGATCAAAAGCGTGCAGGAGGTTTTTGATGATCTGCTATCAGGGGTCGATCCTGTCATTGACAGAATAAGGAAATTATCAGGGATATAATATGATAAAGATAAATGAAAATTACCTGAAGCTCCAGTCATCCTACCTTTTTTCGGACATCGCAAAGCGCGTAGGGGCCTTTGCTGATTCAAATCCCGGCAGAGAGATAATCAGACTTGGAATTGGTGATGTGACGCGCGCCCTGCCCGGAGCATGTATAGCAGCCCTCCACAAGGCCGTCGATGAAATGTCGATTGACAGCACCTTCCGCGGCTATGGTCCTGAACAAGGGTATGAGTTTCTGCGCGATGCTATCGCAGAAAATGATTTTCAGGCGTTCGGGGCGGACATCAATCCGGATGAAGTGTTCGTAAGTGACGGGGCAAAATGTGATACCGGAAACATCCTGGAGATTTTATCTCCCGACCTGAAGATTGCAGTGCCTGATCCGGTGTATCCCGTATATGTTGACACAAATGTCATGGCGGGCAGAACCGGCCGATGGAATAACGGACGATATGAAGGATTAGTGTACCTCGAAGCCACCGAGGCAAACGGGTATGTTCCGGCAATTCCAGATGAGCCGGTTGACCTGATCTACCTCTGCTTCCCCAACAATCCTACAGGGGCCACGGCAACAAGGGAACAACTCGCGCAGTGGGTCGCGTACGCGAAAGAAAACAGGGCATTGATACTGTACGATGCCGCCTATGTAGCATTTATCCGCGATGAATCCATCCCAAAGAGCATCTACGAAATCGAAGGCGCCAGAGAAGTGGCAATCGAGTTTCGAAGTTTTTCAAAGAACGCGGGGTTCACGGGGACACGATGCGCGTACACCATAGTACCGAAATCATGCGTCGCCTGCGACTCGCAGATGAATACATACGACCTGCATTCCCTCTGGAACCGCAGACACACCACGAAATTCAACGGCGTTTCCTATCCGGTGCAGCAAGCCGCGCAGGCCGTGTATTCGGATGAGGGGAAAAAGCAGGTGCGGCAGCTGACGGATTATTACCTGAAAAATGCCTCTCTGATACTCGAAAAGATGGCGGGACTTGGTTATACCTGTGCCGGAGGTAAAAACTCACCCTACATCTGGGTCAAATCGGGAATGGATTCCTGGAAATTTTTTGACATCCTTCTTGATAAGGCTGCCGTTGTATGCACCCCAGGCAGCGGGTTCGGCGCCTGTGGTGAGGGATATATCCGCCTGAGCGCCTTTAACAGTTACGAGAATGTTGAAACCGCGATGGACAGAATCTCTGAGATGTAGGGTAAGCACAAGTAAACTGTACTGTTCCCCCTACCCTACCCGACGGTATCCTTCAGTATCTCCAATGCCAGGTCTATATCTTCTGTGGTGATCCCATGGTGAGTGACCACCCTGAATTGGCAAGACCCCCGAGAGAGAATTTTCACTCCTTTTTCTTCAAGCCGAGCCATGAAATCGTCTTCGGTCAAACCGTTATTCTCAAGGTGAAAAACAAGTATATTGGTGCGCACATTTTCGAGATCCACTTTGAGACCGGGAATGCCCGCAATTCCTTCGGCAAGTCGACGAGCGTTCGCGTGGTCATCGCCGAGGCGCTCTGTCATCTCTTCAAGCGCCACAATACCCGCGGCCGCTATAATGCCTGTCTGACGCATACCTCCTCCCAGGATTTTTCTGACCCGACGCGCTTCAGCGATAAACTCAGATGAAGCGCAGAGAAGGGACCCGGCTGGGGCGGACAGGCCCTTCGACAGGCAGAAACTGACTGAATCAACACCGCGGGTCAAATCTTTAACAGGCATCCCAAGCGCAACGGCGGCATTGAATATACGCGCCCCATCGAGGTGTATCCCCAGTCCATAGCGTCCGGCAAGCGCCCTCACAGAGTCGGTATACTCCGCAGTTATCGGCATGCCATTGCAGCGGTTGTGGGTATTTTCAAGACAGATCAGGCGGGTACGGGGATAGTGTATATTGTTGTCGCGAATCGCCGCTTCGATATCTTCAAGACGCATCGTAGCGTCACGCTGATTCGCAACTGTGTGAGGAACAATGCCTCCCAGGGCCGACATGCCCCCGACCTCATAATAAAAAATGTGAGCCTGGTCACCAAGGATAATCTCATCACCGCGCCCGCAGTGGACAAGGAGAGATATCAGGTTTCCCATTGTTCCGCTGGAGACCAGAATCGCGGCCTCCTTACCCACCATTTCTGCCGCCATTTTCTCAAGACGGTTCGTTGCTGGATCTTCCCCGTATACATCATCACCAAAATCAGAATGATATATCGCGTCACGCATGGACTGAGTAGGCAGGGTGACGGTATCACTCCTCAGATCAATTATCTTCATCTTTCATCTCCCTTTTACAGTAATAATCCAGGACCTTGGGTTGCCCTATCTAATGCCTGAAAAGCGTGTCTTTGTCAATCAGCCTTTTCCAATACTGCATCTGGTTTGAGATAATTGAACCGAATCGAAACATTTTGTTGAAAAGCAGACCGCTGTTAAGTATAAGAGCAGTTAGAGTTTTCACAAAGAATCTCAATAAATGGACACTGCTTAAGGCTTATATATGTCACTATTCAGAACAAAAAGCTCTATCATGATTACGTGCTCAAAGGGAATCGCTCCTTATTTGAAAGAGGAGATTGTAGCTCTGGGGTTCCCAGTGAGATCGGAACTCATCGCTGGCGTGGAAACAGAAGGCACCCTTGAGGATGCCATACGATTGAATCTCTCCGTACGCACAGGGCAAAGAGTTCTCTATCTGATCAAAAGTTTCATCGCACGAAGTCCCGACGATCTCTATAAAAAGATGGCGGATATCCCGTGGGAAGACTACTTTCTCAAGAACGGGTATATCTGTGTAACCTCCTCCGTCGACAATCCCTCCATCAGGGACACCCGATTCGCCAATCTGAGGGGCAAGGATGCCATCGTTGACAGATTTAATGAAAAATTCGGATCCAGGCCCGATTCCGGCCCCAAAAAAGACCAATCGGTTATATTCATCTATTGGAAAATGGACAGGTGCAGCATTTACATAGACACCTCCGGCGAATCGCTATCCAGACGGGGATACAGGAAAATTCCACTTACCGCCCCGATGCAGGAAACCCTCGCGGCTGCCGTGATCCTCGCGACCCGATGGAAGAGTGAAGAGAATTTTGTAAACCCCATGTGTGGAAGCGGAACCCTCGCCATAGAGGCCGCGCTTATCGCCATGGGAAGAGAGCCGGGGAGCATGCGGAACAATCATGGATTCATGCACATAAACGGATTCAATAAGCCGCAATGGAGGGAAATGAAAGGGCTCGCTGAAAATATACAGAGGGTGCCAACAGGAAGAATAGTCGCAACGGACATAAATCCAAAGGCAATCGAAGCGGCCAGGAGCAACGCAGCCGCCGCTGGCGTGAAAAACCTCATTGAGTTCGAAGTCTGCGACTTCTCTGACACACCGGTCCCGGAAGGCACGGGGGTAATAGTCCTTAACCCGGAGTATGGAGAAAGAATGGGAGAGGTCAAAGAGCTGGAAGATGTGTACAAAAGAATAGGAGACTATCTTAAACAGAAGTGTGCCGGATACCGCGGATACATATTTACGGGAAATATGGAACTGGCAAAACACGTGGGGCTGAAAACAAGAACAAGAACCCCTTTCTACAACAGTAACATTGAATGCAGGCTTTTCGGGTATGACCTGTACAGCGGCTCCAAAAAAAGTCCAAGGGATAAGGAGCAATAACCGTCATGACGTATAAGATTTTCCCACTATGGGAGGACAAAGTCGTATCGCCTGAGAAGGTACTGAGTGAGATAAAGCCCGGAATGAACATCTTTCTGGGGACTGGCGTGACAGAACCGCGGACACTGGTTAAACACCTTATGGCTTCCAGCGAAAGCAACCTCCGGGACCTGGAACTCATCCAGCTTTTGAGCTTCGGAGATGCCCTTCCCGTCGACGAGCGGTACTCAAGAAAATATCGCCTCAGGACATTTTTCTCCGGCTGGGTGGCCAGTGAGGCAATCATCGCCGGAAGAGTGGACTTCATCCCAAGCCGCAATTCCCGAATACCGTGGTTGTTTAAATCAGGCATTATTGACGTTGACGCGGCATTTGTACAGATATCTCCTCCTGATGAAGCGGGCTTCTCCAGTTTCGGTATATCCGTGGATGTCGCGCGATATGCCATGGAACACGCGTCCCTCGTTGTCGGCGAGATCAATGAGCATATACCCTGCACGCATGGAGACACCGTTGTGCATACAGATGACTTCAACTATCTTGTCCACTCCACCGAACCACCAATATATTTTCCCAGATGGCCAGTTGACAAGGTGTTCGACAAAGTCGCGGAAAATGTGGCCTCGATTGTGAAAGACGGCAGTTGCATAGCCATCTTCACAGGACCCTTATTTGAGGCGCTTGCCAAGCATCTCGCGCGCAAGCGGAATCTAGGGGTCCACTCTCTCATGATGACGGACGCCCTCATGGACCTCATAAAATCAGGGGCCGTCACGAACAGGTATAAAGCACTGTTCAGATACAAGAGCGTGGTCTCATACGCCATGGGAACACCGGAGCTTATGAACTGGCTGAACGACAATCCCCTCGTGGAATTTCAGGGGATAGACGTGACCACCGACCCGAGCAGCATGGGCCTGAACGACCGTTTCATCATTATTCTTCCGGCCAGGAAGATCGACCTGACCGGCAATATCTCTCTCCACGTCGGCAAGGGAAACGTAAGCCCCGGTTCGGGCGAGGCGCATGAGGCATTCACGGGGACCGCGCTTTCAAAGGGTGGAAGAGGTATCTTTGCTCTGCCAAGTCGCAACCTCGAAGGAAAATCCAACATACTGCTTTCAATAGAAGATTTTCCCGACCAATTTACGAACAGGGAGTCCCTGGATCTCATCATAACGGAATACGGAGTGGCTTCAATGAGGGGAAGAAGCACGCGTGAACGCGCGCTTGCGCTGATCGACATAGCGCATCCGGACGACCGCGGGGAACTGGTGCGTATGGCAAAAGAGGCGAATATCCTCTATTCAGACCAGATATACCTTACTGAATCCAGTCATCTTTACCCGGCTGACATATCGTGTGCACATGTATTCAAGGAAAATATCTCTGTTCATTTTCGCGTAATCAGACCGTCGGACGAGGAAGACATGAGGAAGCTCTTCTACCGTTTCTCCGACCAGGCAGTATATTACCGCTATTTCAGTCCCATAAAGACCATGCCGCACATAACGATGCAGGAATATGTAAATGTTGATTACAGGCATATCATGTCAATCGTAGGTTTCACTGAAGAATCGGGGGTCGAACACATTATCTCGGAGGGAAGATACGCACTATTAAAGGATCGTCCCTACGCGGATGTGGCGTTTATCGTCGATGAAAAGTTTCAAGGCGCAGGGATCGGATCATTCCTGCTCAAAACATTAATCAAGATAGCAAGGAGACGCGGCATTGAGGGATTCACAGCGGATGTCCTCACCGAGAACAAACCCATGCTAAAGGTGTTTGAGAAGGCGCCCTTCCCCATGCACGCGGTTGTCAGATCAGGAGCGTATGAACTGACCATCCCCTTTTCGGAGGAAACTGAATCGGCAAAAGAATCTTAGGGTCTGGAGAGGAGATTTTCGGAGACATCCATGAAAAGCATTGGACTGACAGGAGGGATAGGCAGTGGAAAATCAACCGTCGCGAGACTATTCCAGAAAAGAGGCGCTTATGTCATCGACGTTGATGTCCTTGCACACCTGGTAGAAAAACCGGGCAGCGCGGTCTGGAACAGGATTGTCGAATGTTTCGGAAGGAAAATTCTGAGCAAAGACAGCACAATAGACAGAGAAGCGCTGGGCGGAATCGTATTCCGGGACAACGAAAAACTGAAAGAATTGAACAGCATCGTACATCCCGCTGTATTTGATGAATGGCGACGCAGGTTCGACGATATCGGCAGCAGGGATGAAAAAGCCATAATAATATCAGACGTCCCCTTGCTTATAGAGGTGGGCTGGCACATGGCGGTGGATATGGTGATTCTTGTTTACACATCACCCAATGTGCAGGCAGAAAGGATCATGGAAAGAAACGGCTGCAGTTACGAAGAAGCTGAAGATCGCATCAGGTCTCAAATGCCTGTGGATGAGAAGATCCCATTTGCCGACTTTGTAATAAACAACGAAGGCACCCCGGAAGAAACGGAAGCAATCGTTGACAGGATATGGAAAGAACTCCTTAAATAGACGAAGGGCAACCCCTGTTCATCGGTGATGATTCAAATGTCCAGGACGGGGTCGTCATACACGCCCCGCCTTCTTCAGAGCATCTTTAAAGGCTCCGTAAAAGGCTTCATTATCGGCAATGCCACGCTCTATTATAGCGCCTGCATCATTGATATTTTCCAGGTTGATGACAAGATTAACGCTCTTTCCGAAAGCGGCCATGTTGTCCGTTGTGCGAACAGCCGCACTGAGCAGCACTACAAAGATATTCCTCCGCACATCCATGGGAAGATGCCGTACATAGTCCAGGACACCGCCTCCATCCGGGCCTTCCTCATCGAAAGCCTCGCCCACCACGATCAGGTCATACAGATGAAACCTCATACTCTTCAGGGCATCGGGGGCGGTGGAGGATTTAGTAACGTAATACCCCATCTTTTCCAGAACAGTACCGAGTTTTTCCATGACAGTACCATCAGATTCACAGATAAGGGCCGTCGCCCCCCCCTCTTCAACAAAATCGAAGGGTTTATCAAGTGCGTTGTATGACTCGGAATCTATCTCATTCATAAGCGTTTTCTTCTCGTCGTCCATGTAGCCCTCCCCTACCAGTCCACCTCAAGCTCTTCTATCTCCGTCGTGGTCTCACCCTTTTCACTCTTGATTGAATCGATCCCGCGCCCCACGTCTCCTTTTGTCGTCGCGTACGAAAGGGCAGTTTCCTCCGTGATGGCCCCGTCCCTGTACAAACCTATGATATAATTATCAAAAGTTGTCATGCCGAAGGCCTGTCCCGCCTCTACAATCTCCTGAAAGGTGCTCCCCTCCTTTTCTCCATTAAGGATGGCTTCCTTGATCCGCAGATTTGTTTTCAGAATCTCAAAGGCGGCAACTCTCCCCCCCCCTATCCGTGGAAGAAGCCTCTGGCAAACGATCCAGCGAATAGTGTCGGACAGACGCGCCCTGATTTGAATCTCTTCCTCCTGGGGAAACATACCTATAATACGATTGATCGTCTGCCCTGCATTCACCGTATGGAGAGAACTGAAGACAAGATGCCCGGTTTCAGCAGCACTGAGGCCGATCTCCATAGTTTCTATGTCACGCATCTCTCCCACAAGAATAACCTTGGGCGCCTGTCTTAATGCGGCACGAAGCCCGCTCGCAAAACTGACAAAATCAACGCCAAGCTCCCGCTGATTGAAAGTTGCTCTCTTGTGTGGGTGCTTGTATTCCACAGGATCTTCGAGCGTTATAACGTGAACGGGCAGCTTCTCGTTTATCTCGTTTAAGATGGCCGCAAGCGATGTGGTTTTTCCTGTTCCGGTCGCGCCAGCGAATATTACGAGTCCGTTTTTCTCCTCCGGTATTTCGTAAAGCACTTTCGGGAGGTTTAATCCCCCGCAAGTAGGGATCTGGTCCTCCAGCTTTCGAAGAACAGTGGTGTAGTTCCCACCCTGGGAAAAGATGTTGGCCCTGAATCGTGCCTTGCCAGCCAGTTCATAAGAGGCATCACAGGAGCCCTCCTCGACCAGGGTTCGCATGAGTTTACGATCCCGATTTACAAGATTTAACGCGAATATCTCCGTCTGAAAAGGGGTGAGCTCGGAAGGGAAAAAATCCATACCAACAGGCATTAACTGACCGGAGCTTTCCACCTGTAGAGGTCTCCCCACAGTGATATTCAGATCGGAGATATCTTTACTGGAATCAATAATACGGGCAAGTATGTAATCAATCTCTTGCTTTCTCATGACAATCTCTCCCTTAATCAAACAACCTCGAACGAATAACCCGAAGCATTCTTACACCTCCGTAAAGTCAACCGGGGCGGTCTTTAAAAAACTCTTGAATTTCGCTTTGTCATTAGCCTTGGTGTAAGCCTCGTCGGCGCTTATCAATCCCCTACGCAGAAGATCCATAATAGAATCATCCAGCAGCTGCATCCCATATTGCTTGCCGGTTTGTATCATGGAGGGAATCTGAAACGTTTTGCCCTCCCGTATAAGGTTGCGTATCGCCGGAGTGGCAATCATTATCTCAAGCGCCGCGCAGCGACCCTTTTTATCCACGCGTTTGAAAAGGACCTGGGCAAGGACCGCGCGTATTCCATCCGACAGGGTTGACTTGATCTGCATCTGCTCGTTGGAAGGAAATACCTCTATAAGACGGTCTATTGTCTTCGGTGCACTCGACGTATGAACGGTTCCGAATACGAGGTGTCCGGTCGATGCTGCTTCAACGGCAAGGGAGATCGTTTCAAGATCTCTCAGTTCTCCCACTAGGATGATATCGGGGTCCTCTCTAAGGGCACCGCGGAGGGCCGAGGAAAATGATGTCGTATGCAACCCCACCTCCCTCTGATTAACAATGCACTCTTTGCTCTCATGGACAAATTCAATAGGGTCCTCAATAGTAATGATATGATCCTTACGCGTACGGTTTGCCTCATCAATAATGGCTGCCAGCGTTGTTGATTTCCCGCTCCCGGTCGGCCCGGTAACAAGGACAAGCCCCCGGGGAAGCGACGCTAACTTGGCGGCAACCGGAGGAAGACCCAACTGCGCAGTCGTAAGAATCTTGCTGGGAATCTCCCTGAATACAGCAGCTACACCCCATTTCTGTTGAAAGAAATTCGCGCGATACCTTGCAAGGCCTGGTATCTCATACGCAAAATCAACATCACCTGTCTCTTCAAACTGCTTGATCTTATGTTCCGGTGTTATCTCATACAGCATAGACCTCAGGTCATCACTCTCCAGAGGAGAGTATTTTACCCGTTCTATCTCGCCCCTGATCCTCAGAGCAGGCTGCTGCCCGGCAACGAGATGTAGATCCGACGCGCCCTGTTCATTCATCAATTTAAAGAAAGCATCTATCTTTGCCATAATATTCCCCCTCTCCTCGTAACATTGTATACTTGTGGATACTTAAAGTAAAAATGGGATAGTTGTCAAGGAATAAGCGTACTGCATAAATCATTATATTTAGACCTGTCACGTCCGCTTTGTTTGTTTTTCTCTCTTACATCAGATATACTCTCGAGTGCTTACATCACAAAAACGCCCCCAAGGAGCCGCAAATGTCAGAAAATCTATTCACAGAAAGCGATCTGAAAACAATCAGGGAGGAAGGATTAACTGTGGAAGAGCTGTCCTCTCAGCTTGAGATTCTTCACAGTGAAACGATTCCACTTAAACTTGACAGGCCCTGTTCAATCGGTGACGGGATAATTGTTATTCCCGATTCAGACAGAGAAGCCCTGATATCCACGCATAACCGGGTTGCCGCAAAGGGGAAAATGACAAAGTTCGTACCCGCTTCCGGTGCCGCTAGTCGCATGTTTCGCAGCTGGTTCAACTATTATGAAGCGGAAGGCTTCAATGATACAAAAGAAGCCGAAATCCTTAAAAACGAGATCATCAGATTCGCCTTCTACGATGACCTGTCAGATATCATCTCACGCGACGGTCGAGACATCCACGATATCCTGCGGGGAAATATCTCCGAAATACTGGAATATATCCTCACATCAAAAGGGCTAAACTACGCGCATCTGCCCAAGGCTCTCCTCAAGTTTCACACATATCCAGACCGCAATCGCACATCTGTAGAAGAGCACCTGGTTGAGGCCACCATGTACGTGCAGGATGACAGTAACATCTGCCGGATACATATCACCGTCTCCGAGGAACACAGCTCTGATGTCGAAGACTATATCTCGAGCGTAAGGGAATATTATGAGAGCGGATATAACACGAAGTTTGAGATTTCTCTTTCCACCCAGCTTTCGTCCACAAACACCATAGCGGTTGACACGGAAGGCAAACCCTTTCGGGATGACGCGGGCAGACTTGTGTTCAGGCCCGGAGGGCACGGAGCGCTTCTGAAGAATTTAAACACCATCGAGGAAGATATCATCTTCGTGAAAAATATCGACAATATTGTTCCCGACAGATTAAAGCCGGAAACGGTACTTTATAAGAAGATCTTAGGGGGATATCTTGCAGGGCTACAGGAAGAGATATTTCATTATCTGCGTTTTCTGAACGAGAATGAACCGGACGAAAAACAATTTTCCGAGATAGCCGATTTCTGCCACAAAAAGCTCTTCGCAGTTTTGCCTTCAGATTTTGATAAATTCCCCAACACACGAAAAAAAGAGTTTGTTTTCGGCATGCTGAACCGCCCACTGCGGGTGTGCGGTATGGTAAAAAACGAGGGGGAACCTGGAGGAGGCCCCTTCTGGGTAGAGGGAAAAGACGGGGCACAATCGCTGCAGCTTGTGGAGGAGGTACAGATCGACGCGAAATCGGAAGAGCAGAAGACCATCTGGAAATCATCCACATACTTCAGTCCAGTTGACCTGGTATGTGGTATCAGAGACTACCGGGGGGAAAAGTTCGATTTGGAAAAATATGTTGACAGAGACACCCACATTGTTTCAGATAAATCCTATGAAGGGAAACCCTTGAAGGTCCTGGAACTTCCGGGGCTGTGGAATGGCTCCATGTCGGAATGGAACACCGTCTTCGTTGAAGTGCCTCTCATAACCTTCAATCCGGTAAAGACTGTTGAGGATCTGCTGAGAGATGAACATCTGTGACCAAAAATTCTTGATATTATTCATCATGTCATTTATGATGGCTCCGTAAAAATCTCAAAATATCCGCCTTTGTCATTCTCGCCTGTCTACCATGCCCGCACAGACAGAGAAGGCAAGAATCCAGAGTGAAATGAACAAAAAACTAGATTCCCGATCAGGTCGGGAATGACAAGTTACTTGAAGGTCAAAAACATCGAAGACTGTGAACTGCAAACCGACAACTGTGAACGGTTAATGATAAATCATGCCAGTTTATGAATACAAAGCCCTCGATATCAGGGGGAAAAGCCTTAAAGGCATTATCGATGCCGATAGTGTCTCCGCAGCAAGACAGAAGCTGAGGGAAACCAATATCTTCCCGATTGACCTGACGGAAACATCGGGAGAAGAAAACAAAGTGCCGACCGGCAGATCGATCGGCGATCTTTTTAAGAGGATCAGTCTACAGGAAGTTTCCGTTATGACAAGACAGCTTGCCACTTTGCTCGGAGCAAGCCTCCCTCTGGTGACTTCGCTGACCGCACTCATTTCCCAGATAACAAACCCCAGGCTGAAAAAAGCACTGGCACAGATAAAGGAAGATGTAAATGAGGGTAACAGTTTTGCCTTGAGTATCTCGCATTATCCAGGAATCTTCTCAACCTTCTACGTAAATATGGTCAGGGCAGGTGAAGCCTCCGGAACCATCGATATTGTGCTGGAAAGACTGGCAGATTTCAATGAAAGTCAGCAGGCGCTTCGGGGAAAGATAAAAGCGGCCCTCGCCTATCCCATTTTCATGTTTCTTATAGGCAGTATCGTCCTTTTCTTTTTGACAACCTTTATCGTTCCAAAAATTACCGGCATATTCAGCGAAATGCATCAGACCCTTCCTGGAATAACAATCTTTCTTATTTCCATAAGCGGCTTCTTAAAATCCTTCTGGACGGCAATTGTCCTTATTATCATTATAGGCTTCATTGGATTGAGATACATGTTTACAAAGACCCTCCGGGGACAATACCTCTGGGACAAAATCAAGCTGAAGATGCCACTTTTCGGCTCATTGACCCATAAAATGGCTGTGGCGCGCTTCAGTCGCACTCTCGGCACGCTCCTGGAAAGTGGCGTCCCGATGCTGACCGCCCTCTCCATAGTCAAAAATGTCGTCAACAACAAGCTGATCGCAGACTCCATTGCCGAGGCGTCCAGGGATGTTGAAGAAGGCCAGAACCTGTCTGCAACGCTTTTGAAGAGCAGACTCTTCCCTCCCATCGTCACTCAAATGATATCTGCAGGCGAACAGAGCGGAACACTGGAAAAAATGCTCTACAAAATCGCAGACAGCCTTGAAGCCGAAGTAGAATCAAACATAACAATGATGACATCCATGCTGGAACCTGTTATGATTTTAGTCATGGGTCTGCTGGTCGGTTTTATTGTTATCTCAATACTCCTGCCGATCTTCGAGATGAACCAGTTGATAAGATAGGGACAGAGGGAAGACAGAAGATAAGAAGACAAGAAACAACGGGAGATAAACATGGGAAAAAATCTTAACAACCGGGGCTTTACCCTTATTGAATTGATGGTAGTAATTGTGATCCTGGGTATTCTTGCGGGATTGATTGTTCCAAGAATAATGAGCCGGCCTGAAGAGGCAAGGCAGACAAAAGCCAGGATACAGATAGAGAGCCTGGAAACAACCCTGAAACTGTACAAACTGGACAACGGAAGTTACCCATCCACAGAACAGGGCCTGCAGGCACTGGTTGAGCCCCCGGAAGTGGGGACCCTCCCCGGAAACTGGAGAGATGGCGGATATCTGGAAAAGGGAAGAGTGCCGAAAGACCCCTGGGACAATGAATACATTTATCTCTGCCCCGGAACGAGTGGAGATTATGATATTATTTCTTACGGCGCAGACGGAGAACAGGGTGGGGAAGGGAAAAACAAAGACATCAATAGCTGGGATTAGTAACTGCTCGAGTTGCTTAGCCTTCAGCCTTCAGCCTAAACAACCTGCATCTTCCAAAGGGTTCACACTCATTGAACTGACCGTTGTTGTATTTCTCATCGGGCTGATGCTCCTCATCGCTGTCCCGAAGGTGCGTGACACGATGCTCAACGACGGGCTGGAGACAACCGTAAACCGACTGATCGGCATGGCAAGGGAACTGAGAAGCGACGCGGTCCGCAATCAGGTTGATTATGTCCTCCACATTGACATGGACAACGACCTTATCTGGGCGCACAGCATCGATATGACACCGGAAGCGAAAGACGAGATGAAAAAACGCGCGTTCAGGCTCCCGGAAGATGTGAAGGTCATGGATATTTCTTTCTCTGAGGAAGAGAAGATGACAGACGGTGAGGCAACAATCAGGTTTTCCAGAAAAAATTATACACAGCCGGCAGTTATACACCTTGCCGAAAAAGACCGGCACTTTACACTGGTCGTTGAACCTTTCCTGAGTTCTGTCAGAACCTATGATAAATATATTGATTTCCGGGATCAGATAGCAAATAAATAAGATCCTGGGGATGAAATAAATGAATCGAATTTTAGCAAAACAGGTCTGTCTGCTTATTTGTGTGGCTGTCGCAATCTTATGGGCTTCTCCGGTATTCGCAACCAGGATTTACATCCCGGCAGTCAAAGGAGAACCGGGCCAGTCTGTTGAAATCCCTGTCATGATCGATCATGTAGATAATCTGGCAGGCGTAAAACTGGTCATGGAATATGACTACAGAATCAGAGCTGGTCTGGGAAAACTGTACAGGTGCATAAGTGTTGAAGCTGCTCTATAATGGAGTCGAGGAGGAGCTTTATATGAGTAAAAGACCGAGAAGGAATCATGCACCGGCATTTAAGGCCAAAGTGGCATTAGAGGCGCTGAAAGGCGAGCAGACGCTAGTTGAGCTATCCCAGCGTTACCAGGTTCATCCGAGCCAGATTACAGAGTGGAAGAAACAACTTCTGGCACATGCAGCAGACGTCTTTTCAAAAGGCAACAAGTCCGAAACAGGGCCAAGTGTGAAGGACCTTCACGCCAAGATCGGGCAATTATCGATGGAGAATGATTTTTTATCAGGCGCGCTCGGTCGCATAGGC
>JAFDBG010000040.1 GCA_019313385.1 Deltaproteobacteria bacterium | reverse complement strand
CACATGCCGGGAGACGAGGGCATTGGGGTGAGGTTACTAAAAAGCAGGCGAAGCTTTTTCAGGCATTTGAGGCTCCTTCACCTGTGCATATAAAATAACCCGAGAATGCAGGGTCTATATTGATCTCGTCAAACAGGTTGGCAGGAAATATAAAAAATACAGAATTTCGCTTTTTCGATGGCTTAAATGTGTCAAAAATATCTTTGCGTGTCAAGGAAGACGCATTCGTAAAAAGTCAGAAAACGCGCATTTTTCGTCATTCCGGCGGAAGCCGGAATCCAGTAAATTCAACAGCTTCTGGATACCGGATCAAGCCCGGTATGACGGTTTTGGGACTTTTTACGACACCATCAAGGAAAGGTAGCTACAAGATGTTATGCACGCTTGTTAAGCGGTAACTTTTAATGAAGCCAAATCATACCGTTATCATAATCTTTAAATCCAAAAGTTCACACTGCTTTTCTATAGTGGGCATTCATCTCCTAACCGTTGAACTTGACCGATAAAAGATGCGGCAAATCAGCTTTACTGGAATTCGGGGGATGACACTTAATTTTTTAAAAAGTGGTTGATAACATCAATGCATAAACATTCAAACAGATGAGAACAAAGATAGACAGAATGCTTTGAGTTGTGATATTTAAATCCGCCTGTCCCGATTGTTTCAAGAAAGGAAGACTGTATATCTGTGATTAAATCTCTTAATGATATGAATCCGGAAGAAAGCGGAAGCGTGTATGAAATCAAGGGCGGACAGGGATTGATTAACCGCCTTAACGCTTTGGGAATCATAACCGGAAAAAATATAACGAAAATAGATTCGATGCTTATGCGCGGGCCTGTCACTATCTTGGTAAACAGAACAAAAGTGGCCATCGGTTTTGGTATGGCTGGCAAGATATTTATTGAGGTAAATCAACGAACATGATGAAGATCCTGCTCATGGGCAATCCCAATGTCGGCAAGAGTGTCATCTTCTCCCGGCTCACGGGGGTACGTGTAGTCTCTTCTAATTATCCAGGAACTACTGTCACCTATACAAGTGGGTCCATGAAGATAGACGGCAGGCAGGTTGAGATTATTGATGTTCCCGGAACCTATACCCTTGAACCAACCTGTGAAGCGGAGAAAATTGCCGCTGAAATGCTCAAGACTGGCGATATTGTAATAAATGTCGTTGACGCGACAAACCTCGAAAGGAATCTTTACCTGACAACGCAATTGATGGAAATGAAGATTCCAATGATAATCGCGCTGAATATGTGGGACGACACAAAACATCGGGGAGTGAATATTAATCTCGAAAAGTTGACAAAAATTCTGGGGATACCTGTTATTCCCACATCCGGTCTGACCGGTCAGGGGATAAAGGAACTTGTGATAAGTATTTCCAACGCCGTATCCCCCTCTTCTCCGACAAGAAGCCGCAATGAACGCTGGGCCTTTGTAGGTGATATAATAGATCGGGTACAACAGATATCACATAGACACCACAGATGGTTTGAACGTCTGGAAGATGCAAGCGTAAAACCCAGAACAGGTATAGTTATAGCCACAGCAGTACTGATATGCTCCTTTATGGTGATACGTTTCATAGGCGAATCACTGATAAGATATCTGTTTGATCCGATATTTAATTTCCTGTGGTTGCCTGCGTTGATGAAACTCAGCGCGTTTATGGGAAACAGCGGTTTTTTACATGATGTTATAGTGGGCAAACTGTTTAATGGGGAAATTAACTTCATTGAATCCTTCGGACTGCTTAGTAGCGGTCTTTATGTGCCCTTTGCCATGGTACTACCATATATCATATCGTTTTACCTTATCCTCGGGATTCTTGAGGATATCGGGTACCTGCCCCGTCTGGCGGTACTTCTGGACACCGCAATGCATAAAGTCGGGCTGCATGGCTTCGCGATCATACCCTCCCTGCTGGGATTTGGGTGCAATGTGCCAGCTGTAATGGGAACACGCATACTTGAAAGCAAAAGAGAGCGATTCATAGCGGCGACGCTGATATCCATAGCGGTGCCTTGTGCTTCCGCCCAGGCAATGATCTTTGGCCTGGTTGGAAAGTATGGCGGACAATATGTGGCAATCGTCTATGCGACGCTGTTTCTGGTGTGGATAATCCTGGGAACACTTCTTAATCGCCTGTTAAAGGGATTCAGCCCCGAGCTCCTCATCGAAATCCCCCCATACCGCATTCCCCCATGGGGTACGATGATACGAAAGCTCTGGGGGAGAATACGAGGCTTTCTCATAGAGGCCGTTCCCATAATATTAGCGGCGGTGCTGGTTATAAACATACTTTTTGTCTTTGGAACATTCGACTATATAGCCGGTTTTACAGCGCCTGTAATAAGGGGCGTACTGGGCCTTCCCGAAGAGTCAGTAACGGCAATTATTATAGGATTACTTCGCAAGGATGCCGCCCTCGGAATGCTGGCACTATCTCCAATGACGGCCAAACAAATGGTTGTAGGCAGCGTTGTCCTGACCATGTCTTTCCCCTGCATTGCCACTGTTGTTGTCCTGTTCAGAGAACTGGGGTTGAAAGACTTTATGAAATCGACCGCCATAATGCTCACATCGGCTTTGGCGGTCGGGAGTATATTGAATATGATTTTGTAACTGCTCAGGATTATGATTTATGCCTTTGCCCCTTCGTCGGTATCCGGCAGGGCTTAGGGGATGTCTTTCTGTCTTCCCCATCCTGTTTTCTTTATCATACTATCCCCCTGTCAACTTTCGAATTCTTAATCTGATACTACCATAATAAAAGGACAGGCCAAAATAATTCAAAGAATAACCACAAAATACCCTGGCTCGACAATTATGTCGTTTTTTGTTCAAAGGCCGTGCATAGATGAACTTGTTGTTTTTACGCTATTTTCACTTGATACTTCAGTTTATTTCGACATTTTGTTCCCCTATTCAGGCAGAAGCGATGTATCGATTATCAGGATTCCGGCAACAGACATGGCCACATTTCAAACACTTAAAGGAGCACTCTGGCCTTTGGCATGTAAATTGCTTTCTGTAAACAGCAAGACCGAATCAAACATCCTCCGATTCGAGCTTAAACCCTGTAAAGCCGGTTAAGTCAAGCATGCCCCGATCTTGACCGGCAAGTACATTCTGCCCGGGAAGCGCAGCAGCTTCCCGGGTTTCTTTTTCCGCGCGCTTTCCAATATACCCATGTTCAAAGAAAAATCAGCAGTACAATACCATCCCGATGAAAAAACAGTCTCGCATTTTTTTCATCTATCTGTTAGAAGGTGTCCGTGTGAAGGATTGGTGCATATGCGAATACCAACGCGGCAGGAATGCTATTACATCATGTACAAAATGAAAATGATGGACCATATCGTGGCTCATTCTCTTCAGGTCTGCCGCGTAGCCATGTTCCTGGCCGATTCCCTTGAGGCAGACCTAAATCCAAACCTTGTCCAGGCAGCTGCATTGCTGCATGATATAACCAAAACGAGAAGCATAGAGACCCGTGAAGATCACGCGCAGACTGGAAAACAGTTACTCATAAGCCTGGGTTACCCCGGGGTGGGAGACATCGTCGGACAACATGTTCTTCTGGACGAGTATTTCGCCTCCGACAGCCCGATAGAAGCGGATGTGGTTAATTACGCGGACAAACGTGTGGTTCACGACAAAGTGGCAACCCTCGCGCAACGAATAGATTACATTATGGAAAGATATGGAATAGAGCCAAAGCGCAGGGAATATATCCGGATGCTCTGGGAGGAAACAAAAACCCTGGAGGAACATCTGTTTCGTTTCTGTTCTTTTTCTCCCGCAGATATGGAAAATCTCCTCGGGCCTGACAATTGTTCCGCGGATTTTTCAGAGTATAGCAGAGTAAATGAAACGGTTGCGGTCGGCACAGGGTAATAATTAATTTTTTATGGAATAATTATGCTCATAACCCTTGACAGAATCAGGGCGGAGACATAAATGACAACGCCTGTATGAAAATCCAGCACAACAGCATTCAATTTGAGTAAAGCTTATGACTATAAAACCAAAAAAAGGTAGAATAGTAATCGACAGTAAACTGTGCAAGGGATGTTATCTCTGCATGTCGGTATGTCCGAGCGAACTTATTGTCATTTCTACTGAATTAAACGAAAAGGGGTATTATCCAGCCGAATTCACGGAAACAAATGCCGGGGAAGATCGCAAATGTACAGGCTGTGCCATGTGCGCGGTCATCTGCCCTGATATCGCAATAGAGGTCTATCGTGGATAAAAAGATGCTAATGAAGGGGAGTCAGGTAATCGGTGAGGCAGCCATACGCGCCGGATGCCGGTTTTACGCGGGCTATCCCATAACGCCGCAGAATGCGCTCCCGGAATTCATGTCCAGCGCAATGGCAAATCTGGAAGACGGTACCTTTATCCAGGCAGAAAGTGAAATCGCCTCGATCAACATGGTACTCGGGGCATCCATGGCGGGAGCGAGGGCAATGACCAGTTCATCCAGCCCGGGTATAAGCCTCAAGCAGGAGGGTATATCATTTCTGGCGGCATCGGAACTTCCAGCGGTCATCGTAAACAGCATGCGAGGTGGGCCGGGTCTCGGCAATATAGCACCTTCCCAGGGAGATTACTTTCAGGCCACAAGGGGTGGAGGACACGGAGACTATCGTACTATAGCTCTGGCTCCGGCCTCCGGTCAGGAGATGGCTGATCTAACAAAAAGACAGATACCGGACACCTGTCATGATCCTGGTCGACGGCATGATGAGCCAGATGATGGAACCTGTTATCTTTCCTGACCCCGTCAATCTCACTGAACTGCCTCCCAAACCATGGGTGCTGGACGGGGCAAATGGAAGGCCAAGTAGAATAATCAAGTCATTGATTCTAGGCACGGTGGAAATGGAGGAGCACAACTGGAAGCTCGCGAGAAAATACGAGACTATTTCCAGGGAAATCGCGAACGCGGAAACTTATATGACTGAAGATGCCAGATTTGTGGTTGTCGCTTACGGGACTGCCGCAAGGGTAGCCAAGGGCAGCATAAAGAGGGCTCGTGAAATGGGACTCAAGGTGGGTCTTTTAAGGCCTGTTACCCTGTGGCCTTTTCCTGAACGCGTCATCAGGGAAATGAGCAGATCAGTCAAGGATTTTCTCGTCTTTGAGATGAATACAGGACAGATGCTGGACGATGTAAAACTGTCCCTGGAGGGAAGAAGCAACGTGCACTTTTATGGACGGCCGGGGGGAATTGTTTCAACTCCTGATGAAATAGCCAAAGTAATAAGCAGCCTGTATTACCGCCAGCACCTGGAAGAGGATTGATAGATGGAAAAGGTTGTCTTTAAAAGGCCAAAATATATAAAGAAGGTACCGTTTCACTACTGTCCCGGGTGCGGGCACAGTATCATCCATCGATTGATAGCTGAAGTTATCGAGGAACTTGACATAGGAGAAAAAACAATCTGTGTTCCTCCGGCCGGTTGCGCGGTACTGGCCTACGACTATTTTGATATAGATATGGGAGAAGCTCCCCACGGAAGAGGCGCGGCGCTGGCTACCGGGGTAAAACGTATTCTCCCTGACAAAATGGTGTTTTCCTATCAGGGCGATGGAGATATAGCTGCTATCGGAACCGCTGAAACTATCCACGCAGCCAACAGAGGTGAAAATATTACTGTTATCTTCGTCAACAACAGTTGCTACGGTATGACGGGCGGGCAGATGGCTCCCACGACCCTGCTCGGCCAGAATTCCACCACCACACCGGGCGGTCGCGATAAAGATCGTGACGGGTCTCCTATCGATCTGAGCGAAATGCTGGCAATAACAAAGGGGGCTGTCTATATAGAACGGACAGCGGTAAATTCCATAAAAAACATAATAAAGACCAAGAAGGCTATTGCAAAGGCCTTTAAGGTGCAGATGGCGGGTCTGGGGTTCTCGCTCGTCGAGATTCTTTCGCCCTGCCCTACCAACTGGAAGATGTCCCCGGTAGATGCCTGCGAGTGGATAGATGACGGTGTTATGCAGACATTTCCCCTTAAGATTGTAAAAGACGAAACAAGTTAAAAGGGTTGGCTCTTATGAAGAAAACTGTCTTTGCGGGATTCGGTGGACAGGGTGTCCTGATGATGGGTTATGTCTTCGCGGTAGCGGCAATGCGTGACGGCAGAGAAGTAACCTACCTCCCTGCCTACGGCGCGGAGATGCGTGGAGGCACTGCAAATTGTACGGTCGTTGTGTCGGATGAAGAGATCTTCTCCCCTGTAGCGTCTTCACCCGATTTCGCGGTAATTATGAACAAACCTTCTCTGCTGAAATATGAAGGCGCAATGCGAGAAGGTGGTGTTATCCTCCTCAATTCAAATCATGTGGACAGGGAGCTGACCAGGAACGACCTGACTGCCATAAGGATACCTGCCATTGACATCGCGAAGGATCTGGGCAGTGAACGTGTTGTAAATATGATTATGCTGGGGGCATTTGTAGCACATACAAAGATAACATCTCTTGACTCAATAATGAACGGGCTTTCAGAAATCGTGAAGGGCGGGAAAGCCAGCGTAATGAAATTGAATCGCAAGGGTCTGGACAGGGGCGCTGAATATATTCTAAGGGGAGATTCACGGTGAAAACGGTAAAACAAATCGAGCTCTGGCTGAACAACGTACCGGGGCAGCTATCTGATATCAGTGATATATTGAGTGATAACAGGGCTGTAAATGTGTTGAAATCCGCGGGATACAAGATAAAGACAAAACAGGTTATAGCATGCGAAATGCCGAATCATCCTGGTGGAATGAATGTTGTTTTAAAGCTTTTGAAGGACTCAAAGGTCAATCTTGATTACATATACCCCTGCATGGGAACGGGAAACATCACCGTTGTCATACTGGGCGTGGTATCAGTCAAGAAGACCTTGAAAATCATGGAAGATAACTGGATAAAAGTGTGGGGTGACGATCTCTATCATATATAATTATCGCCCCGCCTGACAAACGAAAGGCGTGCAGGACTGCGCTGTCCTGCACGATTATGCGCGAAGTTCATCCTTCCATTGCGCTGTCTCCTTTTCTTCTTTTACCTTGCACATTCGTGTAGCGATGCAATCTGCAAAATTATATTCCGTTTCTATATAAATGTGCCTCCAAAATCCTTTACAAGAAACGCTGTCAATGTTAGCTTAGCAAAAATATTATCGGCTTTTAATAAATTTGATTTAATGGTTTCGCCATCAGATTTCGAAAGGAATTAAACATATCATGACAAAGAAAAAAACATCGTACAGGGATGCTGGTGTGGATATCGACAAGGCCGCTGCCTTTGTTGATAGGATAAAACCACTCATAAAGCCCACTCTGCGCAAGGAAGCTGTAGGAGAAATAGGCCATTTTGGGGGTCTGTTCCACCTGAATGCCGATAAATACAAAAATCCACTGCTTGTTTCAGCAACCGATGGAGTGGGCACGAAACTCGGGATAGCCCATATGATGGACAAACACAATACTATCGGTATCGACCTTGTTGCAATGAGCGTAAACGATTTAATCGTTCAGGGCGCTGAGCCCCTTTTCTTTCTGGATTATATAGCTACTGGAAAGTTGAACCTTGAAACGAGTGTGCAGGTAGTTGAAGGCATAGCAAAAGGCTGCGCTGAGGCAGGATGCGCGCTTATAGGCGGCGAAACCGCCGAAATGCCCGGATTTTACAAGGATGATGAATATGACCTGGCGGGCTTCTGTGTAGGCGTTGTTGAATCCGACAAGCTTATCGACGGTTCCGAAATCCGTGTGGGTGACAGTATTATAGGTTTGGCATCGAACGGAATCCACAGCAACGGTTATTCACTTGCCCGGAAAGTATTGTTCGAACAGGCCGGCCTTGATATCAATGATAATATAAATGGCCTTGAAGATTCCATCGGAATGGAACTTCTCCGCCCGACTAAAATCTACGTAAAGACCGTCCTGAATCTTATAAAAAACTTTAACATAAAGGGAATAGCCCATATAACGGGCGGTGGACTTACAGAAAATATTCCCCGAATACTACCTCAATCCTGTGGAGTTACTATAATTAAGGAAAGATGGACGCCCCCTCCTATCTTTAAAATCATCCAGGATATGGGTAACGTCGATGAATCCGAAATGTTCAGGGTATTCAACATGGGCATCGGGATGACAATTATCGTTCCAGAGAAGGATTCGAAAGCGGTCATTAATCATCTGAAGGTGCTTGGAGAACAAGCCTGCATAATCGGTCATATTACAAACCGAATAGAAGAGAGCCCAGCCGTAATATTCGAGTAGAGAAATGAAAAAAATAAATCTGGGCGTGCTGGTCTCCGGCAGTGGCTCCAACCTACAAGCCATTATCGACAACATAGAGTCGGGGAAACTGGATGCAATTATACGTGTGGTTATAAGTGATGTCCCCGGAGTTCGGGCACTGGAGAGGGCAAAAAACCATAATATACCGACGGCTGTTATCGATCATGAAAATTTCAGTACAAGAGAGGAATTTGACCGGGAGGCTGTTGCCATTTTAAAAAGTCATTCCTTAGACCTTGTGATCATGGCAGGCTTTATGAAAATACTTACCCCCGTTTTCTTGAGGGCTTTCCCCCGAAGGATAATGAATATACATCCGGCGCTGCTTCCCTCTTTTCAGGGGCTTCATGTTCAGCAGAAAGCATTTGACTACGGGGTAAAGTTTTCCGGGTGCACGGTCCATTTCGCCGATGAAGGGGTCGATACCGGACCTATCATTATCCAGGCGGTTGTTCCAGTATACGACAATGACACGGCAGACATCCTCCAAGAGAGAATATTGAAAGAGGAACACAGGATCTATTCTCAGGCAATCCAGTTCTACGCGGAGGGAAGACTTCAGATTAACGGGCGGAAGGTGCAGATAAAAGACTCCGGCACAATGGAAACACCGCGCGTGCACAACCCGCCACTGGAAAAGTTTTAATATGATTGTTGTAAGCGCATGCCTGCTTGGATTCAATTGCAGATATGATGGAGAAAATCGGCCTGATGAAGAGCTGCTTTCGTCCACTTTTAGAAAGCTCTTTGTGCCCATCTGTCCGGAACAGATCGGAGGGCTCCCGACACCACGCACTCCCTCCGAGATAAGCGGCGGGGATGGCTTGGATGTACTTGAGGGAAGATCAAGGATTATTGATATTTCCGGCAGAGATGTTACGAACTGTTTCCTGCGAGGTGCAAACGAGGCGATGCGTCTCGTGGAACTACTGGAAATCTCAACCGCGATAATGAAAGAGAAAAGTCCGTCCTGCGGAGTTTGCCATATAAAGAAAAACGCCTCCATCTTACGAGGATCGGGCGTTACATCGGCCCTCTTTGCAAAGAAAGGCATCCGCGTCATATCATCGGACAGGATTAAGGCCGAGCTGGAAACCGAAATTTATAGATTATGAGCCGGGTGATGAAACTATGTATGATACCATTGTATTAGGAAATGATCCGGGCTCTCTTATAGCAGCGGTAGTTCTGGCAAGTCACGGCAGGAAAGCACTGCTTCTGACCATGGATGATGTTCCGGATTCCTTCTCGGAGTCCGGCTACATATTCGATATTGACCCCCTTCCGTGGACCGGCATGGACAGAGGCGGAGTCTTCAGACAGTTATTGTCTCATCTAAGTATAACCTCTGAAGACCATGTTTTGAACCCCGCGCTGCAGATAATTTTCCAGAATCACAGAATAGATCTTTTCGGTAATACAGATTTGGATTTGAAGGAAATGGAGCGTGAATTTCCGGGTGAGGGCCGGAACTTGGCAAAATTCTACAGTTCCATCGAAAAGATCGCTTCCTTTGCGTCTGGATTGATCGATAAGGACCTGCACCTCCAGCCGGAGACCACGGGGGATTATATCAACCTCTTTCGAAATATGCCCGGCATTGTGATGAAGAAAAGGGCTTTTGGTACAAGCCTTGAAAATATCAGAAAAAAACCTCTGCTAAAGAAGATATTGGAGGCTCAGCTTCTTCTCCTGTCAAACCTTGACCCTCACAACATAAGTCCAATTTCCTTCGCAAAAACGCTTTTTCTGTCTTTAAATGGACTCTCTTACCCTGAGGGGGGCAAACATTATTTAATGGCAAAACTGAAAAAAAAATTCGAGGCAGATGGGGGCGTTATAGAAAGGTGTTCCGCTCTGACACTGGACACGGAAAGGGTCATCAAGGTTGACGTGAAAACGGAAGGCAATGATATGCCTTCCCTCTATGGTAAAAATATAATAGTAAGCACAAAATATGGAAAATTCGATTCTCTGCTGGAGGAAAACAGAGGTCTTTCAGTATTCAAAAAAAAATATGACAGGATAAAACCATCCCTTTATCCATTCACCATACATCTTGGTGTAAATGACAGATGTATCCCGGAAAAGATGGGAATATATGTTGTTATATCGGACGAAACCAAATCCGCTGAGAATGGCAGCCCCCTGTTCCTGGAAACGAGCGAGCCGGGAGATATCCTGCGGGCACCTGATGGAAAGAGAGCTATGAGCGTTACCACCTTTCTCAAAAATCCCCCATCAAAGTTCAACAACAGTGACTTGGAAAAGATCGCGGAATCCATGCTGAAAAATCTGGGGGCATTTCTCCCCTTTCTGAAAGAAAACCTCGACTTTATAGATCTGGAGCAGTCCATAAATATATCAAGAGATTACCACAGAACCATCAATAATAAATACATAGTGAAAAAGCCTATCATCGGCATGTCATCCCTGTCCGGCAAGACCCCCCTGAAGAATGTTTTTCTCACAGGGGGAATACTTATGCCGGGACTTGGGTTTGAAGGAGAAATTATGTCAGGTACAAACGCCGCGAGACTTGCGATGGGGGAAAATTAGACATGGAGAAAAAAACTCCTGACTTCAAGATTCAGGAACTGGGAGAACCAGCTGTTCCATCACCTGTTACATCGGGATACTTTACGCCAGACAGCAAACGCATTCTTTACAACCATTACCTCCATAACCTTGATTCCACGCAAACAGCTGGCGGAATCTCTCCTTCTATTGAGGTCGCCGGCCCGAGAAAAATGATATATTTTGATCCCTCAAAGGTAAAAGCCGCTATTGTTACATGCGGCGGTCTGAGCCCGGGGATAAACGATGTAATAAGAGCGACAGTGATGGGGCTTTACTACCGTTACGGCGTCACAAACATCGCAGGCATAAGGTATGGTTTCCAAGGTCTTATACCGAAATATCACCACGAAGTGGTAAGTCTGACGCCTGAAGTTGTAAAAGACATACACACGCTGGGTGGAAGCATGCTTTCCTCATCCCGTGGAAGTCAGGATATTGGGGAAATGGTCGACGCCCTGTGCAGGATGAACATCAATATATTTTTCTGCATAGGTGGTGACGGCACAATGAAGGCGGCTGATCTTATAACAGAAGAAATCAACAAAAGAAATTTAAAGATAAGCGTCATCGGCATACCCAAGACCATAGATAATGACCTGAACCTGATTGACAAAACCTTTGGATTTGATACGGCAATATCCATGGTGGTTAACGCGATTCAATGCGCCCATGTGGAGGCAAAAGGCGCGCCCATGGGAATAGGCCTGGTAAAGATAATGGGAAGGGAATCGGGCCATATCGTGCTTAACGCCTCCCTCGCGCAAAATGACGTCAATATCGCCCTGATACCTGAGGTGCCCTTTGATCTGGAAGGTGAACAAGGCCTGTTCAAAACATTGGAAAAACGCCTTGAGAAGAGGAAACATGCCGTTATACTTGTAGCCGAAGGCGCCGGACAGGACCTTTGTGCCGACAGAGGCTTGAAGCAGACTGACGCGTCAGGGAATGTCAGACTCAGTGATATAGGTATATACCTAAAGGCAAGGATCGAAGAATACTTTAAGAAGAAGAGACTGGAAATCAACCTCAAATATATCGATCCCGGTTATATCATACGAAGCGTTTCCGCCAACGCGAGCGACAGCATATACTGTGAACTTCTGGGCCAGCTTGCAGTGCATGCCGGAATGGCGGGAAAAACGGGAATGGTGGTAGGCCTTTTCAATGGAGAATATGTCCACCTACCGCTTAAAACGGTGGCGTTCCGCAGAAAAGTAGATACAGGGGGCAACTTGTGGATGCGTGTCCTTGAAGCAACGGGGCAGCCAGTATTGATGAAGAATTAGCACCACTGTTCTGATTGCCGGATTTAAGGGCGGGTATTTGAAGCAATACCAAAAAAATACTTGCAAAAGTCCCGGATATAGTTTAGGAGATGACCTGATTTTCTTGAAAGGAGTTTATTTATTATGTCTCGATTTTGTGAGGTCTGCGGCAAAGGACCCGTAACAGGAAACAGTGTAAGTCACGCGCACAACAAAACAAAGAAGGTCTGGTATCCCAATCTTCAGAAACTGCGCATTGTGAATTCAAAGACCGGAGCAGTAAAGAGAATGAAGGTATGTACACGGTGCCTGCGTTCCGGAGCCGTTAAAAAGGCTGTCTGATAATTACGTCATGTATTCGCCTGACAACTAGCCAGGCGAATACCTCCGTTCTGTTGTCTTAGAACTATTCACCCATTACCATCTTCTTAAGATCCGAAACACCTATCTGAAATGTTCCGTGACCTGTCCTGCCATACACCTTGTAATCTTTATTGAGGATCAGTTCATCTCTGCTGTTGTTTCTCAGGAGTATTAAACCCTTAAGCTTCCCATCTTTCAAAAAGAACCTGACGCTTTTAATTTCTTCAAAGGGAATCGTGTAGGTACCCTCTCCCTTCATTCCCTCGACAAAGGTCTTCCCCTCTATGCTTACATCTGTACACCTGGCAACGATATCCATCTGATCAACAAAGGTGGCGCTAAACTTCTTTTCAGTAACGGGAATCTTGTCCAGAGAATCATCACCTGTAATAGAAGAGCCCATACCCAGAATAAAAGGAACAAACAGCGTGATTAAAAAGCAAAGGTGTAATCTTTTCATTATTATTTTTCTCCTTCATCAATCTCATAGATAGCTATTTCTCTTTTTAAGGCCTCAAGTATTCCGTCAACATCGGAGGCAAAATCGGGTAATATGGAAAGCTGTATCACCGATTTATCTCTGTCAACGGTTGTAATAGTCGCGAGCCCTTCATACCCTTCCAGAATATATTTGATATACGCAATATTTCTGCGTTCTAATTTCAGATTCCTCTTTATTACACCCCCTTCTTCCATCTATAGTGTGGTAGCATTCAACCTTTAAAACATCAAGAAATAAATCTCTCCTTGACATGATACAGTGCCTTAACTATATTCCAGATCTAATCTGATCGTGACAGGAAAAACATGCTGCCAATCACCCACTGGAAATTTCCGGACACCAACACAGAAGCCCAGTTTCTCCTGACCAGAGAGCTGGAAATCAGCCCTGTTGTAGCGCAGATATTGGTCAACCGAGGCATAACGACCATTGATGATGCCAAGGAATTTCTGTTCCCTTCCCTGAAACAGCTGCACAACCCCCTCCTTATGAAAGACATGGAAAGGGGTGTCGACAGGATGGTGGAAGCGATCTCCGGGAAAGAAAAAATTGTCGTTTATGGCGATTATGACGCGGACGGCATAACATCCACGGTAATTCTCGTGAAATTTCTCAGGGAAGTCCACGATGATGTAGCATATTATATCCCGGAAAGGATTGAAGAGGGATATGGTCTCAGCAAAGCGGCAATCGACAAATTCAGGAAAGATGGAACAAAACTTATCATAACCGTGGACTGCGGCATCTCCAACCATGAAGAAATAACCTATGCGGCATCTTCGGGTATTGATGTTATAGTAACAGACCATCATGAGGTTCCCGATATCCTGCCCGCCTGTAGCGCTGTAATCAACCCCCATCGCGGTGATTGTTCCTTTCCCTTCAAATCTCTCGCCGGAGTGGGAGTCGCCTTCAATTTACTGATTGCCCTCCGTGGAAGACTCCGCGATCTGGGCTTCTGGAAAGACATAAAATGCCCGAATCTCATGAAATATCTGGATCTGGTTGCCATCGGAACCATCGGTGATATTGTGCCGTTGCAAGACGAGAACCGGATCCTCGCAAAGATAGGACTCGGCGTGGCAAACAATGCCGAAAGGGTCGGTCTCAAAGCGCTGATGACGGTAAGCGATGTGGGAAATGAAACCGTCAGCTCCGAGTCGGCGGCATTCAAACTCATTCCCCGAATCAATGCCGCCGGCAGAATAGGCGCCCCGGAAGATGCGGTGGAACTGCTCCTGACGGAGGATGAAGACAAAGCTGCAATACTTGCCCAACGCCTCGATTCATACAACAGGAAACGTCAGGGCATGGAAAAGATCATCCTTAATGAGATACTTGAGGATATAGATACAAACATTGATATTGATAAGGTAAACTCCCTTGTATTTGCATCCCATAAATGGCACCCTGGCGTCATAGGCATAGTGGCTTCAAAGCTTGTGGAGAGGTATTACAAACCCGCCATACTGATAAGCATAAAAGATGGTATCGGAAAAGGATCAGGCAGGAGCATCCTTGAATTTAATCTGTATGGTGGGCTTGAGAAATGTTCTTCCCTGCTCCTTTCATATGGCGGCCACAGATACGCGGCCGGTATCTCCATAAGAGAGGAAGATATAGAAGCATTCTCTAAGACATTGAGCAGGGCGGCGAGTGAAGATATCGGCGATGAAACACCAATTCCGAAGACTGCCATAGATGCCCTGTGCGGTCTGAAGGAAATAGATTACAATCTCATCTCTCAGATCGAAATGCTGGCCCCCTTTGGAAGCATGAACCCCGAACCCGTCCTTTGCGCGAAAAATATAAAGATATCATTCCCTGCGACAGTCGGAAACAATCATCTGAAAATGCGCGCAAGTGGAGACCGTGCGCGTTACGATACCATATGGTTCAACGGGGGGCATTTTTCCGATCTTCTTTCCGGATCAACTGTAGATATAGTCTTTACTCCCCAGATAAACCACTGGAGCGGGAAGAGCAGCATCCAGCTCAAGATGAAGGACGCGTCAGCGCCCTGATCCTATTTCCATTCTCTCTTATCAATAATGGGCTTGCCCTCCTCGTATTCCGGCTTGTCCCGGCCTGTCCCGACAAGTCGGGTCTCAATTCTGTCTATCTTGACGGCACAAATTTCGTTGAATACATCTCTGAAACGGCCGACGTCAATGGCTTTATAATGTTCATCATCCACTATCTCAACAGTCAGGAAATCTCTGTAGGATTCCCTTGTTACAACCACCTGTAATCTGACTCTCGGGAACGCCTCCCTTACCCTTGCAATCTGGCCCGGCGTGACAAACATTCCCCTGACCTTGACCGCGTCGCCTACCCTTCCGGAAATGCCACTCAGCCTGCGGGATGTTCTTCCACAGGCGCAGTCACTCTCCACAATACTTGACAGGTCTCCTGTCCCGAACCTCAATAAAAAGAATATGTCATTCAGTCTGGTTACTACTACCTCACCCAGTTGTCCCGATTCTACACACTTGCCTGTGGATGGATCCACGATTTCGACAATTACATCCTCGCAGATATGCCACCCGGCCTTTTCGGAGCATTCGTATGCTATGTCTCCGACCTCTGTAGCACCATACATCTGATAGGTATCTATCCCATATTCATCTTCAAATTTTATCCTGAGTGACGGCTGAAGGGGTTCCGCCACGAAACATGCCCTTCGAAGACCAAAATCCTTTTTAAAATCATATCCCATCTCTTCCGCTTTGTTGATGATAGCGTTTAAAAAGCTTGGAGTGCCGGTATATCCGGTAATTCCAAGGTCCCGAATCAACTGAACCTGTGTCTCTGTACCCGACGTCCCCGACGGGATTACAGTAGCTCCGGCAGCCCTTAAACCTTCATGAAATGTCAGACCGGCGGCTACCATATGATACGAGAAGGTATTGAGCACTCGTTCACCCTTACGAAAGCCTGCCGCGAAATAGCCCCTGCCCCACAGTTCATTCTCTCCGAGGTGCGGCTCATAGACGGGTCCCGGTGATATGAATATTCTGTCTATGTCGGTATTTTCACCACAGAATCCCCCGAAAGGGGGCTCGCGCTGTTCCAGTTCGACCACCTCTCCCCTTGAAATTACAGGCAATTTTTCAAGATCGCCCGTAGAAACGATGTCCGACGGCTTCAGTCCAAGACTGTCCAGCATGTCTCTGACTCTTTTAGAATGCCTGTAGCCTGAGTCAACCATCGCTGATAATTTCAGATTGTTGTCCTCTTCTCTGCGCAGTGTTGATCTGTTTCCCCTGTCATCAAAAAACCTGTCCATCATAATCTCCTCTTTTACCGGTAACCAGTTACCAGTTACCGGTTGCCGGGTTACCGGTTTTTAGCTGTTAGCTGTGAACCGATAACTGTAAACCGTAAACCATTTTTTTGTTGAGTTTCGCAAGCTCTACCCAGCCTACAGTCTAACAGACTTCAGCCTATTGCAACCTATAGCCACCGCTTGCGTCTCTTGTAAGATTTTACGTCTCTGTATGATTTCGCGTCGCCGGATGCCCCCATTCCAAGGTAAAACTCCTTTATATCGGGGTTTTCTTTGAGATCAGCGGAAGATCCTTCCATGACGATCTTGCCATTTTCCATGATATAACCATAGTTAGCTATCTTAAGCGCCATGCTCGCATTCTGCTCCACCAGGATAATTGTTGTCCCCTGTTCTTTGTTTATTCTCTCTATAATGCGAAATATTTCCATGACCACCAGTGGGGCAAGCCCCAGAGACGGTTCGTCCAGAAGGAGGAGTTGGGGATGCGCCATCAGGGCGCGTCCCATGACAAGCATCTGGAGTTCACCCCCGCTACAATAACCGGCCAGGGCTTTTCTTCGCTCTTTCAGTGGCGGGAAATAATCATATATCAGCGCCAGATCCTTTTTATAGGGTTTGCCCCAGCGTGTGGCCGTGCCCACTCTCAAATTCTCTTCTATCGTCAAATACTTGAAAGGTTGTCTTCCCTCAAGCACCTGAATGATACCCTGCCTGGTAATCGTTTCCGGAGGGGAATTCTGAATGGATTTTCCCCGGTACACAATGTCGCCATCTGTAACCTTCCCATTCTCCGTCTTAAGAAGTCCCGAAATGGCTTTCAGGGTTGTAGTCTTTCCGGCCCCGTTGCTGCCGAGGAGGGATACAATATGATTCTCTCCAACAGAAAGCGAAACACCTTTCAGTACCTGGATAACATCTGAATAAACTACACTTATATTATTCAACTGAAGCAAAACACCATCTGCCATGACTACCTCTTTTTTATCCCGGCTCCTAACCACGATAAACGGGATAAGTCCCACTAAAGGGGATAAGTGCGATAACGAAGTTGCTTTCTACGAGAAAGCAACTTCTATCTTACTAATGCGTTAACGAAATTCTTCCCTGCCAAAAACGCAGGAAACAATTTCTAACTTACTAGCCCCGACGAGCGGGATAAGTGCGTTAACGAAATTCTTGCCTGCAAAAAACGCAGGAAACAATTTCTAACTTACTAATATGAGAACGGCCAGAGCCTGAAATTGGAACGAATAATGCGCCATACTTCGGCGAGGCCCCTAGGTTCCAGCAGAATAAAGAGGACG
Source organism: Deltaproteobacteria bacterium (assembly GCA_019313385.1). Taxonomy (GTDB): domain Bacteria; phylum Desulfobacterota; class Syntrophia; order Syntrophales; family UBA2210; genus UBA2210. The sequence goes on along the minus strand of JAFDBG010000040.1, from coordinate 22,410 downwards.
ATTGCCGAACCAAACGCCAATTCACGCAAAGGCGCCATTGAAAATCCCGCCTTGCTGAACATATCAACACCCATTAGTATATCAGTCAGCCACCGCAATCCTTCATTCAATCCTGTAATAAAGAGTGCTCCATAGATGGCACCGGAGATACTCCCCAATCCACCGATGATAATCATCGCTATATATTCCACAGAAAGCCCCAGATTAAAAGGTTCGGTTGTGATGCTGATCATGTAATATGCCCACAGGGCGCCGGCTATTCCGGCGTAGAAGGAACTTATCCCGAATGATAAAAGTTTATAGGGGAATATCGGGATACCCATGCCCTCGGCGGCCCGGTCATTGTCGCGTATCGCTATGAATGCCCTGCCATAACTCGTCCTCATGAGATTAACGGCAAACAAGATCATCACAATCAGGCAGGTATATGCGATATAGAAAAAGCTTCTGTCACTGTCAAGCGCAACCCCAAATATGGATATCCCTGGAAGCACAATCCCCATGGTTCCCTCTGTAAGCCCTTCCCAGTGGACAAGAAGATATTCGATGATAAACTGCCCCGCGAGGGTTGCAATCGTGAGATACAGGCCCTTCAATCTTCCAGAAGGCAGGCCGAAGAGTACCCCCACCATGGCGGTTATCAATCCCGCGAAGGGCACGGCAAGGATAAAGGGAATCCCCACCTTTGTTGAGAGTATGGCGGCCGCGTAGGCGCCCACCCCGATGAAGGCCCCGTGCCCTAGGGAAAGCTGGCCGGTAAACCCCGTCAGTATGTTCAGGCCGATTGCCGCTATGGCGGTGATTGCGACCATGTTGATGACATAGAGAAGGTACGGTCCACTCGCATAAGGAACCACAGCGAACAGGATTATAAGTCCCACCGCAAGGAACGCACGGCCGAAATCCGTTTCGAAGATCGTAAGCTCCTGCTCGTATCTCTCATTAAAGTTCCCACATGGGTGAAACCGTAATTTTCTCATCAGACCCTTTCAATCTCTACCAGGCCGAAAAGGCCATAGGGTTTTACCATCAATATAAAGACAAGGGCCATGTAAGGAACTACATCCCTCAGCGAAGTAGATAGGTACCCGCCTGTGAAGGTTTCCAGAAGGCCGATAATAATCCCCCCGATAACCGCCCCTCCAATACTGTCCAGGCCACCGAGTATAACAACCGGAAAGACCTTGAGCCCTAGAGAAGAAAGGTCATGAACGTTTATCCCGTTGATAATACCAAGGACAATCCCGCTCATTCCCGCCACGAGTGCCGCGATAGCCCAGGACAGGGCGAACACCTTTCTTACGTGAACCCCCAGAGAAAGGGCGGCTGGTTGGTTGTCCGCAACCGACCTCATATAGATACCCTGGGAGGAATATTTGAAAAAGAGTCCAAAAAGTATGAGAAATGTCAGGCCGATAGCGATCGACACTACATAAACCGGTGGTATGTTTATACTCTTCCAGTGGATGGCAAGACCTGCGGGAAGAAAGTCCGGAAAGGTGTAGAGGTTTCCACCCCATATAAAAAGCATTATCCCCTTGAATATTGAGGCCAGCCCCACTGTCAGCATGATAACATAGATAAGAGGCTCACCGATCAACGGACGCAGGAAGAGACGTTCAACCACAAATCCAAGCACAAAACACCCGGCAAGGGCTAGGGGAAAGGCCAGATAGACAGGCAGCCCTGCCCAGGTAATCATGGCCAGGAATATAAATGCCCCCAGGGCCATCAACTCCCCATGCGCAAAATTTAACACACTGGAAGATTTGAAGATCATTACAAATCCCATGGCTGCGAGGCCATAGAGAAAACCTATACTTAGCCCGTTTACCAAAAGCTGGATGAAAAATTCCATATAACAAACCTCTCTGTAATGCCTAAATTACTGTGGATTAGTGGGGCCTCTATGCCCCACAGAGGGGGCACTCTACTATTGCCATTAGTTTTTGTCACCGTTCACAGTTACCGGTTCACAGTTCACGGTTAAAGACAACTCACAGTTGAACTGGTAACCGTCTTCACTTTAAAGTTCCAGTATACGGACCCTGGTTTCCAGTGTGCCCACCTGCCCGTTCCGGTAACGTATCGTTGTTTTCACATCCAGGTCTTTTTTACCCTCATACATGGCGGTTATAAGCTTCAGATAGAGTCCGTAGACAAATTTCCTGCGCACCTTGCCTGTCCTTGTCAGCTCTTCGTCATCCGCGTCGAGAAGTTTGTAGAGGAGTATACACTTCCGCACCTTCATGGCATCCGGCAACTTCTCATTAACCTTTCCAACCTCCGTGTGCACCAGCTTTTCTACCTCTGCCTGTTGTGAGAGATCGGTATATGTTGTGTAGGGTATCATTCTCTCTTCGGCCCAGTTTCCGACATTACCCATATCGATGTTTATCAGCGCGGTTATGTATGGGCGCCCTTCGCCAAAGGTTACCGCCTCTCTTATGTATGGACTGAATTTCAGACGTGTCTCTATAAAATCAGGAGAAAAGGCCTCTCCCTGTTTGTTTCTGATGATCTCCTCTCTGCGCCCTATAATTACAAGGTGATCGTCATCATCAATATATCCGGCATCTCCAGTCCTCAGCCAGCCCTCCTCAAACGCGGCCTCTGTGGCCTTAAAATCGTTATAATATCCCCTGAACACCGTTTTGCTTGACAGAAAGACCTCTTGATCATCTGAAATCTTCACATCCATACCGGATAAAGGCTTGCCAACTGTTTCGGCCTTGACTTCATTATCGGGCTGGACTTGGAATATTCCACCCGATTCTGTAAGCCCATAACATTGTTTGAGATTCAGGCCCAGCGAGCGAAAGAACCTTATCACATCCGGACTTATCGGATGTCCTCCCGTATACGCGCTGTAAAACCCGGCGCAGCCAATCCGGTCCAGAAGCGGGCGAAAGATGATAACAGAAGCCATCCATCGGGCGAGACTGAGACCCGGACCGGGTGATTTTCCCTGTGATTCCAGATCAACGATCCTGCCGCCAATATTCTCCGCCAGATGAAAGAGCTTCCTTCTTATCAGACCGGCATCGCCCATTTTTACGCGAATGGTAGAGGCAAGATCTTCCCAGAACCTGGATGATGTAATAAGTATATTTGGACCTAATTCGCGGAAATCTTCGAGAACCGTTTCCCGGGTCTCAGGAAAGTTCATCGTCATACCACCGGCCAGGGCCACACCTGTCCCCCACATCTGATCGACTATCCATGCCGGGGGGGAGATTGACAACCAGTCCGCGGTCATACCCGCGGGGATTGTTTCCAGCCAGCTTGCAGCCATCTGGGTAAAATTGATGTGCGACAGCATTGCCAGTTTGGAGATGCCGGTCGTCCCCGATGTCATTATCATCAGGGCAATATCGTCCGGTCTCCCCTTCCATACCTCCCGGGCAAACAGTTCCGGCTGCTCTTTTTCCAGCTTTTCGCCTGCCTCCAGCAGGTCGGCAAAGCTCATAAGCCACTCGTCGTCGCGATAAGAGCTCATGCCCGTCCGGTCAGTATATATGACCTTCTTTACATGGGTAAGCCTGTCACGTATTTCCAACAGCTTATCCGTCTGCTCCTGATCCTCTACAATTACGTATGCGGCTTGAATTCGATTAAGGGTGCCGGCCATCTCATCGCTCACCGCGGAGGTAAACAGGTTCAGAGTAACAGCGCCAAGAGACTGCCCTCCCAATTGACTGAATAACCATTCAGGGTGATTGTCCATGATAATGCCAATATTATCGCCCCGTTTCAGACCGAGAGCACTGAGGCCCAGACCCACTTTCTTCGAATATTCCAGATAGTCACTCCAACTGTATGACTGCCATATGCCATATGCTTTCTCACGAATCGAGGTGCGTCCTCCGAATTCTTCCGCATGTTTCAACAGGATCTGCGGAAGTGTGAGGCCGGTTACGGGCGTATCCCCTTTTGAAGGTTTCGAGTCTTGAGCTTCAGGTTTCGGGTTCATTGTGGATCTCCCAGATACGCCCTTATAACTTCCGGATCATTCTGTATTGCCTCAGGCGTTCCCTCGGCCAGTTTATCTCCGAAATTTAAAACCATTACACGGTTCGATATACTCATCACAATGGACATGTCGTGCTCAACGAGTATCATCGTCTGTCCCCAATTCCTGTTCAATTCGGACAGGAATCTCACCATGTCTTCCTTCTCTTCAAGATTCATCCCGGCGAAGGGTTCGTCCAGGACCAGGAGCTTTGGTTCAAGCGCCAGCGCCCGGCCGAGTTCAACCCTCTTTCGCAATCCATAAGGCAATGATCCCACCGGCTTTTTACGGATGGCCTGCATTTCCAGAAAGTCGATCAACTCCTCCACGACAGCGCGGTGTCTGACCTCTTCTCTTCGGACACCGCCCATGAAAAGAAGCGCCCTGCCCAGTCCGTAGCTGCAATGGATATGGCGCGCCAGGAGCATATTCGACAGAACTGTCATACCGGGGAACAGCTCAATATTCTGGAACGTTCTCCCGACGCCGCTACTTATAAGTTTGTGCGTCGGGAGATTTGTTATATCCTTTTTGTTGAATAGTATCCTGCCCGCCTGCGGCCTGTAAAACCCGGTAAGGCAGTTCAGGAGGCTTGTCTTTCCGGCACCGTTTGGTCCTATAATCGCGTACAATTCTCCGGTGTTAACCTCGAAGTTGATGTCGTTCAAAGCCATAACACCTCCGAAACTCAGGGTAAGAGAGGTCACTTCCAGATCGGCGAGTTTCCCATTACCGGATATTGACTTGAATATGTCAGGCTGCCCGCGAAACGCCTTCATTTTTTCTCCAGAATCTGTATCGCTTCTTTCCCGGGAACAAAAAAGTTAGTAACGGGAATATATGTTCCATCTTCAGACACCCTGACAATTCTCCCTTTGAATGAACCCTCATGATCTGTTTTCGTATAGGTAATGTTGGGCATAAGTCCCCCGAAATCTTCATTTGAGAAGGATTCCATCGCCATGTTTATCGTTTTTCTTGTTATTTTTCCATATTTTTCATTGGCGCGGATGAAGGCCCTTTCCATAATCATTCCTACTACAACGCCCTCCCAGTAAGACGCGTCAAACTTGTCAACGGTCTTATAACGCGTCCATAGATCTTCCATGATCTTTATGCCCGCGGTTTTATCAACAGGCAGGCCGCCGGGGAACTGTATCTTAAGGCGATCCCTGATTAAGCCCTTGCCCATATTGAAGAAATCGGGATCGGTAGATGTCCATGTTCCGAAAAATTCCGGATTGTAATCTATCCTGTCGGCACATTTAAAAGTTGTGATTATCGCCGCGGGAAGCATCTGCATGAAGACATATTCCGCTCCTCTTTTTTTCAGACGCAACAATTCAGTTGTCAGGTCAAGAGTTCTCGGAGGAAATTCTTCAATCGTGACAATGTCTATATTATGCTTCCCGGCATACTCTCTGCTCGGTTCGTGTATGGAACGTCCATAGGCATTATTGTATGTCAGAAGACCGACCTTGGGTGCATCTTTGCCCTTGTGTGTCGCACGGATATACTCCAGAACCGTGTAACAATCCATGCGGTAGCTTCCGAAAGGAAGATACATATATTTGACCGGTTCCTTGAGGATTTCCCAACTCGTTGAGTAATTGATTGTGGGTATCTTATATCTTTGCACAATAGGTTTCGCCGCGAGTCCTTCACCCGCGCCCCAGGTGGTAATCATATCTACCTTGTCGCTGACGGCAAATTTTCTGACAGACGCAACGGCCTCGGTAACCTTGTACATGGTATCCACGAGCTTCATCTCTATCTTGGTTCCATCCACGCCCCCCTTTACATCATTTACATAACGGAAATAATCCTGTTGACCCTTTGCGTGAAACTGCCCCCATGTAGACGCCGGACCGGTAAGGTTAATCGCCGCCCCCACTTTTATGGCTTTTGTGGGGACTACTTCAACCATAACGAAATGTCGATAACCAATTATCATTACTGCGAGAAGTACCAGAATGATAACTGTAGTATAAATTACCTTTTTCATTGCTCCCTCCTCCTTTCAAAAAAAAAGGCCGTGGAAATAATTCCACGGCCTTCAAACAAAAAAAGCCGTGGACAGCTACTCGGTCTGCCCACGGCTCACATAACGTTCATATACGTCAAGAGCTCAGAAGGCAGACCTCCTCAAAAAAGCTAAAAAAGCTAAAAAACCCGCCTGCCTGTTTGCAAATAACGTTTCCCATTTTCCCCACTATCCTTGCCAGTTTTGAGGCTCAATAAAATTAAAACGCGATAAAGTCAAGAAAAATTTGTCAGTTCAGATACTTAAAAAATCCAGATTGATAATCAGTTTTGTATCCGCTTTGAGGGCGTTCTTGTACGCCTCAAGACTTCTGATAAATTCATAGAATCCCAGGTCTTTCTGGTACGCGTCGGCGTAAATCTTTACCGCCCCGGCATCTCCCTCGCCCTTCAGTTGCTCGGATTTCTTGTAGGCCTTTGCCAGTATGATCGTCCTCTCCATATCCGCCTTTGCCGTAATTTTCTTGGATTCTTCCTCGCCCTCTGAACGGTACTGTTTTGCCTGTCTTTCCCTTTCGGCTTTCATCCGCCCGAATACGTGCTTCTCATTCTGCTCAGGCAGATCAGCCCGTTTTATCCTCACATCCACGACACGTATGCCATAGTCTTTGGCACGCTCGGCCGATTTCTTTGTTACCTTCATCATAAGTGCATCCCGAGTTTCAGACACAATATCCGACAAATTATGTTGACCCAGTTCAACTCTCAGTTGCGCGTACACGATATCGTCCAGCCTCGCCTGAGCGCCTCTTTCATTGATCACGGTGGTATAAAACTTCAGCGGGTTTTCAATCGCCCATTTCGTATAATTGTCCACAACGAGATTCTTCTTGTCCTTTGTCAGTATCTCGGTCGGAGACGCGTCATATACCAGTATCCTTTGCTCAAACTGGACTACTTGTTGAATAAAGGGCACCTTAAAGTGAAGACCTGGACCGTTTATTCCTTGCAGCGGTTTCCCCAGTTGTATGACAATCGCCTGCTGCGTCTGATCCACAGTAAAGAGTGAGAGAGACACAGCAAAAATAACGATCAAACCGATGATTATACCAATTTTCCCCTTTGTTTTCATTATCAGCCTCCGAACCTTGCTACTTCGTGTTTATCTTTTTACCCATCTCTCCACCAAGGGACAGATGGGGCAGCATATTCTTCCCTATCATCTCCGCGACTAAAACCTTGTCAATTCCCGGAAGAATCTCCTCCATCATCTCGATATAAAGCCTTTTCTTTGTTACTTCCTTGGCTGTCTTATACTGCGCAAGCACTTGCAGGAATCTGCTCGTGTCACCTTCGGCAGAGATGATCTTGGATTCTTTATAGGCTATGGCATCATTTACTACCTGCGATGCCTTACCTTTTGCCTTTGGAAGTATCTCGTTTCGATAACCATACGCGTCATTTACCATTTTTGCCTTATCTTCCTTGGCACTGGCGACATCCTTGAAAGCGGCCATAACCTCATCCGGGGGATGAACATCCTGAAGCTGAACGGCCACTATATGTATCCCCGCTCCGTACTCATCCAATATCCGCTGGAGAATCGCCTTTGTATCCTGCTGGACTTTGAACTTGCCTGTGGTCAGAATATCATCAATTGCGCTTTCTCCGACTGTTTCGCGCATAGCGGCCTCCGCGGCATCCTTTACTGTTTTATCCTGATCTTTTACATTAAACAGATATGCTGCCGCGTCTTTTATCTTGTACTGAACAATAAAGGTCAGGTTAACTATGTTTTCCGCCCTGGTAAGCATCAGGCTTTCATTTGTTACCGCTCTGAATCTTCCGAGCTGCCTGTCGCCTATGGTCCTGAACCCTATTTCTATTCTCCGCACCTGCGTCACCCTGGGCTTCATGACTGTTTCCACCGGCGCCGGGGCATGATAGTGAGGACCCGGTGTAGTGGTGCGCACCGCTTTGCCGAATCTCTTAACCACACCAGTCTCGTCAGGAGCGACAAAATAGACCCCGGACGCAAACCAGAGGATCAACAAAGCTATCACTATCACTGGAAACAAACCATGTTTCCCGCCAAATGGAATCTTGAAGGGAATCGCCTTCTTGATCTTTTCAATCGCCTCTTTTAAATCAGGCGGTTTTTGACCACCCCATGGGTTTCCATCATTATCCTGCCAGCCCATAAATTCACCCCCGGTAATTCTTCTGTAATTTTGGGGTGAATCTAACACGGCCTGAAACAGGTGTCAACAGATATCGAAGAACATTTATTGCCTGAATCCGGCATGTATGGTATTAGTCAACGCATCAAACTTTACAGGAGAGGCTATATGAATCCGCAGGTATTCAGGGAATATGATGTCAGGGGAATCGTCGGGGAGGATTTGAATCATGACTTCGTCTATGACCTGGGAAGGGCCATAGGCACGTATGGGAAAGAACGGAACGTGAAGGTCATGACCGTTGGAAGGGATTGTCGCTTGAGCTCCGAAGAATATCTCATGACAATCACAGAGGGGATTCTTTCAACCGGTATCAATGTGATCGATATAGGCCTTTGCGCCACGCCTATTCTCTATTATTCCATCAGACACCTAGAGGCCGCCGGCGGAATCATGATAACCGGAAGCCATAACCCTCCTGAATTCAACGGCTTCAAGATATGCATTGGTCCTGACACAATCTATGGTGAAAACATACAGAAACTGAGAACTATGATGGAGGGTAGCCATTACGCATCGGGAAAGGGAACGGTTAAACAGATCGACATTACAGCAAATTACCAGGATTATATATTCAATAATGTAAAGATAAAAAATGGATTAAAGATAGTTGTGGACGCGGGCAACGGTGTGGGTGGATTTTTTGCCCTGCCCCTGTTCAAAAGATTTGGGTGCGATACAACTCTACTCTACGGCGATATGGACGGCCATTTTCCCAACCATTTTCCCGATCCGACAGTTGAAGAAAACCTAACAGGGCTTATATCGCTTGTAAAAGAGAAAAAGGCGGATATGGGAATCGCCTACGACGGCGACGCGGACAGGATCGGCGTCATAACGGACGACGGAAAAATAATACGCGGAGACGAACTCCTGCTGTTGTTCTCAAGGTTTATACTGAAGGAAAATCCCGGGGCGGCAATCATAGGCGAGGTCAAGTGTTCCCAGACACTCTATGACGATGTGGAGAAAAATGGCGGCAGGGGTATAATGTGGAAGGCGGGACATTCGCTCATCAAAAGCAAAATGAAGGAAGAGAATGCCCTGCTGGCAGGAGAAATGAGCGGTCACATCTTCTTCGCGGATCGCTATTTCGGATATGACGACGCCATTTACGCTTCGGCAAGACTCCTTGAAATCCTGTCCCAGACAGGGCAGAAACTCAGCGAGCTCCTCTCGGACGTTCCGCACACCTTCAACACCCCCGAGATAAGGGTGGATTGCCCTGACGACGCAAAGTTCCAGGTAGTCGAAAAGGTCAAAGACCGGTTCACCGCCGATTACGACGTAATCGACATCGACGGTGTACGCGTGCAGTTCAAAGACGGATGGGGGCTCGTCCGGGCCTCAAACACCCAGCCCGTTCTGGTCCTGCGTTTCGAATCAAAGACCGAAGAGGGTCTCGCTGCCATACGTAAGCTGGTAGAGGGAGTCCTGAAGGACACTATGGAATAACAGGGGTCTGGGGTCTGGGGTCAGTTACCAGTTTCCGGTTGTTAACCGATAACTGGCAACCGGTAACCGAAAACGGTACTACGTCACTAGAAAAATCCTCAGGTCCATAACGTTAGTCATGGTTGGCCCGGTGATCAGGAGATCCCCGGTTGCCTCGAAGAAGTGATAGGAATCGTTGTTCCTGAGATAGGTTGCCGGGTCGAGCCCCCTACCCCGGGCTGTCCGCACGGTTGAGCCATCGGCGATTGCCCCTGCCGAGTCTGTGGGTCCATCCGTTCCATCTGTGCCGCCGCTCAAAAGGGTAATGCCGCCAAGCCCGTCTATCTCAATGGCTGCGGCAAGCACAAATTCCATATTCCGTCCGCCAAGACCATCCCCGTGTATAGTCACTGTCGTTTCACCGCCGGAGATAACACACCCGGGGGTTGAAACGGGATTACCGGATTTTTGTATCTCTTTGGCAATGGCCGCGTGAACCTTTGCCACATCCCTGGTTTCTCCCTCTATGCACGAAGAAAGTATTATAGTGTTATATCCAAGCTCAACAGCTTTCTGTTTCGCGGAAGAAACTGAGAGAGCGCAGCTGCCTGTGATAAGAGCAAGTGTCCTGTCAAAGACCCTGCCTCCCGGTTTGGGAGTTTCAGGTTCTCTTCCCTGAACTCCGTTTTTAAGATACGCAACAACAGAAGAAGGCAGTCTTTCTCCAAGATCGTACTTATCCACTATCTCCATGCAATCTTTGAAGGTGCTTCTGTCGGGAACAGTCGGACCGGACGCGATCGCGTCAAGATCATCACCTGTAACGTCCGAGAGTATAAGCGTAACAAGCGTCGCCGGGAATGTCGCCTCCGCGAGCCTCCCGCCCTTTATCCCGGAAATATGCTTTCTTATGGTGTTGATTTCATGTATATCTGCTCCGCAGTCCAGAAGGGCCTGCGTGGTTTTCTGTTTATCGTGAAGAGAGATGCCAGAAACAGGCATGGGTAGAAGCGCCGAGCCCCCTCCCGATATGACACACAGGACAAGATCCTTTTCGCTGGCACCTTCAAGCAGGTCCAAGATGCGTTCGGAACCGCGAACACCCGATTCGTCAGGGATGGGATGCCCGGCCTCCGTCACAGAAGCAACATTCAGGGCGAGTCCATGTCCATATTTTGTGGTTATCATACCCCCCGTTATATATGAACCCAGGATGTCCTCAAGCGCGGAAGCCATGCTCGCAGCCGCCTTGCCGGCACCGACAACCACAACCCTGTCAAATGCACCCAGATCGTACTCCCTGTCGCCGATCAACAACCGCTTCCCTGTGAGTTTCACGGCGTGCCTGATCGCCTCACCGGGATCCGCGGCCTTCAGACCGGCATCAAAGATTTTTCTGATATCCAAGCGAGGATTCTTCATACCATCACCCTCCTGTGTGGTACAGGTTTGGAGTTACGGGTTGCGAGCATAGCAGATATCCCGCAACCTCACACCTCTGTTTTCTTCGTAACTTCGGTCTTTATGGCCTCCACCGTGTCTATGAGCGCCGGGAACACATTATCCCTGAAATCACCGGCAACCACGACCAGCATGACATCATCGCCGGGGAAAAGTCTCCCCTCCCGCACCTGCGCGAGAGCCTCTATAATCCCCTCGCGCTTTTTCGTCTCACACAGGATTTCTTCCAGTCGTTCCCGGTCCGCCTTCACAAACAGCTCACTGACAGGCTTGCCATCCCTGGATGTATTTCTTACCACGCCATTGTGACACAATATCATCCCCGCTTTCTTGTAATCGGGGTGAGATTTAACTCTCTTTATCAGATCCGTCGGGTCCATTTTTACCTCCTGCCTTTACTTAAAAACTGACTATCACATAGCACACTAAAATCACAAAAATCAATCGCGCTCTTGACTGTGATGGGCAACTATGCGAAAAATACAGCCATGTATAAAAGAAGAGCAGGAAAACGACCGCGAAGTCTCCAGAGAATGGGAGATTTTCTGCAAAGGGTTCTGAAGAAAAGAAAAATACTTCTGGACCTGGTAGACCACCGTATCCTGGATGTCTGGAATAAGGCGGTCGGACCCCAGATATCGGCCCATACAAATCCATTTAAATTCAAGAACGGCACGTTGTTTGTAAACGTTTCGGACCCGGCCTGGATGCAGCAGCTGCGGTTCATGAAGCAAGAGATCATGGACAAGGTCAATCTCGAATGGAAAAAGGAAGAGATAAAGAATATCTATTTTTCGATAGGCGATATACATCACACACCCGAGAAGCTGGCAGATCATCCCATCGACTTCAGCCTGTATCCATTAAAAGAAAGAGACAAAAGACTCATCAGGGAAAATCTCTCCCAGATAGATGATGAAGAACTGAAGGATATTCTGAAAAAGGTAATGACAAAAGAGATAATCAAACGCCGACTGAACGAGTAAAAGACAACCCGCCGACTATTTTATCCATCTCCTCAGAGTATCTGTCATCATTTCCATAGATAAAGAGTGGCGGCATTATCTCCAACTCCTCCCCCGCGTCCTTGACGCCTTCGGCCAGAATAAACGCCGCCCCTGACGCAGTGCTCGAATACACTATGCGCAGCCTCTTCGGTTCCATCCCAATTTTCCGCATCCGGGCAATCAGTTGGACACCCCTCGAAGCGGGATAGATAACATACACACGCCCGGAATCCTTCAACAGATACCTGGCGGAGACAAGAAAATCATCTATCGTTCCCTTGATCTCATGCCTCGCCACGGCCCTTTCCTGATCAGGATTTATTCTTCCAGAATTCAGCCTCCTGTAAGGTGGATTAAACACAACCACGTCGAAAGACTGCGGTTCAAAAAGCTCTTTGATCTTCTTGACATCGCCGGGATACACCCTGATTCGGTCTCCCATGCCGTTTAATACTATATTTCTCCTGGCTATATCAGCCAGTTCCCGCTGTATCTCTACTTCCGCTATAGTTACTTCCGTAAATCTGAGCGCCAGGATCATGGCAATGACACCGCTTCCGGTCCCCAGATCAACAACGCGATCACCCCTCCTGATGGTAACAAAATGCGCCAGCAGCGGAGAATCCACAGAAAACCGGTATCCCTTTTCCTTCTGCAAAACTCTCAGCGCACCATGGAAGAGTTCATCCATCGTCTCATCATCACGCTTCAATACGGTTTTTTCATCGTTCATAAGTGGTGCCTCATGTATCGGGGTCAGGAATCTTTTTCGCACCATATTCATGATCCCGTTGATTAATGGTCTTTTCGCCCAATCTCTGCGTTATGCTCAAAAAATAATCCTCGGGATATCAACTATATACCTGCGCTTATTTTTTTCGAAGGCCTTGATCTTGAACGAAAATCCGCATAAATCAACAGAATCATTCATTTCACCTGTCAGGACCGTTTCCGCTACCCTGGTGGACATGCACCCAAAGGGACCGATGGAAATTACACCGCAGTAGTTATCGACCACTTCATTTATTGCCGCGCCGATTGTCAGAATGGCGTCACCTGTGAGTTCAGGGTTTATAAGATGACGTACGTGCACTATGACATGGTCTACACCTTCCTCCCTGTTCTCGCAGAGGTTAGATTTAGATAATATGTTCCTGACAGCCCTTTCATAGAAATATATCACTTTATCGTGAAAAACAAGGGGAATGGCTTGAGGTAATGTAAAATAAATCTTGTGATATATCTTTTGATTGTATAGCGTGTCTTGAAGATTGAGAACACTATCTGAAAAGGCAGACATCAATTCAAGAAAGGAATCTCAAAATGACAGGATTTAAAGAGTCAACCATCGGAGACCTGTTAAGAGACACGGCGCAGCGGCAACCGGAAGCAGATGGGCTGGTCTATCCCCAGAGTTCAATTAGACTAACTTACGCCGAGTTATATGCTAATTGCCGCTCAGTGGCCAAGGGATTCATGGCTCTTGGGATCAAGCGAGGTGATCCTGTTTCGGTCTGGACGACCAACCTGCCGGAATGGGTTTATCTACAGTTCGGGCTCAGCATGATCGGCGCGGTGTTTGTCACCGTGAACACTAGCTATAAGTCTAGCGAACTTGAATATATCCTGCGTCAGTCCGATTCAACCACTCTGGTGTTTATGGAACAATATCGCGACGCGAACTTCTACGAGATCCTCAGGACTGTGCTTCCCGAACTGGAATCCTGTTCCTCGGGGACGCTTCAGTCTGAGGAACTTCCGAAACTGAAAAACATTGTCTATATCGGAGAGCGCACCGAGACTCCGAGCATGAATTCCTTTGCCGACGTGGTCGCGTTGGGGGCCAACATCAGCGACCAGGATCTCGATCAGCGCATGGCCTCCCTGGATGTGCATGACATCATCAACATGCAATATACCTCAGGCACCACCGGCTTCCCAAAGGGCGTCATGCTCACCCACTACAATATCGTAAATAACGCCCGCATGGTGGGCGATGTGATGGGTCTGACCCCGGATGACCGCCTGCTGATCCAGGTGCCGTTGTTCCACTGTTTCGGCTGTGTCATGAGTACCCTCAACAGCGTCTATCATGGCTCGACCATGGTGGTGATCGAACAATTCAACCCCATCGATGCTCTGCAATATATCGAAGAGGAGCACTGCACTGCCATAAACGGTGTGCCCACCATGTTCATCGCCATGCTCAATCACAAGGATTTCAACCGCTATGACAAGTCGTCTCTTCGGACCGGTATCATGGCCGGAGCCCCGTGTCCGGTGGAGGTGATGGACCAGGTGCGCGAGCGTATGCATTGCCCCGAGGTGGTGATCGCCTTCGGCCTGACCGAGAGTTCGCCGGTCATGACCATGACCCGGCGCGACGATCCGGTCGAACTGCGGGTCTCGACGGTGGGGCGACTGCTGCCCGACATCGAGGGTAAAATCGTGGACCCGATCAGCGGTAAGTCCCTGCCTCCAAATACCCAGGGTGAAATCGTCACGCGCAGCGCCTGCTTGATGAAGGGCTACTACAAGATGGAAGGGGCTACACGGGATGCCATCGATGCTGAAGGCTGGCTGCACACGGGTGATCTGGGCATGGTGGATGAGACTGGCTATTTCAAGGTTACCGGTCGTATCAAGGAGATGATCATCAGGGGCGGCGAGAATATCTATCCACGCGAAATCGAGGAGTTTCTACACGGCTATGAAAAAATCAACGACGTTTATATCGTGGGGATTCCCGATAAGAAATACGGGGAACAACCACTGGCTGTGATCAAGCTGAAAGAGGGACAGACTGCATGCGAGGATGAGCTGGTGGCCTACTGCCAGGACAAAATTGCCCGCCACAAAATACCCCGCTACTGGGAGTTTGTCACCGACTTTCCCATGACTGCCAGCGGCAAGGTTCAGAAGTTCAAATTAGTGGAAGAATTCAGCGAGGCCTATCGATAGCGGCCCGAATCTTCAACTATAGAAAATTGATGGTGTCGTAAAAAGTCCCAAAACCGTCATACCTGGCTTGATCCGGTATCCAGAAGCTGTTGAATTTACTGGATTCCGGCTTCCGGCGGAATGACGAAAAATGGCGTTTTCTGACTTTTTACGAATGCGTCAAAATTACTTGGCAAATAATCCTCAAGATGTATTATCCCCCTGTTTGCCGCGGAGAGAATCTTTCTTGCCGAAGATACGTAACAAAAGCTTTATCATAATTGCTTTTCTGGTCATTACGAGGAGCAAAGCGACGTGGCAATTTATTATATTTACAATGAGTTGGAGATTGCTTCATCCCAATTCCTCGGGATTCGCAATAACATTATGGACAAAGCTCTTGTAACAGTATCTGACAGCAAAAATGGCTGTCGCTACCCTGGGGGAAAAGCGACAGAACACGGTTGAGAGGTGGGCACATGCAACTTGAAGGATGGACCATACTTGTTTTAATTGCCGTCTGTATCGTACTTTTCCTGCTCCTGTGTTATTCGAACCGGAAGCTCACCGCGCAATCCGAGTCCCTCGCACAACTCGACAGTCAGAAACGTTCCCAGTCGGTCCGTTACGGCAAGCTAACCGAACAGTTCATGCCCTTTCTGGAATCGTACCCCTATGATCCGCACGACTTCAGGTTTCTTGGCGCCCCTATCGACGGAGTGCAGTTCACAGAGGACTCCATTGTCCTTATCGAGTTCAAGGCAGCGGATTCTCGGCTTTCTAATCGGCAGCGTGCCATAAAGAAGATAGTTGAAGAGGGAGCCGTACGCTTCGAAACCCACAGAGTATCTTGACCGTGAATATAGGTAAATACAGGAATATTCCCCACATTAATTCACCTTCTTCTCTTGGCAACTGTCAATGTAAATAGGAAAATGTCCCTTGTTTCGACTCTCACACCCCCGCATAGACACCCCATGACACATTTTTAATCCGGCCTTGTTTTTTCAGCCTGTGCACGAGACTGTAGATTTTCTTTTCATCAAAATCTGATTTCCGCTTCAGCGTCGCTATGCCAACTCCTTCTTTGCTGTTTTTGATAATTTCCACAACAACTTCAATCGGAGGCATATCGACCCGCGTGACTTTGACGGGTTTTTCGGCAGCAGTTTTCTTCGCCTGGGTTTTTGATTTCACCTTCCGGGTTTTGGTTTTTACGGGCCCAGTATCTTCCAGATCAATGCCAAACACATCCGACAGGCTGGAATCATCAATGACCCTTGAACTCTTTCTCCGGGCCTTTGTTAGAAGCTTTCGTGTCTTGTCTTCAACCGCCCGGGATATGAGATCGTTCATCTCGATCTTTCTGAGCTTGAAAAACAGGCTCGGATCTTTGTCCAGTCTGGCGCCGATGCCATATAATGTGGCGGCCACATGCTTGCACATATAAGCCCAGTCAGGACAGCTGCAGGAAAAACTGATCTCTTCGGGAGATGGGAACAATCCTTTGCCCTGTGCTGTAAATATTTCATTCAGGGCCTTGGGGAATTTTCCCATCAGGAGTTCCTGCAGGGAATCAAGTTTGCCTTCGCAAGCGACGGTGATTTTTTTCCATATATTTGCGGGCAGTTCCTTTATTGTGACGACTACCGAGTAAGGTTTTGAGGCGGTACCCTGTACGAGCGACGTCACCTGCCCCTGCTCTATCCGGAGATCCAGGACAGTGCCGTGGCGAACATAACTCCGCCCGCGTCCGATGCGGTTTTCGTAGTCCGCATACCGTTCAAGGTTGACATTCCATGATTTGCCCCACCATGTTGTGGCTATGGCTCTTCCTTCTATGACAACCGGTTCGATGTTCGGATTCTTTTTCCTAAGCTGTTTTATTTTTTTTTCTGCTTTAGCCCTTTTTTCGGCTACAGATACGTACCGTGGAAAATAATCCCAATCTCTCATAACAACATCTCCCTGCCTTCTGCCTTCTGACCACTGACCACTGACCACTGATCCCTCACAGTGTCAGGCGAAAAAGATCCAGAAGGTCATCGTTATTCATTTCTGTTATCCATGCCTCCCCCGAGCTGGAAATAATCTCGTCGGATAATCTGGACTTTTCTTCGAGCATCAGATCTATCTTTTCCTCTACCGTGCCCTTTGTCAGAAACTTGTGCACAACAACATTTTTCTTCTGACCTATCCTGAAGGCACGGTCCGTCGCCTGATTTTCAACTGCGGGGTTCCACCACCTGTCAAAATGGATCACGTGGTTTGCCTGTGTCAGATTCAGGCCGACCCCGCCTGCCTTTATAGACAGCACCATAAACGGCACATATTCATCACCCTGAAACCGCTCGATAATCTTTTTTCTCTGGCCCACGGGGATGCTCCCGTGGAATATCAGTCCCTTCCGTTTAAATATGCCTTCGAGGAAATCACTGAGTGGTTCCGTTATTTCCTTAAACTGTGTAAAAACAAGAACTCTTTCACGTTTTTCATATATAGTCTCGCATATTTCACGAAGGCGCGTAAACTTCCCGCTGCCTTTTTCCTCAAATTCGCCGGCGCCAAGGTATTGATCCGCGTGATTGCAGATTTGCTTGAACTTCATCAGGGACGCAAGAATAAGCCCCTTCCTTTGAATCCCCTCTGACCGATCAATCGCCTCCGCAATATCACTGATCAGATTCTTGTATAAGATCACCTGTTTTTTACTCAAGGGCGCGTAAGTCTTCATCTCAACCTTTTCAGGAAGATCTGATATGACGGATTTGTCCGTCTTCAGGCGTCTTAAAATGTAGGGGCTTATGAGTTTGCGCAGTCTCGAATACCCTTCCGGGTTTGTTTCCAGGCCCTTTGAAAATTTGCCGAATTCCTTGTTGGTACCCAAAAGCCCGGGATTCAGAAAATCGAAAAGGGACCATATATCAGAAAGACGGTTTTCGATGGGGGTTCCCGTCATGACAATCCTGTTCATAGCCTTAAACTTCTTGATCGCCCTTGTCTGTTTTGTGCCGGGATTTTTTATGGCCTGGGCCTCGTCCAGGATGATATAGGCCCATGTATATGATTGGAGCCATTCATATCTCTGGGCAAGGGCATAAGTGGTGATGACAAGATCCAGCTCATTCAATGCCTTTTCGTTCTTTGCGAAATCCCCGTTTTTGGGATGCATGTCCGGATGGGCGACGAAATATTTGAGTTCCGGACAAAAGCGCTCAATCTCACTTACCCAGTTGGAGATCAGTGATGCGGGTATCACGAGAAGACTGGCCTTCCCGATCTTCTCCGCCTTAACCACACTTAAAAATCCAAGAAGCTCGACAGTCTTCCCGAGCCCCATATCGTCGGCAAGGCAAGCGCCAAACCGGAGGGAATGCAGAAAATAAAGCCAGTTCAACCCCCTTTGCTGATACTCCCGAAGCTGGGCCTTAAAACTGCTTTCGGGTTTTATAGAAGGGGTCAATTCCGGTTTACGCAATTTTTGAATGACCGATTCGAGCCACTGACCCGTAGACACCGTTGTTTCGGTATCTTCTCCATCTGTTCCCAACATTTGTTCGGGATTGAGCTGCATCCGAAGGGCATCCCTTATGCTTAAACCATCCTCTCCCACCATTCCTCTTGCCTTTTCATATGCCTCAAGGGTTTCCCTGAGCTTTTCAGGGTCAACGGCCACCCATTTATTCTTGATAAAGGCAAGTCCTTCCGACTCTTCAAGAAGTTTCCTGGCCTCTGCCTCCGAGATCTGCGTATCACCGAGGAGCAGTTGGGGATTGAAGTTTAAAATAGCGTCCATCCCGACGAATGAAGGCTGAGAATCTCCTATGCTGATATTCATCCTTACGCTTGACTGGTTCCCCTTCCACCAGTTCGGTATCCGGCACAGGATTCCGGATTCTTCATAGAGAGGAATCTCCTTTAAAAAAGTGTAGGCTTCTCCTGATGGCAAGGCAAGGGGGTGAAACATCTCACCCGTTTCGATAAGATCTGATATGAACGCGCTTCGCTTCGCTGCCAGGTGAACGGTTGAAAGGAGTTCCAGCAATTTGTCATTATCGCCGCTGAATTCCTGAAGGGCGTGACGCAACGGCAGATGTTTCGACTGTCCGCGCTTATTCAGCCTTGTTGAATATGTCGCCAGAAACGCGAACGGTTCATCGCCGTCTTTGTTCTCGACCAGATGGAAAAATACACGGCCCACCAGATGAACGTCGGGGCTGTACCTCCTGATAAATTCCTCAACAGTTCCTTTGTATATCTTGATTGTCCGAGAAAACGTCTGGTTCAATCCCGACCAGATCCGGCTGAGCATTTCCCTGTTCAGGTATTCGGAACCTGTCATCATAGGGACACTGTCCAATGCCAGGTCCAGCTCATCTTCTGTGATTTCGATATTCGCACTGTGGCGTAGAATTTCCAGATCCGGGGTCTGTTTCAGTTTTTTTGTAAAGAGGCCCGTGAACTGTCGAAAATATGTCAGTGAAGGGGAAAGGGGGACATTCTTATCGCAAAATCCCAGGAAAAGCAGCCAGGATGCCTGTTCAAAGACGAAGCGGTTATGTATCTCATCCTGCAGGAGCCCGGCGCTTTTGTTTATTGTCTCTTCCGTATCCGCCCATTCAAACTGCAAAGAGCCGCCTGGCATTACAACAACAATCAATTCACGATTCATTATAAATTCATTTCCTGATAGAAATTATTACGAAGGTATAACCGCATCCATGGTGTTATTTAGATATTGCATTAGAGGCCTCGCATATTCCATCATGGCCTGTGACATTGAAATAGATCGAGAACCTTCAGGCGCTCCCATATGTGGAAACCCGGGCCTTTCTACTATTTGAGATTATGGCTTCGGACGGGATTTTATGAGACGCAGAGTCCGTTTCTTTTTTGTTTTCTCACGCGTCTTGGAGCGCCTTTTGTTGATTTCTTTTTTTATCCTTCTTTGCCATGATTTTCATTTCTCAAGACATTAGATTTTTAAACCTATATTTCTTCATGTTCCAGGAAACTGCAATAGCCTTTATGATTGAAAATGAGGTGATCCAAGAGTCTGATTTCCCAAATTTCCTGAAACATCTCTTGCGGGTTTTCAATTAAGTATCCTGTTGCCTGAATTCTATCACCACTAAATTTATTTTTATGATGATTTAATAATCATTTTGTGGTACGTTGCTCTGTGCCAAAAAATAATTTAAACAAAACAAACCGATATCTTAAAGATCCCATAAAGCGCCGGAAAGGGCTTATGGTGTCTGTTACTTCCTCGTGCGCTATAGAAGGGATTTACGAAGCAATTACTGAAAAGGATTTGGACTCTACTCAAAACGCTCAATCTATTCCTCGTGATAAGACTTCAAAGACCGGTAAATCACATCGTTAAAAATCTTCCCCATTGACTTGTAATCACGTTCCAGGTCAGATCGCACTGCCTCAAAGTATTCATCCCTCTTTTGACCTTTGAGATCGCTAAAATCAAGAAAGGGCAATCTGGCCTGAAGTGCCATGATAATTGCCAGCAGACGAGCGATTCTGCCGTTCCCTTTTCGAAATGGATGTGTCAATAATAGTTCCGTGTGAACAACAGCAAGGGCCATTACCACATCATATCTTGAATCAAAATTACAAGGCGTATACCGGCACAGGACTTCCCTTTCAAATTCATCCATCAACTTTGGAATAAGAGATGGCGTTGCAAATGTAAAGTTGTCTTTGATCATGGTTACCGTACGATAATGCCCAGCCCATTCATATATCGATCCTAACCAGCCATGATGCATGTAACATATATCAGCAGCGGTAAAACGATGATCTTTGTCGTAATATTCTGTCATTTGATTCGTTACGCGCAATAGTTCTTTAGCCTCAATCTGATTCATCTCCTGCTTGCTTTTTATCCCCAGAAGGTTCTTCAGCACCTGGTTATTAGAACCGGGTTCATACTGATCCTCGATCAATCCTGCTGTATCATAACGTCCAGTTTTCTTCATTTTACCACACTATAATCATTTATTTTCTACAGCCCAAGCCCAAGCAGATCCATCACCCCAAGTTCTTCTCCGCATTGAGGGCAAAGATCATTGATATCCTCAACACCGATATCCAGGAGAAAGATATCGGCCAGTTCCGTTGCAGGGCTGATATCCACAACATCAACCTCAGATTCCTCAAATTCCTTAAAACATCGCTTACAGGGCTTCATTAAAGTAACCTGTCACCGAAATTTACCACAAACTCGGGTTCGCATTACTGGCTTCCAGATGTTTCTCAACAATGATTTTAAATTGTTTCAACATGATTCCCCCCCCCATACTGTCTGCAAAATGTACGAGTATTATTAGTGTAAGATATCTTGTGTAAATTTAAAATGGTGTAGAAAAAAAGGCGCTTTTCCTTTAAAAAAGGGTTTATCCCAAAACCTAAATAAAAAGGAGAAAGCGCCATGAAACTGGGGCTGAGTGTACCTGAGCTTGTAGAAGTATTCAAGGAGATTCAGAAGCAACCGGAACAGATTTTTGAAATGATTCGACTGGATGTCAGAGAAATTGTCGGAGACTATATGACGGCGATGATGGGGGCAGAACTCACCCATTTCCTGGGAAGAGAAGCCTACGCACGTAGTCAGGGAGATGCTAATCATCGCAATGGTTCCTATGATCGGGCCTTTACGTTAAAAGACATTGGAGAAGTCGAGGTCAAGGTACCGAGAGATCGTAAGGGAGAATTTACCACCCGGGTGATCCCCCGTAGTAAGCAGTACGAAGAAGAAATCAGCCGTGACTTAAGCCTGATGTTCCTGGCAGGAATCAGCACACGCAGTCTTTCCATGATATCCAGGAGACTGATCGGGCGAAAGATTTCTCATACGGAGATAAGCAGCGCCAATGCAGACCTGACAGAGGCAGTTGAAAAATGGCGGATGCGGGATCTTTCAAAAGAATCCATCAAATACATCTTTGTTGATGGTGTTAAGTTCCGTATGCGCATGCACGGCAGCATAGAACTTGTTCCCGTACTTGTTGCCATTGGTGTAACCAGGCAAGGGCACAAACTGGTTCTGGGCATGCAGTCTGGAGACAAGGAATCCGCTCCCAGCTGGCGAGAGTTCTTCAAGGACTTAAAATCACGTGGACTGAGCAGCCAGACAGTCACACTGGGCATCATGGATGGTCTGCCGGGGCTGGAGACAGTATTCAAAGAAGAGTTCTCAAAGGCCAAGGTACAGCGCTGCACTGTACATATTGACAGGAACGTCCTGGCCAAGGTTCCAAGGAAATTAAAGAAGACTGTTGCTGCTGATTTACGTTCCATCTTCTATGCTCCATCAAAA
>JAFDBG010000039.1 GCA_019313385.1 Deltaproteobacteria bacterium | reverse complement strand
TGCGGTTGGAAGGAATCCCGGTGTTCAGGGAAAGATCATGATGACAATGCTGGTTGGGATGGCTATGGCGGAATCAATTGCCATTTACGCCCTTGTTGTTTCGCTCGTTCTCCTCTACGCAAACCCTTACACGAGTTTTCTTTGGGGCTAATCGGTGCTGAACAACTAACTCCAAAATTAACAAAAGTCAGGGGGAGATGAACATGTCAGAAACTAAAAAGGGTAAGCAGTTTTTCACTGTAGCAAGGGTATTCTTCCTGCTTATCGTCATCCCCTTATTATTGGTGTCTTTTCTGATCGCCAACGGTATTTTTCAACTGGGGGATACATCAAAAAAGGGAGTAGCAGATATTCTTGATCAAAAGGCGCAGGAAGAGATTATGTTGCGCGCTGTTGCCGTAGCCGAGAATGTAGCCTATTATCTGCAGGAATGCGAGAAAGATACACTGGTGGCGACTATTCTGCCGGCAAACGCCGAGACGTACAAGGAGTTTGTGCTTAAAAACAGGCAGACTCTCTGGATGAAGAAAGATGGAAAGATTGTCAAATCCTCAGAACCGATGTATGTGGAGATGGCCCTGGTGGACAAGACGGGTAATGAGGTTGTCAAGATTGCCAACGGGGAGATCGTACAAGAGGCAAAGCTGGTAAATGTGAGCGATCCCTCGAATACGACCTATAAGTCAGAAGATTATTTTGCCGAGACAAAGAATCTTGACAAGGGCAGCGTCTATGTGTCCCATGTCACCGGCTGGTATGTGAACCGGGCTGATTTTGAGAAGGGGAAGCGATTTGAGGGTATTGTTCGTTTTGCGACACCTCTGTATGATAAACGTGGATTTGCGGGGCTTGTCACCCTTGCCCTTGATGTGCGTCAACTTGCAAAATTTACGGACAATATTATACCAACCGAGGCAGGCTATGTATTTGAAGCGGATTCATCGACGGGAAACTACGCGTATATGGTTGATGACAAGGGGCTCGTCATATCGCACCCGGATGATTACCATATAGCTGGCCTCTATACGGATGGGACTCCCGTTCCACCTGTTACGAGTAAAACTTCAGATATTATAACGAAAAAGGGTGAAGATGTGCTCAATCTCCTCCTTATGGGGTACATGGATCCAGCGCTCCCCGAGGTTGCAAAGGATGCGGCTGCCGGTCATTCGGGCGCTAAGGTCTATAAGTTTGGCGGGCACACCAAGTTTGTCGCCTATGCTCCGATACCGTTCTACTCGGCAAATTACGCCAAACCTGCCGGGTTCGGATGGATTGGTATGGGTCTTGATGTGGACAAATTTAATGAGATGGCGCTGGCGACCACGCAGAAGATAGAAAAAGAGGCGCAAGCGTGGCTGACAACGATCATCCTGATTCTTCTTATCGCGGTTATTATTCTCTTCCTTATTTCCGCCCTGCTTTCGAGAGGGATTACTCGCTCGATTGAGTCGGAGGTTCCGGAGGGATCGGAGCCGCACTATTATGATGATGAGGATTAGCAGAGAAAGATTTCGAGGCCATATTGCGGGAAGTTTTTAATTTCAGGTAATATTTCCCCGGAGAGAGATTTTTTCAAAAAGTGTAGTGCCACAGGCCGGGAGCTTTTGCTCCCGGCCTTTTTCTGTTGTAGATGATTCACCGTGGCAAATCCCTTGAAGTGTTCGTGCAGGTATGGTAGCCTGAATGGGATTAGCCTTACGGTCGGGAGGTTGCTTTATGAGTAGATATGCCAGGACGTTGACGAAAGATGACAAAATTTATGATCTCGTGGATGTTGTTGAGGAGGAGGATACAAAAAGAGTTTTGTCGGTCGATGTCCTGGATGATGAGATTGCCGGCATTGTTTCAAATGTTGCGGAAAGGGTTGCCAGAGAAATGTTTCCCTCTATCGCCGAGAAGGTTATAAGGGAAGAGATAGATAAGTTAAAGCAGAGCCCGATTGAGTAGATGACGGGTGTCTTCAATAGGCGTCCGGCCCTGGCAGGGTGTGGGAATTTTGTGAGAAACTCATTTTATTATACATTGCCTGCAATTTTGGTCTTCTTTGTGCTTTATCCGTTATGCGCGTATTCCAGTCCCAATACCATCGGGATTGAAACAGAGGGAACATGCTTTGTATCTGGTGGCGACATGGCGCCGACACGCGACAGCGCGATAAACGATTCGATGAGGAAGGCCGTGCAGCGGGTAGTTCTCACACTTATTTCTGAGGATGTAGCGGTAGAGAATTCTGATGTTATAGATGACAATATTTATTCAAAATCGGAGGGTTATATACAAGATTACAGGATACTGAAGGAGGGCATGGAGGATGGTCTCTACAGGGTTAGAGTGAGGGCCACCCTGTCGGTAGGAGATATAAGGAATGCTCTTGGAATGTTGGGTGTTCTCACAGATGAGTGGCAACCGGAAGAGCATATAACGATGGTTGTCGTGGTTATGGTAAGTGGAATAGAAAAATACAGTGATTTTAAAACGTTTAAAGAAGCATTGGAAACAGATATAAAAGGGGTGAATGCCGTGCGTCTGCGAAGGATGGGGTCGGATGTGGCAGTGATGGACGTCGACATGCGGGGTAGTGCCGCCGGGCTTGCCAATGAACTGACAATGAGGGAATTCGGGAATTTTTCACTGTATATAACCGATATTAACCCTGGTGTCATAGGTCTCAACATGGTGAAGGAATAGAGAGTTGATTTATAAAACAAAAAAAATCTTTTTGCTGTGTGTTGTTGCCTGTGTCATATCAGGATGTGCCTCCGGGATTCCCCATACAATTATCCCGGACTATAATCAGAGGGGAATAAGACTCATTGCTCTGGTGCCTGTTGATAACAAGACGAATGACAAGCAGGCGGCGCAACTCCTGAGGGAGGATATACTTGAAAATCTGTATTTCAAGGGATATCCCAGGATACCCCTCGATATGATAGACGAAAAATTAACTGCGGACTGTGGGTGGAACCTTGAAAAGAATAGTGGACGCAATATTTCACCAGAGGTTATCGGTGATCTGCTGGGCGTGGATGCCATCATGTACTGCAGTCTGCTTGAGTGGAAAACCTCTTTCATCAGTGTTTATGCGCCCACAACGGTCTCTGTCTCACTTGAATTGAAGGATGCGGAAACGGGGGCTAATCTCTGGAGTTCAAGATACAGTGTGACCGACCGACACTATGATTTTACTCGAAAGAGACTTGAATTGAAGGCATGCCAGTCTTATGAGCCTGCTATCCGGAAGATTGTGGATGAAACCCTTTCCAGCCTCCCCGATGGGCCCGATTCTGTGGGGAAACCGCCCCCTGAAAAAAGGTTTTGGGAATTGTGGTAGAAGAGAAAGATCGTAGATTATGAACATTCCAAATACGCTCACTCTTATTCGCATAATACTGGTTCCGGTCTTTGTTATACTCCTGATGCAGGGCTCTTTTTCTTACGCCCTTTTAGTCTTTGTCATCGCAGGTGTAACGGACGGTCTGGATGGGTTTATGGCAAGGATATTAAAACAGCAGACGGTCCTGGGTTCATATCTGGATCCGCTGGCGGACAAGGCGTTGATAACAACAGCTTTTGTTGCTCTATCGATTCTGGATATTATCCCGGGCTGGCTTACGGTGATTGTAATAAGCCGGGATTGCATAATCCTGCTGGGCGTGTCCGTGCTTTCCCTTATGTCGGTTTCCTTCGAGATACACCCCGCCTATGTTAGCAAGGCGACTACGGTGTTGCAACTTTTAACAGTCTTTCTTGTGCTTATGTCCATGCTCATGCCCGGATATATTAACCATATGGTGATTGTGACGTTATCTTGGACCACCGCTTTTTTTACAGTGGTTTCCGGATTTAATTATATCTTCAAAGGTATAAAAATCATAAACAACTCATAGGCTTTTTATAATATTTCTTGACAGAAGGCCTTTTTATTGTTAGGTGGTTTAGGCTTTTCAGACCATAGGCACGTAGCTCAGGGGGAGAGCACCACCTTGACACGGTGGGGGTCCAGGGTTCAAATCCCTGCGTGCCTACCATTTTTTATATGTATGTGTATAGAGGCATCTGTGTTTGTGATGCCTTTTCTTTAGAGGGGCAGGATACCCGGAGTATTATTGTGAAAAAGGTTAATGTTAAATTTCCGGATGGTTCTGTTGAGATATGCCAGTCCGGGAAAACTGTCAGGGAGATAATCTCTTCTTGGCGCGAGGATGATTTCGCGTCCACCGTAGCGGCCAGGGTTAACGGCGAAATGGTGGATCTGGGCCGTCCTGTGGAAGAAGATGTGGAATTAGAGTTTATTAGTATGTCCTCCGCGGATGGCCTGGGTGTGTTGAGACACAGCATATCCCATATAATGGCCCAGGCGGTGCAGGAGATATTCGAAGGTGTCAAGGTGACCATAGGGCCTTCGATAGAAGCCGGCTTTTACTACGATTTCGAATACTCCGATACCTTTACTCCTGAGGATCTCGACAGGATAGAGAAAAAGATGCATGAGATTGTTTCCGCTGACTACCGCTTTGTTCGCAGGGAGTTATCCAGAGAAGAGGCGGTTTCCTTCTTTGAAGACAGGGGCGAGCCGTACAAGGTGGAACTGATCAATGATCTTCCCGATGATGTCACCAGTGTAAGTCTGTACAGCCAGGGAGAGTTTGTTGACCTTTGCCGGGGACCTCACATACCTTCGACGGGGATGGTCAGGGCCTTTAAACTCCTGAATGTCGCTGGGGCGTACTGGCGTGGAGATGAAAAGAATAAGATGCTTCAGCGCATCTATGGCACCGGATTTACCACCCAGGAGGAATTGGACAACTATCTCAGGGTAATAGAGGAGGCCAGAAAGAGAGACCACCGGAGGCTGGGTAGGGAGCTTGATCTCTTCCAGATAAATGACGAGGCTGGGCCGGGACTGATTATATTTCACCCGAAGGGCGCTCTTTTGAGAACGATCATAGAGGATTGGGAGAAAAAAGAACATCTGAAACGCGGTTATGATATAGTAATGGGCCCCCAGATTCTGAAAGGTGATCTGTGGAAGAAATCCGGGCATTTCGATCACTATCGGGAAAATATGTATTTCACCGAGGTTGACGAACAGTTGTACGGCATAAAACCGATGAACTGTCTGGCCCATATGCTGATATACAAGTCAAAGATAAGGAGTTACAGGGATCTGCCCCTGAGATATTTTGAGTTGGGGACAGTTCTCAGACATGAGAAGACAGGTGTCCTGCATGGCCTCATGCGGGCGCGTCAGTTCACGCAGGATGATGCCCATATTCTGTGCACGCCCGATCAGTTGAACGCGGAGATCCGGGCTATTGCGGATCTGGTGGATTATGCCATGGGTGTGTTCGGTTTTGAATATGAGGTGGAGCTGAGCACGAAACCGGATGACTCTATAGGATCTGATGAAGACTGGAAGCTGGCAACTGACGCGCTGAGGCAGGCGCTTGAAGATAATAACATGGTGTATGATATTAATGAAGGGGACGGCGCGTTTTACGGTCCCAAGATAGATTTCAAACTGAGAGACGCCCTTGGGAGAAAGTGGCAGTGTGCCACCATACAGTGTGATTTTGCCCTTCCTGAGAGGTTTGATTTATCATATGTCGGGCCGGATGGAGAGAAGCACAGGCCTGTTATGCTCCACAGAGTTATCTTGGGAGCGATAGAGCGATTCATGGGAATCCTGATTGAGCATTACGCGGGGGCCTTTCCAGTATGGCTGTCTCCCGTGCAGGCGAGCATCCTGACCGTGACCGACAACCAGATTCCTCACGGCGAGGCTGTTTACAAGCAGCTTATTGATGCGGGGATACGCTGCGAAAAAGATTTCAGAAACGAGAAGCTCGGATATAAGATAAGGGAAGGACAGATGAAGAAGGTTCCCTATATGCTGGTCATAGGCGACAGAGAAGTGGAATCCGGCACGATTTCACCCAGACAGCGGGACGGCAAGAATCTCGGTTCCGTGAGCGTCAGTGATTTTGTTTCCATTGTGAATGAAAAGCGCGATAAATATGAATAAAAATGTGTTGGATACCGCTTTTCTGCTAAAATCCAGGAGGTGACACATAGCTACGCATTTGAGAATTAACAGTGAAATCAGGGTTGAAAAGGTGAGAGTGGTCAGTTCTGATGGGCAGCAACTGGGGATAATATCCCTTGTTGAGGCTTTGGCGGAGGCGGGAAAGCAGGAACTGGATCTGGTTGAGGTGGCCCCGAATTCCTCTCCCCCGGTTTGCCGTATCATGGATTATGGAAAACACCTGTATCAGCAGAGCAAGAAGACTCACGGGGTAAAAAAGACACAGAGCACAGTTCAGCTGAAGGAAATTCGCATAAGACCGAAGACGGAAGAACACGATTTGCAGGTAAAGCTTCGACATATACAACGCTTCCTCGAACAGAACAACAAGGTTAAGATAACAATGATGTTCAGGGGAAGGGAGATCGTCTATGCTGACAAGGGAAGACAGATAATGGAGGATATTAAAAACAGACTGGGCGATATATGTGTTGTTGACCAGTTTCCTAAACGCGAGGGGAGAAATATGATAATGATATTATCTCCTCCGAAGAAGTAACAATTTTCATAATAAAGCCGGGAGTGATAAAATGCCGAAGATAAAAACACACAGGGGAGCGGCCAAGCGATTCCGCCTTACTGCGACGGGAAAGGTAAAGAGGAACAAGGCATATTCCAGCCATATCCTGACCAAGAAGACGACCAAAAGGAAGAGAAGCCTGAGGAAATCGGATCTCCTTGATAAGAGCGATATGAATGGAATCAAGAAGCTGATTCCTTATATGTAAAATAGTCTCAGGGAGATATATATGTCACGAGTAAAGAGAAGTATACACGCTAGAAAGAAGAGAAGAGGGGTGCTGAAGCTCGCAAAGGGGTATTTCGGGGCGAGGAGCAGGTTGTACAGAACCGCTACCGAAGCCGTTGAAAGGGCGATGAAGTACTCTTACAGGGATCGCAGGGTAAGGAAGCGGGATTTTAGAAAGCTCTGGATCGCGAGAATAAATGCCGCCGCCCGTCTGAATGGCATCTCTTACAGCAGACTCATAAGCGGGATAAAGAACGCGGGGGTTGATCTGGACAGGAAGATACTTGCGGAACTTGCCGTCAATAATCCCGGGGCCTTTTCAAGGATTGCCGGTATGGCGAAAGGCGAGTAAATTACGTGAAAGAAGCTCTCGAAAATCTGCGGAGAGGGGCTGATGATGAAATAAATTCAGCGAAGACCAGAGAGGGGTTTCTTGGAATAAAAACCAGATACCTTGGAAGGAAGGGACTTCTCACGGACCTCCTCCGGGGTTTGAAGGATGTCGCGCCCGAGAAGAAACCCATCCTCGGCAAGCTTTCCAACGACATAAAAAAATCCCTGATGGAAAAGATAGAGAGGGCCCTGGAGAACATAGAATCCGGCGATAAAGGCAAGGCCCTGCGTGAGGGTCGGATCGACGCCACCCTTCCCGGAAGAGGTTTGCGATATGGGAAGGTCCATCCCGTCACACGGGTGGAGGGTGAGATATGTGACATCTTTGCAACCTTGGGATTCTCCGTAGTGGAGGGACCCGAGGTGGAACTGACTTATTACAATTTTGAGGCCCTCAATATCCCGGAAGATCATCCTGCCAGGGATATACATGACACGTTCTATGTAACCGACAATGTTGTTCTGCGGACTCATACATCTCCCGTCCAGATCAGGACAATGGAAAAACAATCTCCCCCTGTGAGAATCATTTCACCTGGCAAGGTGTACAGACCCGATTCCGATATTTCGCATACACCTATGTTTCATCAGGTTGAGGGATTGCTGGTTGATGAGAACATCACGTTCGGAGATCTTAAAGGAACCCTGACATTTTTTCTCCGGCAGATGTTTGGCAGGGATACCCTGTTGAGGTTTCGTCCCAGCTTTTTTCCCTTTACGGAACCGAGCGCGGAGGTTGACATACAGTGCGTGATGTGCGGGGGTTCCGGCTGCCGGGTGTGCGGCCACAGCGGATGGATAGAGATTCTCGGATGCGGGATGGTTGATCCTGAAGTTTTTAAGACTGTACACTATGATACCGAAAAAATTTCAGGTTTTGCCTTTGGTCTCGGTGTGGAGAGGATCGCGATGCTCAAATACGGGATATCGGATATTCGTCTGTTTTTCGAGAATGACCGAAGATTCCTGGAACAGTTTTAGTCTTTTTTAATTGGTGCGTTCGCAAAAAATCAAATCTAGATGGCAAAGTAAATAAGCTTAAAGGCTTAAGAGCTTAACCTGTACACCGCGGCGGCGAAGAGTGCGGCAGAACTCAGCCCCGGTAAATTGGGGTTTACAAGGTCATCTTAATCAGTGATGGTGAATAAACATGTTAGTCAGTCTCAAGTGGTTGAGGGATTATATCGATATAGAACTGACCCCGGAGGAGATTGCCGGCAAGTTGACGATGGCCGGTCTGGAGGTCGATTCCGTAAACAGAATAAGCCCCGGTTTTTCCAGCGTAGTTGTCGCGAAGATACTTTCCGTCAAGCCCCATCCCAATGCCGATAAGCTTTCACTGTGTGAGGTTTCAACCGGTGAACAGACCTTTCCTGTGGTGTGCGGCGCAAAAAACATAAGAGCGGGCGATATCGTTCCATTCGCGAAAGTAGGGGCGACCATACCTGGTGGATACACGATAAAAAGCTCCCGGTTGCGGGGGGAGGCATCCGAGGGGATGCTGTGCTCTGAAGAGGAGCTGGGGATAGGCGAAGATGCAACAGGTATCATGACGCTGCCCGATAATCTCATTCCTGGTGAGGATCTGGCTGTGGCCCTTGATCTGGAAGATGTCGCGCTTGAGATATCCATTACCCCGAACCGTTCCGATTGCCTGAGCATGATAGGTATAGCAAGAGAGATCGCGGCTATGACGGGGGGGAAAGTAAGGTATCCTGATACAGAATTTGAAGAGAAGGGAGAGACTACAGGCGCCCTGACTTCTGTTAAAATACTCGATTCCAACCTGTGCTCCCGATATACTGCCAGGCTTATAAAGAATATTGAAATAAGGCCTTCCCCTGCATGGATGCGCATGAGGCTTGAAGCAGTAGGATTGCGCGCGATCAATAATGTTGTTGATGTGACGAATTTTGTCATGATGGAATGCGGACAACCTTTGCATGCCTTTGATTCCCGATTTCTGGAAGAGGAAAGAATCGTTGTGAGGGGCGCGACGGAAGGGGAGGAGTTTGTTTCCCTGGACGAAAAGACAAGGACGTTAAGCGCCGATACACTTATGATATGTGACGGAGCCAAACCGGTCGCGGTTGCCGGCATAATGGGCGGGCTCAATTCTGAGGTGGAGGATGACACGAAAGATATCCTCCTTGAGAGTGCCTATTTCAACCCTTCCTCTATCCGCAAATCTGCAAGATCTCTGGGGATGGCTACAGACGCGGCCTTTCGCTTTGAGAGGGGAATAGACCCTGAAGGGGTTGTAAATGCCCTCAACAGAGCCGCTCAACTGATAGCCGATCTGTCGGGGGGTTACATATGCAGGGGTTATATCGATGAATATCCCCGGAAGATAAAAACGGTAAGGGACATACCCATGCGACCGGAAAGGGTGAACAGGATTCTGGGCACACATATTGGCGCGGGAGAGATGAAAGACATCCTTGAGAGACTTGAGATGACAGTGATGGAAAGCAGGGAGGGAGAATATCTTGTGACACCACCCACCTTCAGGGTGGACATCTCAAGGGAGATAGACCTGACTGAGGAGATAGCAAGGATTCATGGTTACGAGGGCATCCCTGTATCTCTGCCGGGGCTTTCAGCCGGAACGGGAACGCCGCCGAACGATAAAAGAACACTGGAAGACAGAATAAGGACCATATTTAACGGCTATGGTTATTCAGAGGTTATAAATTACAGTTTTACAACCCCGGCGGCGGCGGACATCCTCGGCCTGAGCAAGGATGATGAGGGGCGCAGGTTGATAAAGCTTGAAGATCCCCTCGGTGAAGACATGTCCGTCATGAGGACCGGTCTTGTATATGGTCTTCTGGAGACGATGAGAAAAAACATCAGTGCCGGCAATCATGATCTCAGAATATTTGAGATGGGGACGGTGTTTACAGATATTAACGAAGAACTGCCTGTGGAGAATGAGAGAGTGGGCGGCCTTGTCACCGGTTCCAGATATGACAGGTTGTGGCACTTTGATGACGGGTTGCATTCCGATTTCTATGATCTTAAGGGGTGCGTAGAAAATCTGTTTGACGCTCTGAGGGTTCGAGATATACGGTTCAAATCCGATTGCGACCGGCCATTCCTCCATCCCGGAAGGTCATGTAATGTTATGCTCGGCGACAAGGTCATTGGATTTCTAGGTGATGTTCATCCCGATATCCTTGATAAAATGGATATAAAGGCGATGGCCGTGGTTTTCGAGCTTGACCTCCAGGCAATTGTTTCCCTGCCGCGCGAAGAAATGATCTACAGGGATATCCCGAAGTTTCCATCCATTTCGAGAGATGTCGCGTTTGTGATAGATGGGGCGGTTGAAGGGAGATACATATTGGATCTTGCTCTCGAAAAAAAGGAGAATTTGCTTGAACATATGGGTATATTTGATGTATATGCCGGAGAAGGAGTTTCTGGCGGGATGAAAAGTCTGGCCGTTAGATTTATGTATCGTTCGGCCACAAGAACCCTGACGGACGATGAAGTTAATGAGGTACACGACAGACTCGTGAAAAGGATAGTAAGGCACACGGGCGCAAAGATCAGAGGAATGGGAATTTAAATGACATCAAACCAGGGAGGGGAAAATGACGAAGGCTGATATCATAAGGAATGTCCATGAAAGGATGGGTATCTCAAAGAGCGATTCTGCCCGCTTTGTAGAGTCGGTGTTTGATATCATAAAAGAAACCCTTGCCGGAGGCGAGGATGTAAAGATTTCCGGGTTCGGCAAATTAAATATCAAAGAGAAGGCAGCCCGCAGAGGGAGAAACCCTCAGACAGGCGAAGAGATGAAAATATCGGCCAGAAAGGTCTTGACCTTTAAATCAAGTCAGGTGTTGAAGAAATCGTTAAATGACTGATCGGCTGAGAGGTTGACTTGTGCCGGATTCTTGCCCTTGATTCGCGGGTTCTCTATTATGGATATTCCTGATAAGAATTATTTCCGTATTGGTGAGGTAAGCAAAATACTGGGTGTGGAGCCTTACGTTGTCAGATACTGGGAGTCGGAGTTCAGGACTGTGAGGCCTGCGCGAACGAGATCAGACCAGCGCCTTTACAGGAAAAAAGACGTTGAACAATTACTGACAATCAAAAACCTGCTGTATGGAGATATGTTCACCATAGCCGGGGCCAGGAAAAAATTGACTGATATAAATAGGGGAGGAAACAGGCCTGCTGATGAGGGTGGCAGGCTGATTGACATCAAAAAGAAATTAAAGGTAATAAAAGAAATTATCGGTTGAACGTCAAGACCATCCAGCTACGCGTAAAAAGACCGGTTAAAGGTGTTAGCTTTAGCCGGCCTTCGTTTATATAATAAAGTCTTTCAATCACAGCCTGCCGTAAAATCTTTCTGCGGGGACTATCTTTTCGAACCTCTCTTTGATGCCTTCAACGGGTTGATCTTTTGAGCTGCTTCTTTGACACTCTTTTCTATGTGTGTCGCTGATGGACACCCTCCAATGGCCCATTTCCCTGCGGGATCAGGGTAAACTATGCAATATTTGACGGCAGAATATTCAATACACTTACTGCATCCTTCACACTTGTCAATGACTGGATGGCAACTGCCCCCATTAAAACTACACCCTTTTTTGGTCATAAAGACGCATTCAAAATCCTTCTTGACTGTTTGGCAAAGCATGGGTATCACTCCCCCTTTTTTTGATTGAGTATGTATCGGACAAAAAAATCGGGCCGTCATGCCGCGACGCCCCGATCATTGCAGATGTTCCGAACAAACTGGAGCGCTTCCTAACAGATAAAATATATTGTGTCAATAAAAAACTCCCCCTGACGTGTTCTGTTCTCTTGACAATTGACCGAATGTGTCAAACATGTTACTTGTATTTCGTCCTTAGGGGTAATAGTATGCCTTCAGAAAGCTCAAAGATGAAGGTCTCCGGGAAAACAGGGGGGTATCGTAAAATGAAGAGGAGAGACCTGATAGAGATATTTCTCAGGTCTCTGTTTGTTCAATCCTCGTGGAATTTCCGGAGAATGCAGAATGTAGGTTTCGCATATTCCTTGATTCCTCTGGCCAGAAGGTTAGGAGATAACAAAGAACGGATTTCCGGGGTGTTGACAAGGCATCTCCAGTCGTTCAGTTCTCATCCGTATCTAACAGGGGCAATCATAGGTTCCGTGGCCAAGCTGGAGGAATTTTCTGAAGGCGACAACTGTCCGGAAGCGCTTCGTCTCAAAGAGACACTGATGGCCCCGTATGCTGCAATGGGTGATCCCTTTTTCTGGGGGGGGCTCAAACCACTTTCTTCTGTGGCCGGAGTAATACTTGCGCTTGAAGGATTGCTTTTAGCCCCGCTGTTCTTTCTGCTGATGTACAATTCCGTTCATCTTTGGGTCCGGGTGAGGGGTTTCATTGAGGGTTACATGGACGGAAGGGGTGGAATTGGTTTTCTAAGTAC
The DNA here is from genome assembly GCA_019313385.1 of Deltaproteobacteria bacterium. Lineage (GTDB taxonomy): Bacteria > Desulfobacterota > Syntrophia > Syntrophales > UBA2210 > UBA2210. The sequence continues at coordinate 17,875 of JAFDBG010000039.1, read as the reverse complement.
GATAGATCTGCCCGGAAAGACCAGAATGTTGAAGTGGGTTACGACTTTCTTTCTTGCCCTTCTGTGCGCGGGTTTTGTAAATTTCTTTTTCCCGCTTGCGGATTTCCCATGGGGCGTGGCCGTTGGGGGAACATTCGCTCTTATTCTCTTATGCTTCTGGTTGTTAGGCAGAGGGATATCTTCTCTCGCGGTGCTTTATGGAGCTGTGGCGCTCTTATTTATGGTGACAGTGTAAGATGAAGAGAATCAAGACATTCACTTTAAAGAATAAACTGGGACTGCACGCGAGAGCTGCTGCCATGATAGTAAATGTGTCGAGCAAATATAGTTCCAGAGTATTTCTTAAAAAAGACGGGAAAAAGGTTGACGGCAATAGTATTCTGGAGATATTGGCCCTTTCATGTTCCATGGGTAGTCGCGTTACTGTTGAAGCCGATGGTCTGGATGCTGATGATGTCATGAGGGAGCTTGAAAAGCTCGTGGAAAATAAATTTGGAGAAGAATAATTGGACGAGAATGAACTGAAAGCGACCATTGCCTTGAAGGGCATAGGAGTTTCTCCAGGCATAGTGATCGGAAGCGCCTATGTCTTGAATCGCCAGGACATTAAAGAGACACTCTATAAATTAAGTGGTGGCGGAGAGGTCTCCAGGGAAATAAAGAGGTTCAGAAAATCCCTCAGAAATTCACGGCAGGAATTACTGGACATAAAAACGGATCTTAAAGACCGCAAAGGGATAGGATCGCTTCTTGTCGATGTCCATATCATGATACTTGACGACAAAACCTTTGCCAGGAATGTCATAAAGAACATAAAGGATCACTGTGTTAATGCGGAATGGGCGTTGAAGATGACGCTTTCCCAACAGAGAGAGATATTCGATAGGATAGAGGATGATTATCTCAGGGAGCGTATCAAAGATGTAGAATATGTGGGACAGAGAATACTGATAAATCTGTCCGGAAAGGCGCTTGAGAGGGTCTCTGATATTGAGGGGGAAGTTGTTGTTGTCGCAAGAGACCTCTCACCGGCAGATACGGTTCAGATGTCGACCCGTAAGATTCTGGGTTTTGCCACGGACATCGGGGGAAAGACTTCTCATACCGCGATTGTTGCAAAATCTATAGCAATCCCCGCAGTTGTCGGTCTCGAGAAAATTACCGAAGAGGTAAACACAGGTAACGTAATCATCGTTGACGGCACCGCTGGTGTTGTTATTGTAAATCCCGATCCAGAGGTGATAAAGAGATACGAGGACAAGAAGAGACACTACCTTGTAATGGAAGAAGATATGCTCAAGGACGCTCACCTTCCTGCCGTGACAGCGGATGGTCGTAGCGTGGGTGTAGGGGCCAATATAGAGTTTGTTGAAGAAATCCCCTCGGCAGTGTTTCACGGGGCCAATGGTGTGGGTCTTTACCGGACGGAATTCATCTATATCAACAAAGAGCAGCTTCCCACGGAAGAAGAGCATTTCTCCAGTTATAAGAAGGTTATAGTGGGAGAGGGGATCAAGTGGGCCACTATCAGGACGTTTGATCTGGGAGGTGACAAGTTTGTCTCCGATGCCGGGCTGGCGGAAGAGATGAATCCTGTAATGGGTCTGAGGGCAATAAGGTTTTGCCTCCAGGAAGTTGAGCTCTTCAAGGTGCAGCTGAGGGCCATCCTGCGCGCCAGTGCCTATGGCAATACAGGGATCCTGCTTCCCATGATTTCCGGGGTGAAGGAAATCATGGATGCCAGAAACATAATTGACGAGGTAAAGGGAGAATTGTTATCCGAAGGGATTCCCATTGATGAGGATATAAAGATAGGCATCATGATAGAAGTTCCGTCCGCGGTGATTATGGCGGAGCAACTGGCGGAAAGGGTGGATTTTTTCAGCATCGGGACTAATGATCTGATACAATACGTGCTTGCGATTGACAGGGTGAACGAACGTGTTACATATCTGTATAAACCCCTTCATCCCGCCATATTGAGGATGATCAGGCAGGTTGTCGATGTGGGGCATAGCGCCGGGATAAAGGTTGCCATGTGCGGTGAGATGGCAGGTGATCCCCTGTGCACGCCCATTCTGCTCGGTCTTGAGCTGGACGGGCTCAGCATGACGCCCCTGGCGATACCCCGTGTGAAGAAGATAATAAGAAATTCAACGGTTAAAGAATCAAAAGAGCTGCTGGAAAAGGTGATGACCTTCCCCACCGCCCAGGAAATCGAAGAGTGTGTAAGAGACTACATGGTTCAAAGGTTCCCGGAATTCTGTCCGGTTGACTGGCAGATAACCTGAAATCTGTCTTGGATTCTGTATACGAGGGAACAAAGCAATATATTATGACAATCAAATCGGGATGGGAATCATTCGGCAGACAGATAGGGGAATATTATAGCGGTTTCTTTCATGAAGAAAAGAGATCTCCTCTGTTTCGATTGTTGAATATAGCCTTATCTAAGGTAAAGATAGATGAAGAAGGTTTGGAAAACCTGAAAAATCTCCCAAAAGAAAGAATTATTGTATACGCTCTGAAAAACAAGAGTCAGTTGAACTGTCTGATACTGCGAAACATGTTGACCAGGGGGGGCGCTGAAAAGCCTGTTTATTGTCACGGAATCAACATGATTCTATGGCAGCCCTTCCAATATGCCTTCAAATCGATCATTTCGCGGTTTTTCCACAATCCCTTTCGGAATGAATACCTGAAAAGGCTAACAAAGGACAAAAAGAGTTCCATCGTATATCTTCGCGGTTCGGAGCCCATCGGGGGCGGGGATACAGGGGATCCTCTGGGACAGCTGGTCGACGCGCAAAGAGATCTGGACGTTCCGGTTTTCCTGGTTCCGCAGCTTGTTGCTTACGGACGCAGAAGGGAAAAGAAGGATAAGAGCCTGGCAGGTCTGCTGTTTGGTGAGATTGAAAATCCGGGAATATTGCGGAGACTGATAACCTTCTTCAGGTATTATAAAAAGGCCTTTGTTGTGTCTTCAAAACCCGTGAACCTCGCGGAATTTCTGGAAAACAACAGGGAAAAGTCCAGAGAAACTATCAGCTATCTTTTGAGACGGGAGCTCATAGACAGAATTGACGAGGAAAAGAGAGCTATTGTAGGGCCTGTCCTCAAGTCGAGGGAGGAGATTGTCGGGATGGCCCTGAGGGACCCGAAGCTTGTAAAGTTCATGGAGGATATGGCCTCGACCGGAAGAGAGGGGCATGCCTCAATTGTTGACAGGGCCAGGAAATATCTGTTTGAGATAGCCGCCGGTTATAACGACACTTACGTGGGGTTTATGGATAGAATACTCACCTGGCTGTGGGATAACATATATGATGGCATTGCTATAGATAAGGAAGGTCTTTCAAAGATGAGGGATATCTCGAAAAAGATGCCCTTTGTTGTAATACCGTGCCATCGCAGCCATATAGACTATCTTCTGATCCATTATGTCTTTTACTACAACAACATACAGCTCCCTTTTATCGCTGCCGGCACCAATCTCCTTTTCTGGCCCATGGGATACTTCTTCCGGAATTTTGGCGCATTTTTTATCAGAAGATCTATCGGAGGCAACGCACTTTACGGAGAAGTGTTGGCCAAATACATCAAGACACTCCTGGAGGAGGGTCTGCCCATAGAATTTTTCATTGAAGGTGGAAGGAGCCGCACAGGCAAGATGGCTATGCCGAAATATGGGCTCCTCTCTATGGTAATGCAGGCATACAGGGAGGCTAGTTTTGACGACCTGGCAATAATCCCGATTTTTATAGGGTATGACAAGGTTATAGAAGAAAAATCTTATCTGAAGGAGCTTGGCGGCACCAGCAAAAAAAAGGAGAAACTACTGGATCTGATAAAGAGCAGAAAGGTTCTTAGAAAACGCTATGGAAGGGTTTACATGAATGTGGGAGAACCGATGCTGCTAAAATCGTACCTCGCTTCACACGAGGTACCCATTGAAGAGATGACTACGTCGGAAAGGCGGGCGCTGTACAGGAGGATGGGCTATGAGATTGTCAATGAAATAAATAAGGTATCCGTTGTGTCGCCCTCCTCCCTGGTAGCGGCCGGGCTTTTATGCCACTACAGGAGAGGGATATCACACGATGACCTGATGGATGTCCTGAGTGAGTTTCATGATTACCTTGCCAGCAGGGGAACGAAGTTCTCGTCCACATTTGTCAGCAGGGAGAAGGCGCTTAGTGATGCCCTGGGAATGTTTGAATCGTCCGGCTTTATATCTAAGATGGGCCCGGAAGAGGATGATGAGGAAGATGAGTTCGAAGAGACGATATACTCTGTGGATGAGGACAAGAGAATGAATCTCGAATATTATAAGAACAATATACTCCATTCCTTTGTTTCTCTCTCTTTTGTGTCCATCTCGATCCTCTCCAGTGACGGCGACAGGACTTCTCTCCCCGAAGTGATGGAAGACTACGGCTTTTTCAAAGATCTGTTCAGACATGAATTTATATATGACAATAATATGGATGACCTTGAAGAGGTGAATAGGGTTGTGTCATACGCACGCGACAGGGACATGATTGTTGCTCATGAAGACGGTGGACAGATGTCTATTGAGGTGACCGGAAAAGGGAGGGTGTCCCTCCAGTCGTTCGCGGGACTCATACAGAATTATCTTGAGTCTTACTGGGTTGTGTCCAGGGGGTGCGCCTATCTGAAAAACAGGGTGAGACAGGAGAAAGATCTTGTAAAAAAGGTGCAGAAACTTGGCGCAAAGATGTACAAAAAGGGAGAAATATCAAAGGCGGAGGCCCTTTCCCAGTCGAATTACAAGAATGCCCTGAAGTTTCTTATGGACAGCGGCGCGATATCAGTGTCTAAGAGCAAAGGCGATAAGGGCGCGAAGTTCCTTTCTCTGGATGACAGAGGCCTGCTGGAATCCCTCAGGCGCAGGCTGTTCAAATTTATGATGTAGTAGTATAAAGCTCAGGGTCTCGAAGTCCCTGATTTGCGTATGCTGTAAAAGGCGCTCTTCCCTCTGTATACCGATTGATCTCCCAGTTCTTCCTCTATCCTGATAAGCTGGTTGTATTTTGCGAGACGTTCACTTCTGGAAACAGAGCCGCTTTTGATCTGGCCGCAGTTCATCGCGACTGTGAGATCGGCCATGAAGGTATCTTCAGTCTCGCCCGATCTGTGGGATACAACGGAGGCGTATCCCGCTTCCTTTGCCCGTTCAATGGTTTCCAGTGTCTCTGTCAGAGTGCCTATCTGGTTGAGTTTGATCAGGATGGAGTTGGCCACCCCGAGGGATATGCCCTTCTCAAGTCTTCCCTTGTTTGTGACAAAGATGTCGTCCCCCACGATCTGGATACTTGCACCCAATTCGTCTGTCATAAGCTTCCACCCTTCCCAGTCATTTTCCGCCAGACCATCTTCGATAGATATGATCGGGTACCGTTCAACCAGGTCGCTATAAAAAGCGACAAGCTCTTCGGATGTTTTGTCCGGGTTCTTCTCTGCGGATAGCGTATATTTGCCGTTCCGGTAGAATGAACTTGCGGCCGCGTCGATGGCGATAAAAATATCGCTCCCCGGTGAATAACCACTTTTTTCGATGGCCTCCATGATAAGCAGAAGGGCCTCCTCATTGGATTTCAGGTTGGGGGCAAATCCACCCTCATCCCCCACTGCCGTGCTGTAACCCTTTTTCCGCAGAACAGACTTGAGATGGTGGAAGACTTCACTGCACATCCTGATGCCCTCTCTGAAATCGGGGGCGCCCACAGGCATAATCATGAATTCCTGTATGTCCACGTTGTTATCGGCATGCTGTCCACCGTTCAAGATGTTAGTCATGGGGACGGGCATGTCTTTAGCGGAAACTCCTCCGATATATCTGTAAAGGGGAAGTCCGGTTGCCTCCGCGGCCGCCCTGGCGCAGGCGAGTGAGACGCTCAGCATGGCGTTGGCACCGAGTAAGCTCCGGTTGTCCGTTCCGTCCAGTTCGATCATGGTGTGGTCAATTTCTCTCTGAAAGAGGCAATCCATGCCGATGATCTCTGGTCCTATCTTGTAGGTTACATTTTCAACGGCCTTCTCGACCCCTTTTCCCAGATATCGTTCACTGTCGTTATCCCGAAGTTCCAGCATCTCGTGTTCTCCCGTTGATGCGCCCGATGGAACAGATGCCCTTCCCATTATTTCCGAACTGAGGGTTACTTCCGCTTCCACGGTGGGGGTTCCCCTTGAATCAAGTATCTCTCTTGCGTATACATCGATAATCTCTGTCATGATTTTTCTCCTGTTTTGTGATTTCACGAAAGGCAGGAAGTGTCCCTTCTTCCCATCCTTTGTTATACTGATATAAATGGATTTTCAAGATAAGAAATGCCTGAGACTTGTCATATGAGTCCTCAGGATAATCCGGCATATTTTTCAGGCGGGTCCGATGTCCGGTAATCTGTATCGGGCAGATTGCCGGACATCGGATCTCAATTGATTCCTCTTATCTGATCTGCCATCAATTGTGAGAATTTGTCTATCTTTTCGGAAGAGGCTGATCTGATCCCGGCGGATACCTTTCGTGCCTCTTCTATCCTCCCCTGCGCCTCTTCCTGGGCCCCGGAGACAATACTATCGCATTCGCTCGTGAATTCGTCCACAAGCAGTTCCGATGACAGGATCTCCCGCGTCTTCTTGTTGGCATCCTCCAGGATACCTCTTGCGTCCGCCCGGGCCTTCTCTATCAGTTGTTCCGCTTCACCTTCTATTTCTCTTATCGTTTCACGTATTTCTGTTGGCATAGCAGCCTACCTACTGTTTCTCTAATTCACAGTACTTTTGGGTGACTACATAGATACCATGATCGAATATGCGTATCGTCTTGTTTATTGTTTCAATCGCTTGCTGGTGATCCATGGCGCTGAGAAAGGGGGCCTGGACTTCGGCGTAAAGCCACAGGTGCCTCCTCATCAGGATCATGGCATAGAGAAGTTCATGCAGCGGTATCTTGTTTTGGAAGCCGACTTCGGCGTACTCTGAGAAGTACTTGCGTACCTCGGTGTAGGGCTTCTCGCCGAAGTACATCTTGGTCAGGTTTTTGTAAAAGAATCCTCCCCTCTTGAGGAGTTCTTCTTCCGGGAAATTATTGAATGCCGGTGTTCGTGGATTTTGCATTACAGCCTTGCACCACTGCTGCGCGATTTCTCTTCGATGGTTTTCCAGAACGTTGAACAGTCTGTCCGCGAATACTTTCATAATCCGTCTCCTTATGTCTTTTAAGTTTTTGCCATATTCCTCATGTGGTGAAGATATATTGTGTAGTTGTCTTCAACACTTTCCTCAACACATTTAACTGTGGTCTGAATACAGTTATTACATCACATTTGCAGTCTATGGGCATATCCAGGATTTTTGAGAATACCTCCGCCTCGGTTCCATTTTTGGATCTGACTATCGTACCTCCTTCGACAGATCCTACCTCTATCATAATCGGCAACATCAACGCCTGCTTTTCACTATCATCTAACATTACCGCCAAATGTTCAAGTTCTTTTTTTTTAAAGAAGTGTGTGCTTCCATCGCCACATTCAACATGAGGGTGTTTCTCCTCCAGAAGTTCACTTAATAACTTCCGTTTCCGCGGCAGATGGGCATTCAGCGTCTTCAGATCGTCTTTCAGACAGTTTTCAAATATACTGTCCGGGGCTGGATTATCAATACGCATATGCTTCTCTCTGTTCAATCAACATCTTGACATATTTCAGCCGGGCAATCTCTTCGCGATCACGCTCCTCGAACTTAATCGTCAGGTATTTGATAGTGGCATCAAGTCCGGGTATTACAATATGCTCCAGCGCATTGTTTATTCTCTTTACCTTGTTTATCTCCGTGCCCAGAAGTTCCAGGGAATTCTGAAGTTCAGCAAGTTCTATTACGGCCTTCAGGCATTTCCGGGAGAGGGCGGCACTGTTGTCTATTAATGAGGATGTGTCTGGCGTGTTCCTTACGGAAAAATGGGGTGAATCCATCTCTTCCGTTTCAAAGACAGGCAGTCTTACCCCTGCCACATTTCTTGTGACGGTGTTTATCTTAAATGTCATATCGGATGCGAGGAGTTCCTTTTCCAGGAACGCGTATCCATGGTATCCTGTGGCAATAGAGAGGGCCTTGTAGGCCTCCTTGAAATCCGCAAGCAGGTTCTCTTTGGCAGAAGCGCATTCCTTGACGGTCTGGAGGAATTCCATGATGAGTATAGAGAGCCTGTCCTTTACGATCTTCTGGATCCTCGTGGCAAGTTTCATGCGGCGCTTCAGGCGGGCAAGCTCAATCTTGGTTGGTCTCGTTACCTGCACTTTTGTTGACATGGCATCACTCTTGTCTAATCTGTTCCGGTTGTAGTCCTGTTCTCGGGGGCCTCTGGAAGATATTTATTTATGTATTCTTCCTGTATTAACTTCAGGTCCTCCCTAGGGAGCATGGAGAAGATGTTCCATGCCAGCCCCAGCGTTTCTTCAACAGTTCTTCTATTGTTCTCTGCCTGTGATATGAATTCCTGTTCGAACCTGTCCGAAGCGGAGAGGTACAGCCTGTCTCTGTCGCTGAGCGCCTCGGAACCGATAACGGTGGATATCTCTCTCAGATAGTTTCCCTCCGCGTAGACGGCATATGACTGCATGAACACGTTGTTATGGTCCTCCCTTGTATTCCCCTCGCCGATTCCCTCCTTCATCATCCTTGAAAGAGAGAGAAATACATCTATGGGCGGATATATTCTTTTTCTTTCCAGCGATCTCGACAGGACAATCTGCCCCTCGGTTATGTATCCCGTAAGATCTGCTATCGGATGCGTGATGTCATCATCGGGCATCGTCAGAATGGGTATAATAGTAACCGAACCCTCCTTGCCGCTTATCCTTCCGGCCCTTTCATACAGGGAAGCGAGGTCCGTGTACATATATCCCGGATATCCCCTCCTACTCGGTATCTCGCCCCTCATGGCGGCAAGTTCACGGAGCGCGTCGCAGTAGTTTGTAATGTCCGTGAGTATGACCAGAACATGCATGTCGTGTTCCCATGCCAGGTATTCCGCCGCCGTCAGCGCCAGCCTCGGTGTCGACAATCTCTCAATAACAGGCGATGACGCTGTATTGATAAATGCGACGGTGCGGCTGAGCGCCCCGGTCTCTTCCAGATTAGAGATAAAATAGCCTGCATCGTCGTAGCTGACACCAATTGCACCGAAGACAATCGCGAACTCTTCCGATTTTCCCTTCAGTGATGCCTGTCTGAGGATCTGTGCGGCGATCTTGTTGTGTGGCAGACCGGACCCGCTGAAGATGGGCAGTTTCTGCCCGCGTACCAGGACATTGAGACCGTCTATAGCGGAGATTCCGGTCTCGATAAATTCCGCGGGAGGCATACGAGACGCCGGATTTGCCGGCACGCCGTTTATGTCCAGGTAGGTGTCTGCTATGATAGGAGGGCCGCCATCTATGGGATGGCCGCTCCCGTCAAAGATTCTTCCCATGATGTCTCCCGATACGGGAAGCTTCAGGGTTTCCCCCTTGTATCTCACCTTGCTGTTCAGGAGATCAACCTCGCTGACACCTCCAAACACCTGGACGACGGTGGTCTCCTTTCCGACTTCTATCACCTGGCCGATCCGGGTCTCACCGGTGCCGAGCTGGACATCCACGATTTCACTGTATCTGATGCCGGGGATACTCTCAAGGACAAGGAGCGATCTTCGAGCGGTACTGATCGCCTTCGTTTGTCTCGTAAACAGCTGCAGAGAATCCATTACGTTCCTTCCTCCTTACACAAAGGGATTCTTATCCATGTCAGACCATAATTGTTTCATGTAATCATCAAATTCTTCGTTTGGTATATCCTTCATCCGTGATATGCGGGGCAGTATCTTCGAAGAGGCTATCTCGCTGACCAGCATTCCTGATTCGGTCGCCTCCTCTGCCAGATCGTAAAACTTCATGATGGCGCTGATCATCATGTGCGCCCTTGCAGGCTGCGTGTAGGTGTCGACCGGATGATAGGCGCTCTGCATAAGAAAATCTTCCCTGATCATACGCGCCGCGAGAAGCACAAGCTTGTCGTCTTCGGGCAGGGCCTCGGGTCCGACGAGCCGGACGATCTCCTCCAGTTCAGCTTCGTGCTGGAGAGTTATGAGGGCCTTGTTTCGTATATCGCTGTAATCGGGACTGATCTTGTTCCACCATGCGTCAACCGAATCAGTGTAGAGACTGTAGCTCTGGAGCCAGTTGATGGTCGGGAAGTGTCTCTTGTTGGCGAGGGCGACATCCAGTGAATAGAGGACGTCAACGATCCTGAGAGTCGCCTGGGTTACCGGTTCGCTGAAATCGGCACCGGGGGGACTGACGGAGCCGATAACCGTAGCCGATCCCATCCGCTTGGGGCTCCCGATGCATTCGACCCTCCCGGACCTTTCATAGAAGGCTGAGAGCCGGGAACCCAGATAGGTGGGGAAACCCTCTTCTCCCGGGGTTTCCTCAAGCCTCGCGCCGATTTCTCTCATCGCCTCTGCCCACCTTGATGTCGAATCGGCCACTAGTAGGACGTCATACCCCATGTCCCTGAAATATTCGGCCATGGTGATACCGATGAAGATACTGATCTCTCGCGCGACGACGGGCATATTAGACGTGTTGGCGATGAATATCTCCTTTTCCTGCAGGAGCCTGTCCGTCGCGGGGTCTCTCAGCTTCTTGAAACTTTGGAGGACGTCCGCCATCTCGTTTCCACGCTCGCCGCATCCGACATAGATGTTCAGCTGTGTCTGAGACCACCGGGCCATCTGTTGCAGGGTAACGGTCTTGCCGGTTCCGAATCCTCCGGGTATGGCGGCCTTCCCTCCCAGTGCCAAGGGAAAGAGGTAGTCGATGATCCTCGTACCGGTCACCAGGAGATCTTCGGGATTAAATCTCTTTTTGTATATTCTGGGTTTTCGTGCAGGCCACTTCTGCATGAGCGTTAGGGGTTTTTTTTCACCTTCATGCTCCACGGTCGCGACGGTTTCTACTATGGTAAAATCCCCTTCCGCAATCTCCAGGATGGTACCCTGAGTCCCTATCGGCACCATGATCCTGTGCTCTATAAGGCCCGTCTCAGGAACAGATCCGATGATATCACCCTCCTGAACGGCATCGCCCGCCTTCACGGACGGGGTGAAGTGCCATTTCTTTTTTCGGTCAAGGGGATCTGTTCGAACACCGCGCACAAGAAAATCGCCGATCTCGTCCATCATGGTGACAAGAGACCTCTGGACGCCGTCATAGATATTCCCGACAAGTCCGGGCCCCAGTTCCACCATGAGAATATGGCCTGTTCCCGTCACCGGTTCGCCGACCTTCAGTCCAACCGTATCCTCGTATACCTGTATGACCGCCTGGTCTCTCTCAAGGCCGATGATCTCCCCCGTGAGTTTTTCATCACCCACATCGACGACCTCGTATACCTGAGTTCCCCTCATACCCTCGGCGATTACGACGGGCCCCGAAATTTTCCAGATTTTCCCCATAGGTCATGCCTCACTTTGGTAGTATGTTTGATCTACAATGAATTCGAACGGTTTCATCGTCAGAAATTCACGTTAAATCCTATCAGCTTCTTGGTGTATGTCCTATAATATTCCTTTACATCATGTTCTTCTGTCTTAAACCCTTCAGGGATCTCTATCATGATAGCCGAGCTCCTCTTGCTCTCTCTTATGTGTTTGATCGTGTCTGCCGCATCCCTGCCCCAGTTTTCCGGTATCATTATTATTCCGACGGATCTGTCATCCGAAAGCTCCATCAGGGCCTCTTTTACCTTTTCACGAAGGTCGTCGCCATTGTCTATTATCCGGTACTTCTCGACGCCGGCAAGCCTCATCAGTGCTACCTGATCCCTGCTGCCTATTATGGCTATGTCTATCTTTTCAGGTTTAGTCATGCCGCGATTACCAGTCCCCTTATTTCCTCTGCCGGGATCCCGTCTGCCAGCATCTTGAGAATCAGTCTCAAATTTCGTATCTCCATTTCCTTGAGCAGCAGATACCACAACATATTGGAAGTGGATAACACCCTGGGGGAGAGGAAATCTTTCAGCAGCCCGAATCTGTATTTTTCCGTTATCTTCTCTACAACCGTGCTTTCCCCATCCTTCTCATAGCCTTTGGATACATCCTGTGACATCATATGGTATCCTGTATTTTCCAATCTTCCTGTTATTTCCGTTATCTTCAGAGTCAGCAATTCTTTTACGGTGTTTTCCGAGAGCACGCGGCCACCGCTGAGCACCGGCGCGCTTGCGGTATAAGTGCCTCCCATGGATAACCGGAAAATCGTCTGCAGATTTGCCGAATCGATAATGCTTTCGAATGCCTGTACGAGCAATTGTCCGTCGGTCATGTTTTTAAAGGCTTTGAGCACCTTATGGTGGTAGAGGTTTTGCAGTTTGACTTCTCCTTCTGATATGGATTGCGGATTTTTTTCGTTGATATCCTCTATGATACGGATGTAGTCGCCAAGATTGCATTTCGCGAGGATTTTGCATAATTCATCCATCTCCCGTGCGGCAGACATTTCTTCCAGGTGTTCCCTGTTAAAGATTGCGCCCAGTGGCACCATGGAGGATGCTGTTTCCTTTGATACCATTCTGAGCTTTATCCTGATATTCAGAACATCATACTTCTCGGCATACAGGTTCACTATGTGCGACATTTCGGGGGGTATATTAAAGCCCTCAAACCGTTTCAGGCATTCGCCCATATAGAGCCACAAATACGTGTCGGCATCGTCAAAAGTCTTGATCGGCTGGTCCAGCAGGTATCCGCCAATATCTGAGTCACTGATGATTTCCAGGGCATCCTGCATATTTTCCGACCTCCGCAGGAGTTCCTCTGTATGCTCGCGGGTCATACCCCGGGTCTCTTCGCCTTTAAGGTAGGCCGATATGAATGCATAACGTGCGTTTGTAAGATTCACTTTTCATCATCTCCGAAAAGTTCCCTGCTTATTCTGGGCAGGATTTTTGGCGTAAGCATCTCCAGCCTCATATCGAATGTATTGTCAATGCTCACCATGCCGTCCATTGATTCCGCCATAACGCCCCCCAGACAGTCGAATTCAACGATCTCGGCTATCTGCTCTTTCAAACTGTCATTCTCTTTCACAACCTTGCGGGCGACAGCGATATCCCCTGGAGATACAAGGAGCCTGAGTTTGTCCTCCGTTTCAAAAGCCTGCACTGTTTCACCGATGAGATAGATGAGCACAGTTTCATCCATTGCCTTCCCGAGTAGATCTTTTTTTACCCTTGAGATAGTCTCGTTGATGACATCATCTTTTTCCTTGAGTATTTCCTGCCGCGCCTTGAGAGAAGATTGTGCCAGTATCCTCGATGCCTCGCGCCTGGCCTCTGATATAATCCGGTTTTTCTCCTCTTCGAACCGCTTTTTCTTTTGTTCTTTCGCGTTGGTCATCAGTTCCTCGGCTTTTACCCTGGCATTGGTAATGATTCCTTCCGCCTCTCCTTGTGCTTCCTTGAGGATAGCCACTCGTATCTTATTGGTTCCCATAATTGTCACCTTTGGTTATCATTACATAAGTTTGAGTATGCTTAGCGTCATAACGGAGAAAACGAGTCCCAGAACTCCGATAAGTTCGACGAAGACGGCAAGCATCATGGCTGTAGTAAGAATCCCCCCCTTTGTTTTTGGTAAAAGGGCGATACCGGAAGCACAGACCGATCCCTGGTAGGCTCCGGAGAAACATTCGGCCATGCCACCGATGACACCCACGGCCAGCACTCCAATACCGGCACCTCCGGTAGCGGGTAGCCCCGGAAGTACGACAGTCAGGATCATAATCAGAATAATCAATCCGTAAAAACTCTGAGTCATAGGCAGCGAAGCAAGCACGATAACGTTTCTCAACTGGCCGGGTTCTTCAGATATCGTTGCAACTCCTGCCGATGCTGCCATTGCTATTCCTATCGCTGAACCAGCGAGTCCGCCTCCCAATGCGATAGCTCCCCCCAGTGTCGCCAATGCTTGTATTTCAGTCATGGTTTTTTGCACCTCGCTTTATAATTTTGCCCCGACAATTACATATCTCTTTGGTCTGAGATGGAAGGGGGCATATTCTCTTCCACCTCCTTCGTAGAATTTCAGGAGAAATTCAACGAAGCAGAGCCTGAGAGAGTGAATAAACGCAGCCAAACTGCTGAGAAACAAATTCAATACATGGAAAACAGCAAAGAGAATAATACCGATAATGAGTCCGAGAGATGTGCCAATAACACCCGGAATTAATCCTGAGAGACCGTCGGAAATCCAGCTGGCCAGGAGGTTGAAAGCAGAAGCAAGATAAAACGTAGCGAGTCCGACTCCTGCCAGTCGCGAATATGACATAATATCACCGAGCAGACCGGTCAGTTCAAATATCCAGAAAATTCCTCCCAAACCACCCATTTGCATAAATCCCGAGACAACAATCAAGGCCAGGCCAATAATCATAGGATAAACCATAAATGAATATATCGAGGGACTGAGAGGGACAAGATCAACATGTAGAAGCATCTTAAAGATGTAAGGTATCCCAAAAATTTCTATAATGAAGAGACCTGCCTTGCTGATAACTAATCCTTTGTTTTTTCCCCGTATTCCTCTTATGAGGGAAAGGATATGGGCTATGTTCACGTGTACAAGGCCGATTATGAGCGAGATGATAATAAATGCGATAGGGTCGGAGAGTTTACTTTGCACCCACTTCGCGAGAGCAAGCTTTTGTAACGAAACACCGAAATACATATTCAGTAAATCACCCAGATACGTTCCTGATAATATACCGAATATAAGCGCTACCGTGCCGCTTATGTACAATACCTTTCGGAACAGATCGACCCCTTCGGTGGAGGGATCATCAACGAGTTTGTCGAGAACAAATTTCGCGAGGATTAACAGGCCTGCGGCATAGACAACATCACAGAGCATGAGACCAAAAAAGAAGGCAAAAAAGTAAGCCACACTTGGTGTCGGATCCCACCCGCCATATTTATGCAGACTGAAGAGACTTACGATTACCTCAAAGGGTTTGATGGCACGCGGGTTCTGCAGTCTTGTCGGCGGTTCATCCGAAGGCCCCGGCTTACTTGCGTCGATAAATACATTGTCCAGAGATTCATGTATCTGTGATATTACAGAATCCGCCTTACTCCGGGGAACCCAGCCTTCTATCATTGAGACGTAACGGGTTTCGCATGTCTGCTCGATAGCTGACAGCATTTCATCTTCCAGAGCGACCGTTTCTCTGTATTGAGTGACCTGCTCCAGGTTTTCCGTGGTAATCGTTTCTATCTCTTTTTCCAACCCTTCGATTTCTTTCCTCTTTTGCCTTATTATATCATCCTTCTTCGCGATAAATTCTTTTAAGGTTAATTCCTCATCCGGTATCTCAAGAGGCAACGCCCCAAGATCTCTCGCCAGTGTTTCTACTATGTTCTGACTGGTGGTTCTGGCAATAGTATAGACTGCCGTTTCCGTTTCGTCTTTTGAAGAGGCGGGTATATGTTGAAGGAGGTGTTGGCGGGCTTTTCCCAGGAATATCTTGCAGGTTTCCGCCGGGAATACGAATACCCTGGCTGACAGGTAACTCCCTGAATAGTTCAGGTCTTTCAGCGAGAGGTTTATCTCATGTGACAGAATATCCAGATATCTGCCCAGACCTTCCATATTGGAGATATCCGCTTCCCGCCTTGTCGAATCTTTCCGGAGACGCGCGCATTTTTCATGCAACTTGGCGGTCTGGTGTAATATAGTATCCAGGGGTTGGGCTTTTATACCTTCCTGTATAAGTACCCTGTGCTCTCCCTTGACATAAGCCAGGATATCGCTGATATTCGCGGAGATTTTTCTTACAAGATTTCTTTTTTCTGCTATTTTTATTCTGTCGGCAGAATCTAATTCGCGGGGTTCTTCTATGTGGAGGACACCTGTCGTCTGCAAACGCTCCAAGGTCTTTGCGAAAGACTCTCTTGGGGTTACAACCCTGATCTTAAACATTATTTCAGGAGTGTTGATAAACAGTGGAATCATCTGACAGGACCCTCCGTTCAGAAAGAATTGTTTGCGAGGCCAAAAATGCAATTTCGAAAATACATCCAGTTGCCGACGGATTTTCAGGTTCTTTCATGATGGGTTTGTTCTATTGTGTTGTGACTGAATCCCCCCCCCTTTGCTGGTAAGTAAAATTAACAATGCTTGTTCGATTCTGGAAAAACCTTTCTACCAATCTAAGAGAGAATCATGCTGTATGTCAAGGGATTTCTTGCTATGCATTCCTCCTCATAGTCTCGAAAATCTTTTCTGATTTGCGAGTGGTTCGATTTTCATGTTAAGATGATACAAGTTGTCGTTGTGACTTGCCTGTGGTAGAGATGTGTTTCCGCAAGCCGTTGCGGGAACGAATAGATGTCGTGTAAAAGGGGGAAGGCTTTGTCGGGGAAAAGAGACACAAAACTTTATCTGCATCTCAAAAAGTGGCTGGAAAAGGCCGCTGTAGATTATAATATGATAAAAGAAGGTGACCGCATACTGGTTGGTGTTTCGGGTGGCTTGGACAGTCTTGTACTTCTCAATCTTCTCAATACCCGCATGGTGTTCCTCCCGCAATTTTCGATGCTGGCGGTTAATGTGGACATGGGATTCGATCAGGAATACCGCGGGTACGCCACGCTGGAGAAATACCTTAAGGAAAACGGCTACGAGTATATCATGGAAAAGACCGATATAGGGCCCCTGGCGCACAGCGATTACAACAAGAAGAACCCCTGTTTTCTCTGCTCACGGATGAGAAGAAAAAGAATATTCGAGATAGCAAACGAAAACGGGTGCAACAAGATAGCCTTCGCGCATCATAAGGACGATATTATAGAAACCTTGCTTATAAATATGTTCTATGGTCGGGAGATAAGCACAATGATGCCTGATCAATCCGTGTTCAGGGGAAAGTTTCATATTATCAGGCCGCTGGCGTATATAAAAGAAACACTGGTCAAAAAGTATGCGAAGGAGAAAAATATTCTCGCGATTAAAGACATGTGCCCGACAAGCAAAACATCTCGCAGATTGTATATAAAGAGACTCTTGGATTACATGGAGAAGGATAATAAAGATGTGCGCGAGAACATCTTCAAGGCGATGAGTCATGTGAAAATGGATTATCTTCCGAGCCGTGACGTGGATGGTCGCGCTTTATATGAAATGTCCGCGGAGTGATAAAAGAGTGGTGTGATGGCAAAAAAAAATAAAATCGCTGAAAAAATTATATGCCAGAACAAACTGGCAAGGCGCAACTATTTCATAGATGATACCTATGAGGCGGGGATTGTCCTTGCCGGAACCGAGGTGAAGGCTCTCCGCGAGGGCAGGGGAAATATGAAGGATAGCTACGCGCAGGTGCAGAATGGAGAGGTTTTTGTCTATGATGTGCACATAAGCCCCTACTCCCACGGTAATCGTTCCAACCATATTTCCATGCGGGTTCGCAAGCTGCTGCTGCATAAGAGAGAGATAAAAAAGCTCTACGGAAAGTCGAAAGAAAGAGGTCTGACGCTTGTTCCCCTGAAGATGTATTTCAAAAACGGAAAGGTAAAACTGGAACTCGGCGTCGGAAAGGGCAAGAAGCTTTATGACAAAAGGGATGATATCAGGAAAAGAGACGATCTGCGGGATGTGCAGAGAGACATGAGCGCTAAGAACAGGGGACGGTAACGGGTCTTCCCCTGATTCACCATCAAAAAAAGTAAAAGACCTCGTTGATCCTGTAGAAACAGGGTGATAGCGTAATTTTGGCAAAATAAAACTATCATCAACGAGGTGTAAGCACTATGGCAC
>JAFDBG010000101.1 GCA_019313385.1 Deltaproteobacteria bacterium | reverse complement strand
TCGACAATCCCGACCATCTTTTTCATATCAACAATCATCGCACCAAAGCCAGCGATTCTCTGCACCCGGAACAGCGAAAGTCGGCAACGTATTATGCCCTGTATGAGTGTGGCATACCGGCATTTGGCATTGAATCGAGTAAATCTCTCCCATTGGAAACGAGGATATACCATCACAATCTCGCAATCAACGCCTTCATGGAGATTTTCAACATTATACCGGAGATACCGGGCATCGGTCTGGGTATGCCGCAGATGAAATATGCCGTGGTGAAGATTAATGACAGTTCGCCCGTTGTTGTGGCCAACGGTGAGACACTGCATGTCTATCCTAATGATACTATAAAAATCAACCATATAGAGGGGAATTATGCGCGCGGATTCAGCGCCGACATAGAGGGGTATGGATCGGTGAATGACGTGAGCAAACCATTTTCCCTGAGCGGACCCACGCGCGTTTTGATCAGGAAAGACCACCTTCTCTGCGGCGCATTCAATGTCGTATTCAGCGATAAACCTCCTTCCGGTCATTCCGTAACTGCCAATCCCGGCGTTGTTTTTTTCAAGATCAAAATCAACGGGAAAGAAGGATATTATCCCAACGGTTCCCACGTGGATATAGTAAAAGGCGATCTTCTTGAACTTGTGGACGCGGAGACCAGCCCCGGTTCCCTTGCAGGCGTGACATGCAACTTCAAAGGTTTTGTGGGGGACAGTCGCGTCAATACCGGCGAAGACAGGGGATATATAATAAACACCGCAACAGACCTGTGGGAAAGATATTCTCTTTATAAGAAGGGGAGGGTCTACCAGGTAATAGTCTCCAGAAACGATAAAGACATAATCGGACGTCTATTCTTCGATATAACGCCCCCTCTGTTTGAGTATATGCTGTTGTCCTTCAACGGAATCGACAAGAAATGGGTTTCTGACAGTGAATCAATAAAGCTGAAGCTGAGTGACTCGATGAAGATTATAGATATAAAGAGCAATGCGGCTCCCGGCGGACTGACGACGGTTATAGAGGGAAAGAATGCGTCTATTCCGATAAGAATGGGTGATCATATTGCTGGCACAAAGATCGCGACCCTTTTAAGAGGAAACCCCGCAGGATGCAGCATCCGCGTCAGCCGTGGTAAAATCCTCCTTGCTTTGATGCCCGTTAACATTGTAGATTACAAACCTGTAGACCTGTTGACTGATGATGGTCAAAACGCAGGCGATTGAGGAGATCATAAGTGAAGGAAAAAGACAGGGATATCTCTATTATTAACAAGGGTTGCAGTCTCAATGGAATCCTGGATTTCAAGGGATATCTCATTGTGGCAGGCACTGTAGAGGGTGTCCTGAATGTCGAATCAGTTATCTCGGAAGAGGGAAGCTTTATCAAGGCCGACGTTACATCAGAGAAGCTCACCATTGCCGGCAGATTTGAAGGAAACATCATTGTTACCGGGACGTTGACCCTTCTTGGTACCGCGAACGTCCAGGGAACTATCCAGTGCGGTAATCTGATTGTAGAGGAAGGGGGCATTTTGAACGGAAAAATCACTCCCCCTTGACAAAACTTATCGTGGATGTTCCCCTATTTCCGGTATATCACGGAGCTGTTTCCGTTTGAGACGGTTTTGTCCCCGATGGATGTTCCGCAGTAAACACACGTGTAATCATATCTATCCTCGCCGGTCAGGACGAGGAGCAGTCTTTTTCTTACCGGTACGGCCCTTTTGCATTTTGGGCAGAACAGCTCTGTAGCGTCAAAATCGTCGTAAGCTCTTTCTGTCATCTTTGATTAACTATCCTTATCTGGTATTTTTTCAGCGTTTTCGAGCCAGACGGTGGCCTCACTGTCACTGGGCGCCCTGTAATCACCCCTTGGTGAGAGAGACCCTCCCGATCCTACCTTCGGGCTGTTGGGCACGCAGGATCGCTTGAACTGGCTGGTTTTGAAAAAGCGGTACAGATAGACCTGCAGCCAGTGTTTGATCTCGCCTATCGTATATTGCGTTTTTTTGTGTTCCGGGACATCGGGCCAGAGGCCCTTTTCTCTGTCTCTCCACGCGCAGTATTCCATAAAGGCAATCTTTGAGGGCAAATATCCGAATCGCGTGGTGTAAAAATTGTTGAAATCCTGCAGTTCGTAAGGACCTATGGTATCTTCTGTAACCTGTGCCGGCTGGTCTCCATTCTGACCGGGGATAAGTTCAGGACTTATCTCAGTCTCAAGGATGTCGATGAGAATTTCCGAGGTTTTTTCGCCGAACTGTCCCGATTGCGATACCCAGCGGATCAAATATTGTATAAGCGTTTTGGGTACGCTCGCGTTGACGTTGTAATGGGACATGTGATCGCCCACCCCGTATGTGCACCAGCCCAGGGCCAGTTCGCTCAGGTCTCCCGTTCCGATAACGAGCCCCCCTCGCAGATTGGCGATACGGAAGAGGTGAGACGTTCGCTCTCCGGCCTGTACGTTTTCAAAGGTTATATCGTAGATCTTCTCTTCCTGCGCGAAGGGATGTCCAATATCTTTGAACATCTGCAGGCAGCTCGGCCTGATATCTATCTCATTCGACTCGACACCCAGGAATTTCATCAGTGCGGTCGCGTTGGTATAGGTCTTGTCTGATGTCGCGAACCCAGGCATGGTGTAGGCCTTAATGTTTGTCCGGGGACGTTCCAGGAGATCCATGGTGCGCGCGGCCACGATCAGGGCATGTGTCGAATCGAGGCCTCCGGATACGCCGATCACGAGATTCTCAAGCCCCGATGCCCGCATTCTCTTCGCGAGTCCCCCCACCTGTATGTTGTATGCCTCGTAGCATCGCTGGTCTCTCTTGCTCTGGTCCGACGGGATATACGGATAGCGGGGATACTCCCTACTCAGGAGCAGTTTTTTTTTTGGAATGTCGACGGAGAAGGGCACCTTGCGGAAACGTGAGACAATATCCCGGTGAGTCCTCGCGTTCTGCCCGAAACCGGTCATCCGCATCCTGTCCTGCACGAGGCGATCCAGATCGACCTCGGCGTAGATGACCTGCTCTTGTTGTGAGAACCGCTCCGATTTGGCAAGGAGGTTTCCGTTCTCGCATATCATGGCGTGGCCGTCCCAGGCCAGATCGGTGGTGGATTCGCCGGGACCTGATCCGGCGTACAGATAGGCGGCCAGCAGGCGGGCCGACTGGTTCATGATGAGACTGTTGCGGTATTCGGCCTTTCCCACCGTGATGTTTGATGCGGACAGGTTGGCGATGACCGTGGCTCCCGCGAGCGCCGCGAAGCTTGACGGGGGTATGGAGACCCACACATCCTCGCATATCTCAAGAAACAGTTTGAAATGTTTTATATTATCCGCTTCGAATATAAGGTCGGGACCGAAGGGTATGTCGCGCTGTCCGCATATATTAACCGTTTCCGATATTGCTTCTTCGGCCGGGCTGAACTGTCGCCCCTCGTAGAATTCCCGGTAGTTGGGGAGGTACGACTTGACTGCGATCCCCAGGATCTTCCCCTTGTAGATGACCAGTCCGCAGTTGAACAGGAGTGAATCGACCCGCAGGGGCGCGCCGATAGCCATGACCAGGTTGAGATCTCGCGTGGCATCAAGAATCGTTTCCACCGCCGTGAGGGTGCCTTCCAGGAGGGCATCCTGATGAAAGAGGTCTTCGTTGGAGTAGGCCGATATACCCATCTCGGGGAACAGCGAAAAGACGGCATCGTTCTCAGCGGTCTTCCGCGCGAGTTCGATGGTGCGCTCCGCGTTGAATCCGGGGTCTGCCACCCGTACTTCCGGTACGCATACGGCGGTTCTTATGAAACCCTGGTTGTAGAGATTGAAAAATTGTTTCATATCTTTTTGCCCTTGCGCATCAGTACAACTGAAAGCTACCAACGATATTAGCCGCCATTCACGGTTGTCGGTTCACAATTCACAGTTTTTTCAACGAACTATGCAGCAGCTGTGCCCTCAGTTCCTCAGCCGATCCCTGTGCAATATTTATAAACCTTCTATTTTTTTCGACCGTGAACCGATAACTGTAACCCATAACGGGTTACTAATATGCAAGTAAAATTTTGTCAACGCCGTTTATTACCTGAGACCCTTTTCCGGCCTGAAACCGACTCTCATATTCCCACTTTTACCGGTCTGGGGTCAAGGACTCTTACCAGTTCCGCCGGTTGCATCTCGACAAGAAGCCCTCTGTGTCCGGCGTTAATAAATATTCGTGGCAGATCCGCGATGCTTTCCTCCATATATATCGGCATATCCCTCCGTATTCCAAAGGGAGAAGTTCCGCCAACCATATATCCCGTGTGCCTCTGCGCCGTCTTGGGGTCGCAGGGAATGACCGATTTTGTGCCGATTGTCCTGGCCAGGGACTTTGTGGACGCGTGCATATCCCCATGCATGAGCACGATCAATGGGTTTTTATGCTCATCTTCAAAGACGAGAGTCTTGACCGTTTGGTGCTCGTCGCATTGCAACTCTCTGGCGGCCACCCGTGTGCCACCTCTGTCTTCATATCTGTATGGACGGGGAGTGAAATCGACGCCGTTGTTTCTCAGAACGCGAACGGCCGGGGTTGAAGGAATCTTTTCTTTTGCCATCTTCTTTCGCTTCTCACTATACCCTGCATCCAAACAACCGGATATACTCGAGGGAGGTATGCATAGGTACGTTCATTATGACAGGGAAAGGTTAGTTGAAAGGAGAGCACTTGGAACACTTGAGTTCCGACAATTTTTGAAACAGCTTTTGGACGTGGGGGTTGTTCCAGATCCCCCCGAATTTGCTAACAGCCTTGCATATCTTTAATTTCGCCGGATCTTTCATCAACTCTTCCAGAAATGTTTTCTGGCTCTTGATAAAGCTGTCGAATTTCAGTTCGAGTGACTGCTCTTCGGAGAAGCGCATATTGCTGAGTTGTTCCATCTCCTCAGGGGATAGCTCGACCCCGCTCAGCATCTTGAGGAAATATTCACCGGTTATATTCCGGCTTTTCTGTGAGAACTCACTGAACCTCTGGGGAGAGAGGCCGGAGTCTTTCATGAACTTGCCCTTGCTTATCTTTTTCGACTGGGCGTATTCCCACAAGAAATCAAAATATTCATTAAAATCTGTCTCTTTCTTTCTCGCTGCCATGGTTGGAAACATACCATTATTTTTTTTATTGTCAACTTAAATCTTGGTTTGTCCGGTTTATGCGCACCTTTGATCATGAAAATATATTCAGCCAACCAAGACCCATCAACGATTATCCATTATTTGCAGATTTCACCTACCTATACGTAACATAATCTATTTTCTCTATTGATATTAATATGTTGAGTTACGTTTAAAGTTTCATAGTTTCGTTCTTTCGTCAAGGATTATCTGGGTTGCCAGC
>JAFDBG010000038.1 GCA_019313385.1 Deltaproteobacteria bacterium | reverse complement strand
TTTTCAAAGAGCAGCTCTCTAACCAAATTGATATAAAAAATGTCAATTTTTACTGTTGACTTTAAAAGGAATAACTAATTAACCCCTAATTAACCCCGCGCAGGTGCTTGCGAGTTTTGCCCTAGGTTCTGACAAAGGAACCTTAGTTGTTGTCCGATAGCTTTGCGTGCTTTCTTGCGACTATTGGGATTACCGTGTCTTCCAGTCCAAGGTCGCTTATGGTATTTCTGCATATCCTGAAGGTGTCTATCAGGCCGGTTTCTTTATCCAGCAGATCCGGATCGAAATATTTCTCTCCCGGCTGCTGTTCTTCCGATCCCCGATGGTGATCAATGGAGAAGAGAATGCCCCCATTTCCTCTGCACCCCATGCCGATGTAAGAGGCAGTCTTTCCGCCAGTAGCTTCCGATCTCCAGACATGGGCTGATGCGGCTTGCCTTCCTTGCCAGCTCATAGAGGCGCATGGCCTCCTCCCGCGCGATAACCCCCTTTATATTTTTCAGTTCAATATCTTCTATATTCATTTATATTCAGATTCTCCTCCAATTTGGTTAGAGAACAGGATTCAAGGATTTCATAAATATTCTCTATTGCCTGTTTTTTCCAACCGTGAACCGATAACTGGAAACCTTGAACAATTGTAGTCTTTAAATCCGTCCCTCTTCGACCGCGTGGCAGGCAACATAAACCGCCTTACCCTGGTGATTGAGAGCGGGGATTTCACGTGAGCAGCGTCCGTCCGCGTAGGGACATCGGCCGTGGAAAACGCACCCGGACGGCAGATCTATGGGTGTGGGTACCTCGCCCTTCAGTTTTATGTATTTGTGTCTGCGGTCGTAAAGGTCGGGAATGGCGCTGAGGAGAGCTCTTGTGTAGGGATGTCCGGGCGATTCGAACAGATTTGTTGTCGGCGCCAATTCGCACACCCTTCCAAGATACATGACCGCCACACGCGAACTGATATGCCTGACGACCGAGAGATCATGGGTGATAAACAGATAGGTCAGTCCCCGCTGTTCCTGCGCATCCATGAGAAGGTTGAGTATCTGTGCCTGCACGGATACATCAAGCGCGGAGACAGGCTCATCGGCCACTACGAACTCCGGATCGACCATCAGCGCCCTCGCTATGCTGATCCGCTGTCTCTGTCCGCCCGAGAATTCATGGGGATACCGGTCAGTCCACGCCGGGTCCACTCCGACCTGTTGCATAACACCGGCCACCCGGTCTTTCACTTCGCTGCCCGAGATGGAAGGGTTGTGAAAGACGACTGGTTCTTCCAGGGTTTGTTGCACCGTCATGCGTGGGTTCAGCGAGGCGTAGGGGTCTTGGAAGATCATCTGCATCTTCGCGCGATAGGGCAGCATCTCTTTCTGTGTCAACCCGTCAATTCTGTCACCGCGGTAATAGATCTCGCCGCCGTCAGGCTGATACAGCCCCAGAAGGGTGCGGGCAAGGGTTGACTTTCCGCACCCGCTCTCTCCCACCACACTCAGCGTTTCGCCGGGGTTTACGAAAAGACTTACGTCGTTGACCGCCCTTACAACGGTCTGTTTCCTGATGATACGCCCTTTGCTTACCGCCAGCTGCTCCAGCAGGCCCCCGGATATATCGAAATGTTTAACAAGATTTTTTATGTCTATCAGCCTGTCTTTCATTCCGCCCTATCCTTTTCAGTCGGTTCCTTTTTCAAACCCAGCATATGGCAGGCCGCCATGTTGCGGTATCCAGGTATCTCTCTCAGTACTGGGGATTCATATCTGCATATGTCGCCCCGGATCGTGCAGCGTGGATGAAACGAGCATCCCGGAGGAATATCGATGAGGGATGGCATTACTCCCGGTATCTGGTTCAGCCTTGTTCCGGGGTTGCGGCCGTCGGGGAGGGCCTTTATGAGCCCCTGTGTGTAGGGATGCAGCGGGTTGTCGATAATGTCTTCAGTCAGTCCGGCCTCCACTACCTTGCCGGCATACATTACCGCGATCTTCTGCGTTACCTGCGATACCACGGCAAGGTCGTGAGTAATCAAAATAAGTCCGGTCCCCTCGGATTCGCACAGTTCAAGAAGCAGTTCCATGATCTCCGCCTGTATGGTGACGTCAAGCGCGGTTGTGGGTTCATCCGCTATGATAAGCGCCGGATCGGCAAGGAGGGCGATCGCGACTACAATGCGCTGTCGCATTCCCCCCGAGAACTCGTGCGGGTACTGTTGCAGACGTTTTTCAGGAGAGGGGATCTGAACCATTCGCAGTTTTTCCAGGGCGATCTTTTCCGCGGCTTTTCTTGATATATTCATATGGGCCTGCAGCGTTTCAACCATCTGTGTACCTATGGTAAGAACGGGGTTGAGGGTCATCATCGGGTCCTGGAAGATCATACTGATAAGATTGCCGCGTATGTGACGCATTCCTTCGCCCGTCAACCCGGTCAGATCCCTGCCGTCGAAGATGACCGTGCCTCCGGAGATATAACCCGGTTTGCTTATCAGGTTGATGATGGCAAACCCTGTAACCGATTTGCCTGCCCCGCTTTCTCCGACCAGACCGAGGCGTTCACCCCGGTCAAGTGTGAAACTCACGCCGTTTATCGCCGTAAGGTCACCCATTCTGAGGGCGAACTTGACTTCCAGATCTTTTACTTCCAGCAGGTGACCCATGAAAACTATTACCCCTTGTACAGTTTCGGATTCAACACGTCTCGCAACCAGTCACCCAGCAAATTTATCACCAGCACGAAGACCACCAGCAGTATTCCCGGAAAGAGGGTGATCCACCAGGAACCGCTGAAGATATACTCAAAACCGGAGTTTATGAGAGAACCCAGAGATGGTTTGGTAATCGGCATGCCCAGCCCCAGGAAGGAAAGAGCTGCTTCACTCATCACCGCATTGGCTACCTGTATCGTGGAAATGACAAGCACTGGAGACATGGTGTTGGGTAGGATATGCCGCCACCTGATTCTCGCTGGACTCAGCCCTATGACACGGGCGGCCTCCACATATTCCTTGTTTCTCTCGCCCAGCACAGAGGCCCGCACCGTCCTGGCATACTGGGGCCACTCGGCCAGGCCGATGATCAAGACAAGGAGGGGAACGGCCAGTTGCTCGTAGCGGCCCACCCCGAAGGCAACCTGGAATATGGCGCTGATCATAATGGCTACCATAAGGGTTGAGAATGAAAGCTGGACGTCGGCTATGCGCATCAGAAAAGCGTCAACCTTTCCGCCCATGTATCCAGATATCATGCCTATGAAGATACCTATGATAGCCTGCAGGGCCACCGCCCCGCAACCGATCATGACGGAAAGGCGCAGGCCGTAAAGCATAGTACTCAGCAGATCTCTTCCCTGAATATCCGTTCCCAGGACGAAATCCGGATTTCCATCTTCCATCCATGATGGGGGCATCTCCGCATTCATGATATCAGTGCTGGCCGTGTCGTAGGGATTATGAGGCGCGATGACCGGGGCCAGAATGCTGAGCAGGATAAGTATTAGAAGAACCACGAAACATACAATGGCGACCCAGTCGTGCTTGAAGCTGTGCAGAAAGTATGAATTCTTAAAGCGTTCCCACTGTTTCATTTTCTTCCCGTTATCCTTACCGTGGGATTAACCAGGCCGTAGATGATATCCACTATCGTATTGACCACGACAAATAACGCGCCCACCACTATTATGTACGCCACGAGGAGGGATGTGTCAGAGCGTTCGACCGCTTCGAGAAACATGAATCCCATTCCCTGCCACTGGAAGACCGTTTCTGTGAGAATGGTATAGGCGATAAGTATGCCCAGTTGAACCCCGCCTACAGTGATCACGGGAAGGAGCGTGTTTTTGAACGCGTGCAAAAACCAGATACGCCAGCGTGACAGACCCTTTGCCCAGGCGAATTTAACGTATTCCGTCTCCAGCGTTTCCATCATCTCCGAACGTATCAGGCGAATGAAGAGGGGAAGCATGATAGAGGAGAGCGCGATGCTCGGCAGTAGAAGATGTCTCAGCCCGTCCAGTGTGAGAAAACCGCTCTCCCACCCCCATATATTGACCGTCTCTCCACGTCCATACGAAGGCAGCCAGTGAAGTTCCACCGCAAAGATATATATAAGGATTATTGCCGTCAGGAATACCGGTATGGAAACGCCCACGATACTCCCCCCCATGATAATCCTGGAAGGTAGGTTCCTGGGGTTTATAGCGGTATAGATGCCGAGCGGAATAGACAGAAGAATTATTATAAGACTGCTCGCAAAGACAAGTTCAAGGGTTGCCGGGGCCTTTGACAGGATTACTTCAAGGGTCGGTCTCTTAAAGAAAAATGACATGCCCAGATCGCCGTGGACGGCGTTTTTTATAAAGCGGACATATTGTGTCAGAAAAGGGTCGTTAAGTCCCAGTTTCTCCCGTAGTGCATCCCTTTCCGCGACAGAGACAGAGACACCCACGATATCTCTGACGGGATCTCCAATCTTCTGTTTTATGGAGAACCCCAGCAGGCCGATCACAAGCATTACAATGATGGCCTGAGTTATGCGGCGGACAGCGAACGCGAACATATAAAACACCTGACGGCAAAAAATTAGGGATCAGGGACTAGGGGGTCAGGGGTTATGGGATTATTCCCTTAATCCGGCAGAATTTGACAATACATGGGAGCAAAACCCGCTGTCAGCGGATCCTGCCCCCGTTTTCCAACCGTTGTGAAAATAGAAGCCCTTTAGGTTGGCAATATGCTATTTGATTACCAGGTCACCAAAATATGGGAAGTTCTGGACATTTATAATAGATTTAATGTCTGCCTTGTTCTTGCCCGCCCATGAGAGGTTCTGCCAGTGGAAGGGCACGAACGCGGCATCATCATACAGTATCTGTTCGACCTTCTGGAGCATGGCAGATCTCTTTGCAAGGTCGGTCTCTGTCTGAGATGCAAGCACAAGTTGGTCCACTTCTGGATTGCAGTAATCGCCGCTGTTATACTGGCCGTAGCCGGTCTCTTTGTTGCGGCACATCAGCAGAAACTCGGTGTAATTGGCGGAGTCTTCCGTGTCCGGATGCCATCCGATGAGTTGGATGTCTGCTGCCTGCGCGTCGAACTGATCCCAGTATTGGGCCTTGGGCATGGTCTTGAGATTTATCTTTATTTTGATCTTGGAGAGCATTCCGGCGAACGCCTCGGCGATCTTCTCATCATTGACATACCTGTTATTGGGAGAAATCATTGTACATTCGAAGCCTTTCTCGTAACCGGCTTCCTTCATCAGGGCCTTTGCCTTCTTCAGATCATAACGTGGAAGAAGGTTTCCCTTATATCCGGCAAAGCCTTTGGGCGCCTGCTGAGCCGCCACGGAAGCGGTGCCTTTCATGATTTTCTTGACGATTCCATCGTTGTTAGTAGCGTACACTATGGCTTGACGGACCAGTTTGTTCGCGAATTCAGGGCGACTTTTCTGGTTCAACTGACAGGTGATAATCCTGCTGCCCGACATGGTAACCAGTTTGCTATTCTTGTCTTTTCTGATCCTTTTGTAATCCTGGGGCGGAACCGGCATAATAAAGTCGACGTCACCTGAAAGAAGCGCGGCCACACGGGTTGCGTCATTTTTAATGGGTGAGAGTATGATCTTGTCAACATTTCCCGGAGACTTTTTGTCCCAGTAATCCGAAAACTCTTCAAATACGGTCTTTACGCCTTGTTCACGGCTGGTTACCCTGTATTTGCCAGTTCCCGATTCATTGGTAAGCGCAAAAGAGGGGCCGATCTTTACAATCGCGTTCTTGGGATTTCCGCTTTCATCTGTCCCGGTGTAAAATTTGCTGTCCATCGGGAAGATATAGGTCGCCATGTTCAGAAGCAGCGCGTAAGGTTTTTTTGTGACGACATCTACAGTATAATCGTCAACTATCTTGACTCCCTCGAAAGGCTCAAAAAGGCCTTTGAAATCAGGACTCACTTTGAGCCGCTCCACCGTCCATTTGACATCTTCGGCAGTAAAGGGATTGCCGCTGTGAAACTTGACATCCTTGCGCAGATGGAAGCGCATGGTCAAATCGTCGAGCCTTTCCCATTTGGTTGCCAGACGGGCATCGAATCCGCCAGACTTGTTCCAGCGAACCAGCGGGTCAAAGACCATGTGTGAATACTGAAGCATCCCGCCAGACAGCTGTACGATGGGATCCAGTGAGACCGGATCAGCGTCCATCGCGAGCTTCAAGGTCTTGGCGCTCGCCATTGTGCCAAATGACAATACCATCAATAAAACCAGACTTCCAACAAGCAGCTTTTTCATATCCCAATCCTTTCTTCAAAAAATTATGATAATAAGAAAGTGTAAAAACCCGACATCCCTACAACTCTACATGCTGCAAACACTACGCAGCCTTCTATAGGAGATGCCTCCCGCGGTCAAGCGAAAAATCCAAGCTTATCAGGAGGCTGTACGAGAATGTTTTTCTACTGCGGGGGCAGGCTGCAAATTCCACGTGCTGCGTTAGCAAGACTAAAATTTTCTCACCGCAGGCACAGCTACGCTTCCGGCGCTTTCAGCCTCGGCGTCTTGCCCGAAAAAATTTCACTCGCCCTCGCAAGCTATTTTCCGACAGTTTCCAGAAGCAAAAAAATGATTGACAGAGACCTTTTTTTCCGTCATTGTATAACTGAGATGTAGATATAATTACGTAATATATAAGTTTTCTCTAAACAGTCTCTCTGCTCCCGGAAATGCTTTTACAATAATAAATTTAAAAAAGTGTTTTTAAACCTAACCCGATCTCTTAGTAACCTGAAAAGTAAAACCTGTCCTTGGCTCAGTTTTTAATCGGTTTTTATCAAAATAACGTTTTGAAGGAGGGATAACATGTCTGAAACTGTTTACAAAATTATAGAATTGGTAGGAACAAGCGATGTGTCATGGGACGACGCGGCCAAAAAGGCTGTGGAAACAGCCGGTGTAACCCTTCACGATTTAAGAGTTGGCGAGATTACCAAACTGGATATGACCATCGAAGATGGAAAGGTGAAAAGCTACAGGGCACGGGTCAGAGTCTCATTCCGGTTAGAGGATTAACCTTACCTCCACAAACAGATGTCGTACATATTTCTGTTCTACCTTGGTAAGTGGCAAACAGGACTTAACGGTTTGTCATAAAGGGTGAACTGAGACAGGGGGTGTTGCGCCTCGGAATGTCTGAACATGCGTGTAGAGTGCAGGTATATTCAAGCGACTATCAGGGCGCAGAAAGGAGCTAATCATGGACCACTTTAAAAATCTCATGGTAGGGCTTACCTTGGTGCCGCAGGATAAGTCCAAGATCCGCTACGCGGGCCTCGTCAGCTGGTTGGCCTCATCGGAAGAAATCACCTTTTCTCATGTTATCAGTCACAAAAAGATCTCGGAAAATTCTGAAGCAGGCGCCCTCTCTTCGGTTGAAGATGAGACAAAAGACCGGATGAAGGAGCTGGTCGAGAAATACTATGATGGTGACCCTGCCACGCGGATTGAATATGACGTGATCATGGAATCACCGCTGGTGGAGATCGATATCCTGCGAAGATTGAAAGAAAAAGAGGCTGATCTTATCATCCTCGGCAGGATAAGCGGTGAATTTACCGGAGAGGAGACGGTCCCCGTTAGTATCTCCCGGAAGGCGGCCTGTTCGACGTTGTACATCCCCGAGGAGGTCGAACCCGGAACAAACCAGCCCGAAGAGATCAATGTCCTCGTTCCCATTGACTTCTCCGAAAACGCGGCGGAGGCAATGGGCCTAGCCGTCGATTTTGCTGTTACCCATGAAATATCGAATATTTACTGTGTCCATGTCTACGATGTTCCGCTCGGATATTACAAAAGGGGAAAGTCATACGAAGAATTTTCCGAGGTCATGAGAGGGAACGCGGAAAAGAAATATCAGGAATTTATTAAAGAGATTGATCTGAAAGGGGTCTATGTCAAATCGATTATACTGAGGATGGACAAGAAACCGTACAAAACGATCATAGAGACTGTGGAAGAGTACGACATCGATCTGATCATTATCGGATCCAGAGGTAAAAAGGCCGCCGCGAGACTTCTGCTGGACAGTGTGACGGAACAGCTTATCAGGAAAACGACAGTGCCGCTCCTTTCTTTCAAGAAGAAGGGCAAGGATATGAGCCTCCTGGAAGCCCTCCTGAGATTGTAGAAGGGGCTGTCTCAAAAAAAGCGGGGTCGAGGGTCGTAGGAGGACCGGTATGGATGACATGATCACCCGGATCGTGGAGATCGAGAAGCAGTGCGCCGATGAGGTTGAGAGGGCCGAGAAGACATACCGGGAGAAGATCGAGACGCACAAGAGAGCCCTTGGGGAAAGGAAGACCGGAGAATGCGCCCGGATTATCAACGAGGGCGAGGCACACCTGGCGCAGGCGATCGAGGAGGCTAAAAAGAAGACGGAGGCGGAATTCCGAGTGACAGGGGGCGACATTGAAAAGCTGTATCAGAATCCGTCGCTGGACCGGGAGATACAGGAGAAGATAGTTTCCATACTGCTGACGATCTGAGGGGCCATGAAATATTACGCGGACGATGTCAACCTCCATGTCAGGATACATGCCATGAGAAGCCGCCTTATCCCGCTCGATGAGTATGCCTCGCTTCTCAGGGAGCAGGAGGCCTCGTACGATAAAAGCTTGGGTCCCCGCGGTATGATCGAGGCCAAAGAGACGGCCTTCAGGGTACAGATCAAAGGCATTATCCACCTTGCCGAGGCGACACAGAAGTATGCACCCCTTTTTATCGCTTTCCTCCGCCTGTACGAGGCGAACAATGTAAAGATCATTCTGGCAAAGGCGTTCGGAAGACAGAGCCTCGAACAGTGGTACAATATCGGGCCCTATGCCACCCTTGATAAAGGTCTGCTCGACCGCGAGCTGTCGCTGGGTGATGTACAGGCCATTCTGGGCGGTACGTACCTGGCCGATATTTTCGAGGGGAGAATGACATTCGAACGTCTCGAGGCCCGCCTGAATATTTGCAGCGTCCGGAACCTGTATGCTTCTTCAGCACCCTTCCGCCCTGAAGCCCGGAGGGACTTCCGGGACTTCATACTCCGGAGGCTCGCTGTTCTCATGGTGATCTGGCAATGGAGACTCAGGGTGAACTACCACTGGAGCGATGAGCGGATAGAAGCCCATCGTGATGAACTGAGCGCCATCTTCGGAGATTCCGCGTGGCCGCAGCTCAAGATGGTGGAAGGGGTGCTCAGCTCGCGTCTTGAGGAGATGGGGAAGGGGAGCGGACAGACCCCGGACCCGGCGGATGTGAAGTCCTATCTCGAACGCTACTATTACCGGTGGACCTCATCCATGTTCCATAAGGATTTTCATTCCATATACTGCGTAGTGGCGTACCTGTGGCTGCTCTCCTGCCAGATACGGAATCTGTTCTGCGTCATTGAGGGGGTCAGGTTCGGCCTGTCCCACGAGGCGATATTCGAAAAGATCATCAGTGACGTGTGAGGGTTCGCATGTTCTTAAAGTCGGATATCAGGAAGGTCTCCATAGCCCTCGAGAAGGGATTCTACCATGAGGTCTATCTTGCGCTCGGTAAGGCTGGGATCATCCACCTTTCCCCCCCGGGCGGCAGGGATGCCATGATGGACGCGGGGCTGAGGGAGGAGGAATTACGGACACGGGAGACCATCTCGGGGATCGAGACCGCCCTGCGTGCCCTGCATGTCAAGGCCGGAGAGGCCGCCCTCCCCGGGAGGATCGGTGACACTTCTCGGGATTGGGCCTTCGTCTCAAAGACGCAGAGCGCCATAGAGCGTGTGGTAAGGCTTCGCTTACGGATTAATGAGGTGCTGGACACCGCAGCTCAGCGCGTAGAGTACCGCGGAGCACTGGGCCGGATGGGGATCGACCCCGCGGCGTTTCACGAGGCGCGGCTGATGAAGATGGTCTTCGGGACCGTGGAGAACACCGAGTGGGAGCCCCCGGTTGAGGAGAGATTTGTCGTGTCCAGGGCGGGGGGGTATGTCTGCGGCGCCGCCCTGCTGGCGGACCACTCCGGCATGCTCCAATTTCTCAAGGGATACGGTTTCACGGACCGATCCGATCAGCTCACGGAGGCCTCGCTCGAGACCCTGAATCACCGCATGGACACCCTGAGGGCCCGGCTTGCAACCCTTGATAGATATATGGGCAGCCTGCGCGATACGGCGGGGCGAACTCTGATGGATATGTATGGCTCCTATCAGGAATACGGAGAGGTTTTCACGGTCTTGAAGCTGTCCCTCTTCTCATCAAAGGCCCTGTTCATATCGGGCTGGATGGATGAAAGAGACAGGGAAAAACTCTTCGATATTCTCCGGGGGATATGCGGGGACAGATTCATAGCCGCTATATCCGACCGGAGAGACCCTGACGCCCCGGTACGCCTGATGAACAGCCGATTCTTGAAGCCCTTCGAACTCCTCGTCAAGACGATGGGCATGCCGGCGAACAGTGAGATAGATCCCACGCCGCTGACGGCCGTCACCTTTGTTATCATGTTCGGTCTCATGTTCGGTGACCTCGGTCAGGGGCTCGTCATCGCCCTCGGTGGTCTGATCCTCAAGCGAATCGCAAAACAGAAGAAGGATTCCGAATCGACCCTCGACCAGGCCGGAGGGATCCTGATCGTATGTGGCCTTGCCGCCGCCCTCTGCGGCATACTCTACGGCAGCATCTTTTCGAACGAGCACCTGATGCCCGCGCTCCTGTTTCACCCCATCGAGGAGATCATGTCCCTCTTTTCCATGACCATACTCTTGGGGGCCCTCTTCATCAGTATCGGCCTCGGCGTCAACGTCATAAACAACCTCATGAACGGGAATTATACCGAGGCCCTCCTTGAAAAGAGGAGCCTCGCCGTATTCGTCCTCTATGTCGCGATCATCCTCCTTGCCGTGAGATACGTCGTCACCGGTCAGGGGCCCGCGCCGTGGGTGGCCGGTGTATTTATCATAGCGCCCCTGGTCATCTTCTCTCTCCGGGGTGTCCTCGGGCCTCTCCTCTTCAAGAGCCGCAGGCCGCACAGCGCGGTCGAATACATCATTGAGACCTGCGTGGAGATCCTGGAGATAGGACTCAGCATGATCGCGAACACCGTCTCATTCATCAGGGTCGGGGCCTTCGCCCTGTCTCACGCGGGCTTAAGCATCGTGACGTACACCCTCGCCGGCATCGTCGACCCGGCAATGACCTCTGTCGGCGCCGTCACCATCATCGTAGCGGGGAACATCTTCATCATCGGTTTCGAGTGCCTCATCTGTCTGATCCAGTCGATGCGGCTCGAATATTACGAGTTTTTCGGTAAATTTTTTAAGGGGGACGGGGTGGACTTTGTCCCCTTCACACTGAAGGCAAAGATCTCGGAGGTGTAGGATGACCAGGAATAAGAAGGTGAACGTTTCTCTATGGGTGTGTCTCATTGGTGGGGCCCTCTTCCTCTTCCCGGGTGTGATGCTGGCGGCCGGGGCGGAGGCGGCCGAGGCCGGTATGGGAAAGGAGTGGATGGGGATAGCATACATATCCGCCGCGCTGGCCGTGGGGATAGGCTGTATCGCGAGCAGCTTCGCCGTTGCCCGGATCGGTTCGGCGGGGATCGGAGCCATGACTGAGAAGGAGGAGCTGACGGGAAGGATTCTTATCTTCCTCGGTCTGGCCGAAGGGATCGCCATATACGGCCTTATCATCGCCATCATGATCCTGAATAAACTGTAGCATGAAGAAGATATACATCATCGGTGACATGGATACGGTAAGCGCCTTCCGCCTCTCGGGGGTGGAGGGGGTGATCGCCGCCAGGGACGACGCGCCCTCCCTCCTCGAAGAGGTCATCAAAAAAGGGACGGCGGGGATCGTGATTATGACGAGTGAGCTTGCCGAGGACCTCCAGGAGAGGATAGCCCAGGTCAACCTCGCCATGGAGGGCCCTGTGGTCATCGAGATACCCGGCATCGATGAGACGGATGGACCTCGCCGGTCCGTCGTGGGCTACATAGCCGAGGCCCTCGGCATCTCCCTGGAGTCGTAGGAAAGGGTTTGTCATGAAGCAGCCGCCGCTGGAAGAGTCGATCAGGAAGGAATCCAAAGAGACCGTGCTCATCATCAGGGAGCGGGAGGCTTTAGAGATCAAACAGTTGGAGGAGGCGTGTGCTGCCGAGATAGAGGAGTTCAGGGAGAAGGCCGAGGCCAAAGGCCAGATGAAAATCGAGAAGGAACTGTCCCGGCTGGAGAA
The DNA here is from genome assembly GCA_019313385.1 of Deltaproteobacteria bacterium. Classification (GTDB taxonomy): domain Bacteria; phylum Desulfobacterota; class Syntrophia; order Syntrophales; family UBA2210; genus UBA2210. Next base: position 17,030 of record JAFDBG010000038.1, on the reverse strand, counting down.
CAAGGGTATCCTCGAACGCAAAAAGCTCAATCTGTGCGGTCTTGATGACTTTATGAGCCGCATGGTGAAGGAGGCAGTACGAATTATGAGGACCGATCCCCGGTATAAGACGTTCCTCCTGGCCAGGGTGCGCGATGCCGTCGGCGGGATACGGGCTGGGATCGAGGTGTACCTGAAGAAAGAGGATCTTGTCTTTGAAAAGGAGATTATGGAAATAGTGAGGGAAGCGGGGCGAAACTCCGATGCTGCCATACACGAAGACTCCGCGATACAGTGGGGCGGATGCACCATACGTGACGAGTCGGACGGACGTATATTCAACAACACCATCGAGAGGATCTATTACCGGAAATCTCCGATGATCCGCCGGGAGATCGTGAAGATCCTGAATGAAGGGGGTTTTTCTTTTTAGATGACAGGGGCATAGACGTGGACAATATGCTGACAGGGAAAGTGATATCGGTGAATGGTCCGATCGTCAAGGCGTTGGGTCTGCAGGGGATACGGATGTTTGACATTGCCGAGGTGGGGCCCGACCGGCTCATCGGCGAGGTTATACGGCTCATCGGGGATGTAACCATCATACAGGTGTACGAGGACACCACGGGCCTCATGCCGGGGGATTGGGTGATCTCCTCCTGCAGGCCGCTATCGGTCCTCCTGGGGCCCGGTCTCATCGCGAACATATATGACGGCATACAGCGTCCCCTCGTCGGCATCTCCAAGATGTGCGGGCACTACATCAAGAAGGGGGTCAAGCTCTCCCCCCTCGATGTGGACAAAAAGTGGGAATTCAAGCCTCTGATAAAGGCTGGGGCCGAGGTGAAGGAGGGCGATCTGATCGGAGAGATTCCAGAGAGTCCCCTCGTCATGCACAAGGTCCTCATCCCCCCCGGGGTTTCCGGCAGATTAGCCACCGTCGCCGGGCCAGGGGAATACACGATAGAAGACGAGTTATATACTGTCGAGAACGGCGCCGGCACTCACTGGGGAAAGCTGGCCGGGTACTGGCCGGTACGCAAGCCGAGGCCGAGCAGGCGCAACAAGAAACCTTTCATTCCCCTCATAACAGGGCAGAGGGTTATTGATACCTTCTTCCCCATAGCCAGGGGGGGGACGGCCACCATCCCCGGCGGATTCGGGACGGGTAAGACCATGACCCAGCATGCCCTGGCGAAGTGGTGTAACGCCGATATCATTGTGTACATAGGCTGCGGAGAACGCGGCAACGAGATGACCGACGTCCTGACGGACTTCCCGAAGCTGATCGACGAGCGAAATGGGAGGCCCCTCATTGAGCGGACGGTCATGATCGCCAACACATCGAACATGCCGGTCCCCGCCCGGGAGGTGAGCATATACACCGGGGTGACCATCGCGGAATACTACCGCGACATGGGATACAGCGTGGCGGTGATGGCAGATTCCACCTCCCGATGGGCGGAGGCCCTGCGGGAACTCGCCAGCAGGCTCGGAGACATGCCGGCGGAGGAGGGATTTCCCCCCTACCTGGCGACCCGGCTCGCCGAGTTTTACGAACGGGCAGGTCTGGTGGAAACCCTCTCGGGGGCCGACGGTGATATTAGTATCATCGGGGCGGTCTCACCCCCCGGTGGAGACTTCTCGGAGCCCGTCACCCAGCACACGTCGCGCTTTGTCCGGTGCTTTTGGGCGCTGGACAAGATCCTGGCCGATGCGCGCCACTATCCCTCCATCAGCTGGACGGACAGCTATACCGAATACCTCCAGGACATCGAGGGGTGGTGGAAGGACCTGGACGACCAGTGGCTCTCGCTCAGGGGGCAGGTCATGGGCATCCTCCTCGAGGACAACCGGCTTCAGCAGGTCGTGAAGCTCGTCGGGAGCGACGCCATGCCGCCGCCCCAGCAGTTCACGCTCTTTGTGGCGGAGATGATCAAGAACGCCTTCCTCCAGCAGAACTCCTTCGATCCGGTCGACAAGTACTGTAGCCCGGAGAAACAGCTCAAGCTCCTCAAGGCCATCCTGGATCTGTATACGAAGGGCGGGGAACTGTTACAGGGTGGAACGACCGTCAAGGAGATGGCCGCGCTGGATGTGGTCTCGGAGATGGTACGGCTCAAATCCGAGACCCCGAACAACGAACTCGAACGGATCGACGACTACCGGACACGGCTCGCGCAGGGGCTCGATTCGCTGAAAGAGCGCAAAGGAGAGGTATAGATATGGCCGCTGAGATTGAGTACACGAACCTTTCCGGGATCTCCGGTCCGTTGATCTTCGTCGAGGGTGTCAAGGGTGTCGGCTTCGGCGAGATCGTGGAGATCCGGGACGGCTCATCCGAGATACGGATAGGGCAGACCCTCGAGGTGGACGAGGACCGCGCTATCGTCCAGGTCTTCGAGGGGACGAGCGGGCTTTCCGTGAAGGGGACAAGAGTCACCTTTGTTGGAAAGTCGCTCGAGATCCCCGTTCATCGTGACATGCTCGGGCGTGTCTTCGACGGGCTGGGACGGCCCACCGACGGTGCCCCCCAGGTGATCACCGACAATATGATGAACGTGAACGGCCTCCCCGTCAACCCGTGGAGCCGGGAATATCCGCGGGACTTCATCCAGACCGGGATATCCGCCATCGACGGAATGAATACCCTCATCCGGGGCCAGAAGCTCCCCATATTCTCAGGCAGCGGCATGCCGCACAACCTGATCGCGGCCCAGATAGCGCGGCAGGCCAGGATCCTGTCCTCGGAGGAGGAGTTCACCGTCATATTCGCCGCCATGGGGGTGAAGTTCGACATGGCGCGGTTCTTCATCGATTCCCTCGAGGAGTCGGGCGTTCTCACGCATTCGGCCATATTCCTCTCTCTCGCCGACGCCCCCTCGATCGAGCGCCTCATCACCCCCCGCGTGGCCCTGACGCTGGCCGAATACCTCGCCTTTGAGGAGCGGATGCACGTCCTCGTCATAATGACCGACATGACGAACTACTGCGAATCCCTCAGGGAGCTGTCCAGCTCGAGGGGGGAGATCCCCTCCCGGAAGGGCTACCCCGGCTACCTCTACAGCGACCTCGCGGCCATATACGAGCGCGCCGGCAGACTCAAGGGAGTCAAAGGTTCGATTACACAGGTCCCGATCCTCACCATGCCGAGCGACGATATCTCCCACCCCGTGCCCGACCTGACGGGGTACATCACCGAGGGGCAGATCGTCCTGGAGCGGGAGCTTTTCAACAAGGGGATATATCCCCCCATTGCGGGTCTCCCCTCGCTCTCCCGTCTGATGAAGGACGGGATCGGAGAAGGCCGGACGCGGAAGGATCATGCCCAGAACGCGGCTCAGCTCTTTGCCTCCTACGCGAAGGTCAAGCGAATACGGGCCCTCGCGGCCATTGTGGGGGAGGAGGAACTCTCCGAACTCGACAAGATCTATCTCAAGTTCGGGACCGCCTTCGAAGAGCAGTTCCTCAGCCAGGGGCATGATGAAAACCGCTCGATTCTCCAGACGCTCGATCTGGGGTGGCAGATGCTCTCCCTGCTTCCGAAGGAGGAACTGTACCGCGTGTCCATGGAAGAGATACAGCGATACTACATACCGCAGGATGAGAGGGAATAATGCCGATTCTAGATGTCCCCCCCACCAAATCATCGCTGAGAAAGATCAAGGAAGACCTCGCCTTCGCGTACGAGGGCCACGATCTTCTCAACCAGAAAAGGGAGATTCTGGCCATCGAGATCATGCGGCACATCGGCGAGATACGCAAGATGGAGGCCGGGCTTTCGGGTGTCTTGGGTGAGGTCTACGCGGCCTATCGCGTGGCGGCCGTCGAGATGGGATCGGAGACGATCACACTCAAGAGCTGTTCCGAGAAGCGGTCCTATTTCTTCCACATGGAATTTACCAAACTGATGGGGATCAAGCTTCCGAAGATCAGACTTTTATTCAAACGGCCCCGGCTCACGGCCACCCTGCCGGGGACGACCGCCGCGTATGACGAGGCGAAGGAGAAATCGAGAAAGGCGCTCGAGGTCCTCGCCAAATACGCGACCCTCACCAAGGCGATCATGATGCTCTCCAGGGAACTGAAAAAGGTACAGCGGCGGGTCAACGCCCTCGAAAAGATATTCATCCCCCAGCGAGAAGAGGCGAAAAAGTACATCTCGGACCGGATCGAAGAGATGGAGAGGGAAGAGATCTTCGTCAAGAAACTGATACGGCAGAGGGCAGAGGGGGAGTGAGGGGGGACATATTACTTGCTTCTGACAGAAGCAAATAATTGATTGACAAAAACCTGCTTTTTCGTCATTATGCGCCCGGTGTGTATCATAATTACAGATATATAATTGTTCTCCTATATATCTCCTCTGCTCCTGGGAATGTTCTTTTTAAGAAAATATTGAATTGAACAAATTTGTAAAAAGTCAGTTTCTAATCTGTTTTTATCAGAATAACATTTTAAAGGAGGTTAATCATGTCACCACAAATAAATTTAGGACCCTGCTTTTGATGACCGGGAAAACCTCAAGAATACCGTGTCGTATTCTTTCCTGATCGTTCCAAGGTAAGTGTAACTGGTTTGAACAGCATTTTTGAGCATGCGTACAAAGAAAGTAAATTTCCTGATAAATCCACGGCAAAATATCTGGTAGACCAGCTGGGGGAAGTAAATTACATTCCCCCGAACAGTGTAAGAGATTACGAATATGCGATACTTAAATTGTACAAAGAATATTTCGAGTTAATGGAAAAACGCAGATCCAAGGATGGCTCTGAGGAAAAATAATGTCTGATGAATACGGATATGGCTTCGACTGCACAAAGTTTGTGCTTGCCTATAGGGCTGATCGGCACAGGCTCGGCATCGACAAGGGGGAAGGGGACGGTATCAGCCTAGCCTCTCCGAAAAATTGCTGTAATATATAATTCGTCCTTCGCTAGTATAGACGGCCTTCAAAAAAGCTGACTGGGAAATCCCCCAGCTTTTTCTGAAGGCCGTCTAATTGATATAGCAGTGTTATTCTATGGTTCGTAGCGAATTTCCTCTTCCACTTCTTTGAAGGAAAAGTTCTTCAGAACGTTGTGCCCGTTGTCGGTAATTCGGGTGACATCCACGGTAATTCGGGGGACATCCATGATAAGTTTTGTCAAGGGAAAAATGGAGATTTCCCTTGACCTTCCGGATTGACGGATTCCCGGCGGTTATTTTTGTTGATCTGCCTCAACTCGATCTTTTTTCATCCTTTGTGGTCCGCATAAATCGATCACATGCGACCAGACATCCATTTGCTGTACCAAGGTCGGACAGGTTCGCGTTACACCATATCCTTCATGACCTGTGCAGAAGATTGAGTTTGGGTCAACCCACCGACCTTGAAACACAACAACCGGTGCATCACGGATACGTATATCCGATAGCACAGTCCCCAGAACGGCAAGGCCCGGCGGGAAGATCTTCATCTCGGCAAATTTTTATATGTTCATGCAGCTCGTGTTTCAGGCTGCCTACGCCACAAGCTTTCTCGCAACGGCAAGGGTTGCCCTGTTTTTGTTTCCTTTCTTCAGTTCCCGTTCATGCACGATGGCTAATTGCTCGTTCCAGTGCGGTGCAAGCTTTGCGGCCTCAATGAGCATGGTTTGCAGATGTTTGTTTCGCTTCTTGGAAATCGGACCTCGCTGCTCCTTCCCTGCCGATTCTTTTTGTGCGCTGCACAGCCCGCAGTAGCTGATTGCCTTCCGAATGGATGATAATCGTTCGGGATCGCCGATCTCCAATACCCAGGTCAGTGCCGTTATCTCGCCTACACCGGGGATGGTCATGAGGTGTTGCACTCGATCGCGTATCAATTCATTGGTGTGGAGTTCTGCAACAAGCCGCTTCTGGAAAGAGCGAAACATCTCATAGCTTGAACGGCTCAGATGAAGAAGCTCCTTGACGGAAGTGGGAATCTCATCAACCCGTTCGAGAAGTTCACGAAAGTATTTCTTGCCGTGCAGGCGTTTCTTGCTGTAAGTGACACCAACTTCCATAAGCAGACCCGACATCTTGTTTTGCATCTTCACTGCCGTTCGAACAATGTGATTGCGATACCGCAATATCCGTCTCAGTTCACGAATCTCTTCTGAAAGCATGTGGCACTCGGGGAGAAGATTCACCCGCAATAGATCAGCTATGGTCTCGGCATCGGCTTGATCATTCTTCTTCTTGGCGACCGTTATGGCCTTGAGCATCGCAGGATGAGCCACCTTCAGGACAATGGCGTGCGGCTTCAAAAAGTCATACACCCATCCAGTGAATATTGTTGCTTCCATAGCGCCTATCCAGGGTCCCGGCAGTCCATTCACCCATGCTTCCAGTGACTGCCTGTCGGCAGCTATCTTTCCCTGGCCAATCAGAGAACCGTCAATGGCTTTTACACAATATGCTATTATCTTCTTGTGAATGTCCAATCCAATATAGTAATATCGCTCCATGGTGACCTCCTTGTGGTTTATTTCTGGGCGAGTTCATCTCGACCCAGCAGTTTACACGTAAACATTGTGAACCGCTTGGAGGTTTCCTTCAATCTTTTTTACTTATGCATTCAAACATAACTCTTAATTCATCAAAATAAATTTGTGGTCTTATATTTGTCAGTGTTTAATAATATCAGCAAGTTCGCCTAACCAACCACTTCGCCTGACCGCTTACAGCGGCAGATGAGCTTAACATTATCCCAAAATATATTGGAGTCATTATCATGATGTTTTTAGACCCTCAAAAACCAATAGAAACCTGTGAATCAGGTTCTTGTGATGATTGCGCCATCAACAGTAATCTTCACTGTCATTTCAGATTAAAAGATTTGATACATTTCTTTTTCATTGCATTCCCTCCCTTTCTGCTTGGTGGTGCTGGTATCTATTATGTGAACGGCTGGTTGCTGATACCTTGGATAATCTTCGTGGTTGCTTTTTTCGAATTCATTGAGATTCGCGTTATGTGTTCCCACTGCCCTCATTATGCCGAGCCTTTAACATCATTAAAATGTTGGGCAAATTATGGATCTCCCAAATTATGGAAATATAGGCCTGGTCCAATGACAATTCTTGAAAAAACAGTTTTCTTTGGTGGTTTTGCTATTGTTTGGGGTTATCCTTTACCGTTTTTATTTCTTGGGAAACAGCTATTTATGTTAGTCGTTTATTCAATGACAACCATTGGCTTTTTTTTGACTTTGATAAATTTCCTGTGCTCACAATGTATGAATTTCGCCTGTCCCCTTAATCGTGTTGATGAAAAAGTGCGAGGCCAATTCTTTGCTAAAAATCCGGTTGTTGCAAAAGCTTGGGGGAAAGGTGGTAATTTACCACCTGATGGTGCTAAAGCTCCCGAAGATCAGGCTCTCGTTTAAACGGCCCCGGCTCACTGCCACCCTGCCGGGGACGACGTGGCGTATGACGAGGCGAAGGAGAAATCGAGAAAGGCGCTCGAGGTGATGAGGGCTTTATAGTATAATGGAATTCACAATTCAAGACCTGACCCCAATTTTTTTCAGGTGGTTGGTTTTATCAAGGGGAAGAGTGCGATTCATATAGCGAGAAATTTTATAGGTCGTCGTAAGAATTTTACGGGACAGCATTTCTGGGCCAGGGGCTATGATGTTTCCACTGTCGGCAGAGATGAGGCGACCATACGGGAATATATCAAGAAACAGGAGCCGGAAGACCGTCGTCTCGATCAGCTCAGTATGTTCGAGGAATAACCACCTTTAGGTGGTTCAAGATGCTTAATCCGCTTTGAGCGGTTCCCAAATTCAAGCCTCCGGCTTTTCCGGAGGTCATGCCTTCCATACTACAAATGGTTTAATCGATTCCCAATAGCAAATCAACCTCTCACTTCCAAATTCTACAGATTTTCAATTAATCAATTAGATATTATTCTATATTCCTTAACTTTATCTTGGTCATCATACTTCACTTCAAAAGTAACATAATTTTGGCCATCTGTAGCCGGCGTGAATACGGCCTCTGTTAACCCCAATGTCAAAACATCTAATGCTAAAATGCCAAAGCCCTTTATTATCTTACCAGATGTCTTTTCTCCCTGTTTGCATCTAAATACCTCGACCTTAGAACCATTTTCATCCATACGTGAATCAATAGGTCCACCAAATCGCGCCAATAAATCTTTTCGCGGAACATCTTGTTGGACTGAGTTTTGTTCAATGTATTCGCCCCTATTAACAACATTAGACAAACCACACCCCATGCACATAATTATTAATATAAATATCATAGCCCTTTTTATGATCTCTCTTTCTTTACATAAACAAAAAAACGTTCTGTTACTAAGATACGGGTTTTTATCTGACACCTAGCCACCTCCATGTCGATTATTATGAAACGAGAAAAATGTCGATGTTACTGTACGGATCCGAATTCCGAGGGCAGTATACTTGTTTATTGCCTAGAGAAAACTAGAGAAAACTAGGGACATTTCCCTATTAATTTACGAACTTTTTTTTCGCCGTTTGACCTTTCAATCTTTGCTCTCACAAAAAACAAAAGCCCCATCGCTCATTTTGAGAAACAGGGTTTCCAATAATCGGACCAAACGTGCTCCTTCTTTGTGTAGGTGCAGGCTGGATCAACAAATCTATCAGAAAACAAGGTCGTAATGAAACCGGGGAGAAGGATACTCCCCCGAAAGATTCCGGTCAAGGACTTTATTGAAAAGGGGAGGATGTCGGCGATGGTCAGGCCATTTGTCCGGAGTACCTCTTGTGCTTTTTGCCCCTCTCTGCTTTATCTGGAGCGGGTCAGGTTTTGGTGGACAATCAGCCGCCAGAACCCAACTGCTTGTCTTTTATGGTTGTATGCTTATGGCCGCAGCTTCTTCCTCACAATTAACCGCCGGTTTGGCCCCTTTGGCACGGAGGGCGGTGACCTCAGCTTTCGCGGCTTCCAGATCGGAGCAGAATAACGGGTCGGCATGGAGCCGCGCAACCGTGGCTGCGCCCATGAAGCGTCCCTCGATTACGTCGCTGTGCCAGTGCACATTGCAGACATTGCGGCTTTCACCAAAGGCCCGGCCCCGCGCGAGGATGGCATTGGCCCGCTCCGGCGTGATCTCCGCCAAAATCAAGGCCCAGGCCCAGCCGGTGGCTGTATGCCCGGACGGATAAGACCCGTTATTCTCCAGTTTTGCTTTAGCGTGCGGTGTACACATAGGCTGATTGTTCACCATAAAGGGGCGTTTGCGGTTGTATTTTCTCTTGGCTCCGTAAGTGGAAAAGCCGGCATCGGTCAATGTCCTGCGAAGCAGCATATAGAGGTAGGGTGTCTCTTTTTCGGTAATCGGCACACCGAGGGCGCAGGAAAAGACATTGGCTGCTTCGGGGAATTTCAATTTGGCATCTATGGCTGCCTGCTTCCAGCGTGGCGTGTTGTGCAGAGCAAGACATCGCTTGCTGTATTCTTCATCCAGGGCCAGGGCGGTCGAGCCCTCGCCCGGCGGTGGGGGAACCAGAACAGCGCTGCTGCCGAAATTCGTTTTCGGGTCAAGATAGCCTTTCAACATCCCCGGCCGCATTTCGGGGACGGCAGCGGGCCTGTGAATCGCTGGGCCGGCGGCGCAACCCGCCATGATGATCAGCCAAAGAAAAACAAATAATAATCCATACAGCTTTTTCACACGCAATATATTCATCACACCGTTATCTACTCGCATTTGGGAAAACTAGGGGCGCTTCCCTATTAATTTTTTTCGCCGTTTGACCTTTCAATCTTTGCAATCATAAACAAACAAAAGCCCCATCGCTCATTTCGAGAAACAGGGCTTTTAATAATCAGACCATACGTGCTCCTTCTTTGTGCAGGTGCAGTCTGGATCAAAAATCTAACAGAAAACAAGATTGTAATGAAACCGGGGAGAGGGATACTCCCCGGAAGATTCCGGTCAAGGACTTTATTGAAAAGCCCTGGCCCATGCGGTCAGGACAAAAAAAAGGGGTTGCGTCGGTACGCAACCCCGTGAAATAAATGGTGGGTCAGGACAGAATCGAACTGTCGACACCGGGATTTTCAGTCCCGTGCTCTACCGACTGAGCTACCGACCCACAACATTATGTCTAAAGAACGTCTGGTTTCTATCCAATCCGGATTCTTTTGTCAAGTGTTTTTGCTATTGGTGGGTCTGGCTTCCTTCTGTGCGCCATATGATCCACTCCCGTGCTCACATCCAGTGTCCGAATAGCTGCCAAGGGTCGGCCCAAACGAAGCATCCGGCTGGACCTGATCTTTTATCTCCTGATATCTGCTGGTCTTAATTACGTATGTCCCTGCTATTTTGTCGTGCCACCCCTGTTTTCTGCCGTCGAATGCGACCCATATAAACCCCAGGAAGAATGGCAGCTTGGATATTATGTATCCGACCCATCTCAGAAAGGCTATCCCGAAAGTCATGGGTTTTTCGTCTGTACGCACAACCTTGAGGCCAAGCAGTTTTTTCCCCGGCGTCTGGCCTGTAGTGCCGTAAAAATATGTGAAATAGGCCGCGTTGACCAAAACGGCCATACCATAAAAGGGGAAGAAAACGGCGTATATCAATGCCGAAGAGGTGTCTGCCAGATACATGGAATCGTAGTGAAATGGGACAATAAGATTTCCTATCAGAAACAGGATGATGGTGAATATGTAAAGTATGATCATATCTATTGAAAGCGCCACAAGCCGCTGCCAGAAACCGCCGTAGAGAACCGTCATTTGATTATCTCCTTTTTCTTTCAATCAGTCAGCGTACCGAATGCCCCTTTTTCGTACTGGAGGATAGAGAGTATGGCAAGGGGGGCGGTCTCGGTCCTCAGTATAAGCCTTCCCAGGCTCGCGGAGATGAAACCGCGCTGCCGGGCCTTTTCAATCTCTTCCCATGAAAATCCGCCTTCAGGACCGATGACGATAAAAAAGCTGTCCACTCCCGCGTGCTTTTCATCCGTCAATATCTCCCTGATTCCCAACTTCGGCTCCGCCTCCCACAGGATTATCCGAAGAGCACGCCTGTCCGGTATATCCAGCATTTCATCGAAAGATAATATTTCGCTCACCTCCGGAACATTCCCCCTGCCGCACTGTCTGGATGCCTCTATGGCTATCTTGCGCCACCTTGCCGCTTTCCCTGTGGCCCTGGAGCCTGTCAGTCTGGGTATGGATCTTGAGGATATAAAGGGTATGATCCTGCTTGTACCCAGTTCCGTCGATTTTTGAATAATCATTTCTATTTTCCCTCCCTTGGGGAGAGACTGAGCGAGGGTTATGCGCGTGTCAGGCAGCTTGATGGTCTCTTTCTTTATTATGTCCAGACAGACCTTGGAGGAGTAAAAATCCCTGATGACGGCACTGTATTCGTGACCTACGCCGTCGAATAGTACTAGTTCGTCCCCTTTCTTGAGCCGCAGGACGTCCTTTATGTAGGTAAAATATTCTTCGCCTAATTCCGAAGATATTCCCTCGCTGAGTTCCTGTGGATTGTAGATTCTTGGTATTACCAATCTCCGTCTCCGTGTTTTCAGGCCTGTCAAGGCAGCATATCACTCTGCCTGCCTACTTTTTTAAAGGTGTAACAGATCCATTCATTTTCGCTTCTTGTTTCATGCAGCACAGTTTCCCCGTTGCAGAATATCTTCTCCACGTCTTTCGCGTCCTGTTCTGTGATTCCCGACGCTATGATATATCCGCCGGGCTTTGTCAGAGATATCAGGTGTGAGTGAAGTTTTATAAGTGCACCCGATATCAGATTGGCCGCTATCAGATCGAAGCTGCCCCTGCACAGGGCGATATCGCGATTGATAATCTCAACCCGGTCTTCCACCCCGTTTATAACGATATTTTTGCCTGCTATCTCAACGGCCTTTGGATCTATGTCTATGCCCGTTACCGCGCGCGCACCGAGCTTTGCGGCGCATATGGCAAGGATACCGGTGCCCGTGCCGACATCCAGTATGTTATACTCTTCCCGCCCGCTGCTCTTTAGCAGTATATCCTCGATGGCCATGATGCACATCGTGGTGGAGGCATGCTGCCCCGTGCCGAAGGCCATTCCGGGATCTATGTCAATGACTATATCGCGGCCAGCGGGGGAATACCTTTCCCATGTTGGTTTTATTATTATGTTATTGCTCACCCTGAGAGGTTTAAAATATTTTTTCCACTGTTCACCCCAGTCGGGATCGATTATTGTCTTTGTAGAGAATCGCGGTTTTTCCATTCCGGGAAATAGTGAGGACAGGCTGTCGATATAGGCCTCAATCTGGGTTGTCTGTTCCTTTAGGTTGCGACTCCAGGGAAGCCAGGCCTTTATCTCTTTGTGCGCGGGGGCATTAAGGTTGGTGAATGATTCCTTTATTTCCGCTTCCTGAAACACGCCGTCCGCCCCCAGTTCCTCCAGGAAGTTTGACAGTGCGTCAACCATTTCAGGTGGCGTTAGAACGGTTATCTCGATCCATTTCTCTTTTGTTTCCGGCATGTCTTGCCTCCTTTTGTTTAAACTACCACTCATTTGCCGATATTTCAAGCGACTTGAACTTTCATGGTCTTCATGATAACTGTCTCTTTTACTTTATTAAGAGGACGGAACAGATGAAATTTTATCCGGTAAGTCTTGATATCTCGAATGAAAAATGTGTTGTCGCGGGCGGAGGGGATGTTGCCGAAAGGAAGGTGGTACGGCTTCTCGAATGCGGTGCCAGGGTTGTTCTTGTCAGTAAGACTATAACTCCGGGGCTGCGCGCGATGAGGGATGAGGAGGCTATCGAACATGTGCCCGATGACTACAGCGAAGAACATATAGAGGGCGCTTTTCTGGTGATAGGGGCAACCGACCGGGATGATGTCAATGAAAGAATCTACCGCGACTCGCGCAGCAGAGGAATACTGGTGAATATTGTGGATGAGCCGGCCAGGTGCAATTTCATAGTGCCTGCAGTTTTCCGTCGGAAAGACCTCCTGATAGGCATATCAACCGGGGGGAAAAGTCCGGCACTGGCTAGGAGACTGAGGGAGAATATGGAGGATAAATATGGCCCCGAATACGGCATTCTCCTCGATATCATGGGCAATCTCAGGAAGAAAATAATTGCCCGTGGAGGCACATCGGTGGAAAATAAAAGGATATTTGAATCCGTGCTGGATTCCGATATACTCCGGTATATCAGAGAAGAAGAATGGGACAAGGCAAGGAAGATCGTCAAAGACCGCGCCGGTGAGAAGATGGAACTGTGAGGCCTTAAAGGGAAGGATTCAAGGGATCAAGTAAAACTGGAAACTGGAAACTGCAAAAAGGATTCAAAGGGTTGCGTCTGTCAGGGTTTATAACACTCAGGTGAATTTATGGGAATGATATTTTTCAAGATCGCGCTTGTTGCTTACTTCGTGAGCACGGTGGGGTATGTCTCCTCGCTCTTCGTCGGGAGAGTGAAGGTGGCGAAGCTCTCTATGTGGGTGTTTTCTCTGGCATTCGCCCTGCACACGGTCTGTATCGTCATTCAATGGACGGGTGTTGCTTCCATCCCGTCAGCTAATATCTACGGTTCACTTTCATTCATCGCCTGGGCCATTTCGGGCGCATATCTTGCCTTCCAGACAAAGACAAAGACGCGGGTGCTTGGCGCTTTTGTGTCTCCCGCGATTCTGGTGATGATGATAGCGGCATCTTCCGGATTGATGTGTGGAGTTTCCATTCCTCCCGCCCTGCGCGGACCATGGGTTATCGTTCACGTCTTGCTTTTACTTACCGGGGGAGCCCTCTTCGCGCTGGCATGCCTCGCGGGGGCAATGTACCTGCTGCAGGACAATCTGATAAAGAGCAAAAAGGTGAGTGGCTTCAGCAGGATGTTTCCGTCCCTGCGGGATCTTGACAGGATAAATCATATATGTATTGTCTGGGGGTTTCCGCTGCTGACATTCGGCATCATCGCGGGATCGATATGGGCATGGACTGTCTGGGGGAGCAGCTGGTATTGGGATCCGAAACAGATCTTTACGGCAGTCTCCTGGGTCATTTACGCCATACTGGTTCACCAGAGAATAGTCATAGGGTGGAGCGGCAGGAAGGCGGCCGTTCTGTCCATAGTCGCCTTTGCCGGACTTCTCTTCGCCTTCATCGGCGTGAATGTTTTTTTTGTAACGATACACAATTTCTGATTAGAGAATATGAGCATAATCCTCCTGGGAATAAATCATAGAAGCGCTCCCCTGAGCATAAGGGAGAGATTGTCCATATCATGCGGGGAAGAGGGGAAAACTCTCGAGGCATTGAAGAATATTCCGCATGTCAGAGAGGCGATGTATCTTTCCACCTGTAACCGGGCCGAAGTGCTGGTGAACATAAAACCCGCCGATGAGGTCGTGGAAAAATTGAAGGCATTTATCACCGAGCATGGCAACCTTTCTCCTGAAGAGATGGGAAAATGTCTCTATGTGTATCGCGATGAAGACGCGGTGCGCCATCTTTTCAGGGTTGCGTCAAGCCTCGATTCGATGATCATGGGAGAGCCCCAGATTCTGGGACAGGTCAAGGATGCCTACCGTCTGTGTGTGAGACAAAAAACCTCCGGCGTCATATTGAATAAACTGCTTCACCATGCCTTTTCCGTGGCAAAAAGGGTGAGGACGGAGACCTCTATAGCAAGCAATGCGGTCTCGGTTAGTTTTGCCGCGGTTAAACTTGCCAAAAAGATATTCGGAACGCTTGGCAGAAAGAAGGTGCTTCTTGTCGGTGCGGGCGAGATGGCACAGCTTGCGGCCAGACACCTCATGGACAATGGGGTTGACCGGATAATCTTTACCAACCGCACTTACGAGAATGCGGTAAAACTCGCTAATGACTTTCATGGTCTCCCGGTTGAATTCGAACTTTTGGAGGAGAAGCTTGGAGATGTGGACATAGTGATAAGCTCCACAGGTTCCCCGGATTGTATTATATCCGGGGATATGGTTGCGACGGCCCTGCGCAGGCGTAGAAACAGGCTGATGTTTCTTATCGACGTGGCGGTACCGAGAGACATTGACCCTGCCGCGGGAAAGATTGACAATGTGTATCTGTATAATATTGACGATCTCCAGGGGGTGGTTGACGAGAATATGCAAAGCCGCCTTAACGAGGCAAGAGATGCGGAAGCCATTATTGATGAAGAAGTCGCCAGATTTTCCGGATGGTTCGCCACACTCGAGGTTGTCCCCACGATAGTGGACTTAAAGAACAAGATCGAAGAGATAGTAAGGGGAGAGACGGAAAGGTCTCACTCGTGGATGAAAGATCTCGGCGGAGAGGAAAGAGAAAACATAGAAATACTCGTCAACTCTATTGTGAATAAGATATTGCATGACCCCGTCGTCGGACTGAAGAAAGAAAGTCTCAATGGCGAAGCCGACCCCTATGTGGCAGTGGTAAAGAAACTGTTCAAACTATAAATGCGGGGATACTTCCCGTACTTTGGGAAGTGTCCCTAATAAAAAAGGCACCCCGAAAATAATCATGGGTGCCTTTTTCTGTGATCTGTTAAGGCTAATAGTTATATTATTTTAACGTTAGTAGCTGACGGGCCTTTGTTCCCCTGCTCAACATCGAACGACACGCGCTGGTTCTCCTCCAAGGTTCTGAAACCTTCGGTTTGAATAGCGCTGTAATGAACAAACACATCACCGCCTTCATCACTCTCGATGAAGCCGAACCCCTTGCTTGAATTAAACCACTTTACGGTACCTTCAGGCATTAAGATATTCCTCCTTTTTTGATTTTTCTAAAGCAGGATCGCCCACATATAAGAAGAAAACAGAAGACCAAAAATCTATGTGTTCAAATTCGTTCTTTAAAATGTCTCAATCCTAACTTTATCGCACCCCGCCAACTATCTGTCAGCAAAAGCACTCGTTTCTGATATATGAGCCTATATAATATTTTTAATGTAAGTCAAGTTATTTTTTCTTTTATTCCTCGGAGGAAAAAGGCTTGCTTCATGGAGTTACAACCCGGCGAGCCATATGGCTATAGAACTTTTCTGTCGGGGGAGAAGCGACGGCTCGAAGTGTTTTGTCTAGTCCCCGGCCGTTTCTCCGAGGATTTTCTGCATTGTCTCCCTGTTTCCGAACACCTGTTCAATTGAATCTGAAAGGGCTTTATTTATCTGTTCTTCCAGCATCTTTTCCGAAAATCTCACATGTACCAGCGAAGGGTTTGCCTCGATCTCCATCTTGCGGAATACGCGCGCATTGCGTGCATCCGCGAAAACTATCGTCAGTTTTACGTTCGCCCTGTAGTTTTTCTTTATCCCGTCCTTGTGACAGACAATTTCAAGCTTGTCGATGGTGCCACCTATCAACAGGGTCCCCCATCCTTTCCCGATCGAATCGCTCCGGAGATCCCATACAGGTATTTCCGGGGACAGAGAATATCCTGCCGTGGACAGGCACTCCCTGATACCGGAGGTAACCGCGTCCACCGGCTTCAAGTATTTAGGTAGCACCGGTATCGTACCGCCGTCGGAAGACACTACCCTGCCTATAATCATCTTGTCCTCTATGCTTCTCGAATCGATGAACCTTGCTACAGTAACCTTAACATTCCCCGTGTCGTCAGCCCCGGCCGCGGCAGTCTCCGACGGCGTGTAGGCCATATTGATTGTGTAGAGATTTACAGGGGCGCATGAGAAGAGGAAAACCAGAGACAGTGCCGTCATCCCAGCTCCTGCGATTAATGAAAAATAGTGCCTCATAGCGATTTCATCCCTCCTTCTGGTTTATTTATGTTCAATGGCAGTATATGCAGGTAGTTGTAGTGTGTCAATCAGAAACGAAGGAGGGAATTACTTCATGATGCCCCCGTTTTGAGGTGTTGGTTTATTCACCGGAAATATGCTACTGTGCACCCCGGGAGACATGGGAGTTTATAGTGTATAAGAAAAAGATGGCTCCTCGCTAAAAAGTATGGGTAATGTGATTTAGGACGTGATAGATATCCGTGATCAAGAGATGAAGGAGGTTGATACAGATCATCATGAGAGACACGGATTTATTTCA
>JAFDBG010000100.1 GCA_019313385.1 Deltaproteobacteria bacterium | reverse complement strand
ACACCCCAGGAGGTTCCTGCGTCCGGCCTCCCGGAGGAACTCTTTCGGAAACTTGATTTCATCCTTGTCCATGTCCAGAATCATCTGTTTGGGAACCCATTTGACAAGGTCACGAGCTTCATCCCTTATCTTGATCTGTTCTTCTGTCAGCAGATAATCAAACATCCCTTTTATCCCTCCCTTTTCTATTATTCATGTGTGTCGAAAAAGGCCTCTACATCTCTTATATCGTGGGTTATATCCGCCGGCGGCAACGACGAGACGATATATCTGCCATACGAGTTTTTGACAAGCCGCGTGTCCAGTATGGCAACCACCCCACACTCATCACGCCCCCTTATAAGCCGTCCAAACCCCTGCCGCAGGGACAGTGTGGCGTGGGGAAGCGCGAGGTCGTAAAACCATCTGCCCTTTAATCTGTTGCACCTTTCCTGATACACCGGATCACCCGGCGAACTGAATGGAAGCCTGACGATTACCACCAGGCTGAGATCATCCCCCTTTATGTCAATCCCCTGCCAGAAAGTGGCCGTCGCGAACAGCACAGAATCGGGGGTATCCTTGAACCATTTGATAAGTTTCGCCGGCGGCATATCCCCCTGACTCTTGAAGGGATATTGCGTCTCCACATTCTCCGCGACAAAATTCAGGTTTCGGTAAGAGGTAAACAGCACAAGGGCCCTGCCGCGTGACGCCTCAATAAGTCTTTCTATCACCTTCAGGCTTTCCTTCTGGAACGGGCCGCTTTCTTCATTATCTGGCTTCGGCAGATCTTTATCGATATAGAGCAGCGATTGCGTTTGAAAATCAAAGGGAGAACCGATAATCTTTTCCTCAAAGTCTTCGATATTCAGTCTCTTTTTCAGAAAGGTAAAGTTTTTGCCAGATGTCAGCGTGGCGGATGTCATGATCACGCCGCTGTAAGCGCGCATGAGATTTTCAAAGGCATTTCCCGACTCCACAAGGCTACTTTTAAGCTCCATGCCGCCGTTCGTTCCCTCCGCGTAATACACCTTATCCTTGTTGTCCTGTCCTATAAAATCATCCATATCCGCAGCGAATGATTCGATATAACCGATGGTTATATCTATTTTGTCTCTGAGCTCCTCGTCCACCGTGGATTTTTTGCGTTTCTCCAGCGATGAAGCCGCCTTGGTCAGGACGAGATCCTTTCTCAACTTTTTAAGCTTTTCCGTCACAGCAACCGGAACGGGACACACGGGCCAGGGCGGCACATCCGTCTTCTTGAAAAATGTTTCCACCCCTGGAAAGAGATGATCGACAACCACCTTCAGCCCTCTGAGCCGATAGAGAAGCCATGCCGTCCTCGAATAGTTCAGGGTACTGCCGAGAACGGTTGATATGACATCCTCAATATCGGGGGCCTCATCTATGATCAGCTGTTTGTGGAACGGCAGCAGGCTGAAATCCGAAAGCAGATCATATATCAGCAGGTGATGGTTGACCACGAGGATATCTTTGGAGTAGAGCCCGCGGTAGTGCCTGTAATAAAAACACCGACCGTAGAAGGGACAGGTGCGCCCGCCGCAATCCTGTGAATCGCCGCAGACCTCCGACCAGAACTTCGGCGTGAAGGGAATATCGCTTTTTTCACCCGTCTCCGTCTCCGACAGCCATTTGCGAAACCGTATATAAAACTTGCCGCTTCCGGCATATTCCCGTTCCCTCTTCAGGCACACATAGTTGTTCTTTCCCTTGAGTATCCCGAATGAAAACTTCTGCGGGAGCGCCTTGCGGAGAAACACGAGATCCTTCTTTACAAGCTGATCCTGAAGGGCCAGGGAGGATGTAGAGATAATGGTCTTCTCGCGCGACAGTATCGCGGGGATAAGATAGGCAAAAGATTTACCGACACCCGTCCCCGCCTCGATCAGCAGTTTACCCCCCGGCAGGGAAGCCAGAATCTCACCCGCCATCTCACGCTGCTCTGGACGATCTTCATACCCCTTAAACTTCTCTTTCAATATATCGAAACTCGATGATAGTTCTTCCAAATGGTTATACCCGTTTAAATATCAAGATCGTCGAGCGGACTTAGCACGCCCTGTCCACCCTGTTGCAATACATGAGTGTATATCATGGTTGTGGCTACATCCTTGTGCCCCAACAATGCCTGTATAGTCCTTATATCGGTGCCGCGCTGAAGAAGATGCGTGGCGAAACGGTGCCGGAATGTGTGAGCGCTTATTCGCTTCGTTAGTCCTGCCTTATGCACAGCCGCTTTGATTGCCTTGTTGACAACACTGGGATCGACATGATGGGGGCGGACTTTTCCGCCGCGAGGATCAACGGAAATATTACGAGCGGGAAACACATACTGCCAATTCCATTCCTTTGCGGCATTTGTATATTTTCTTGCGAGAGCATTTGGCATGTAAACCTCCCCATATCCCTGATCCAGATCCCGTTTATGGATCACCCGTACCTTTGCAAGATGATTCTGGAGTAACGGGATTACTGAGATTGGAAAAGTCGTAATTCTATCTTTTCCGCCTTTGCCTGAGCGAACAGTTATTTGTTTGAAATTATAATCTATGTCTTGCACACGAAGGCGAGCCGCTTCCATAATGCGCAGTCCGCTTCCGTATAATAACTTAACAACCAGTTGCGGAACACCCTCCATAAGGGCAATGATCCGCGCTACCTCCTCCCTGGTCATAACTACAGGGATAGTGATCTTCCTGGTTGCCCGAACCGCATTAATTTCCTGGTCGAGGGATTGTTTCAGAACATGTTTATACAGGAAAACCAGCGCATTCATAGCCTGATTTTGTGTTGATGGAGCCACGTCTTTATCCACTGCCAGATGTGTCAGAAAGGACTCAATCCTAGCTTCCCCATCTATTAAATCTTGTCGACTGGTCATATCATGGTAGCGTATATACCGTTTAATCCAGTCACAATAAGTTCGTTCCGTATGAATCGAGTAGTGATGCAACCTCATTACATCCCGTACTTCATCAAGCAGTTTCCTATGTTTGGGAATCTTTTTAAGCATTGACATATGTCATCCTTACTTGCTAAGAATAATAACAAAATTGAAGATAATAGGGCAAGGCAAATATGCCCGAAAATACCGTCAATATCATCATATCAGGGCAAGTTTGCCTGATAATCAATGGTTAGCGAAAGTGGACCTGTTCACGGTGAGTTCAAAAAGTCGCATGAGCAAATCACACATTAATCACAGAATTAGAGCGTTGGAGGATTGCTATGGCATCACAGACAACCAATCAACAGACCGTTCAAACAATGACTCCCTCTCAGTGGATTCGTTTAATTCTGCTCTCTCTCCTCATCCCCCTCATGCTCTTGGTGTGTGGAGGGAATCTCGGGTGGTGGTCGGCGTGGATCTTTTCCTTCCTGTTCGTCGTAGCCAGCATCGGGGGGCGCATATGGGCGGAACGGCTGCATCCAGGGCTGCTGGCGGAACGCGTCAATTTTAAAAAGGCGCAGGAGGCGAAGCCATGGGATAAGGTGCTGGCTCCACTGATGGCGGTGAGTTTATTTTTTCCCCCGGTCATTGTGGCGGGACTCGATCACCGCTTTGGGTGGTCCCCCGTCTTCCCGACATGGCTTACCCTGCTCGGCTTCATTTTGATCGCATGGGGATACGCCTTCGCCGCGTGGGCATTGGTGGAGAATCGCTTCTTCTCAAGCGTGGTCAGGATTCAGACGGATCGAGGACATCTGGTGTGTGACACTGGCCCCTATCGGATCGTACGACATCCGGGCTATGCTGGAAATATTCTGCCACTGGCAGGCATTGTGCTGGCATTAGGCTCGATATGGACACTCATACCGGCGATGGTGGCGCTGATCATTACCGTGATCAGAACCACGCTGGAAGACCAGACTCTACAGGATGAACTGCCGGGGTATCGGGATTATGCACAGCGCGTGCGCTATCGGTTGATTCCTGGGATTTTCTGAGGGCATCACTCCGCGATGCGATGTGGGGAGAGGGGTTGGGATATATCTCCTCTCCCTGCGATGATAATGACAAGAGGATTTCCACAGAAGAGCGCGCCCAACAAGCCCTCTGAGGGGTACATTCAAAAATATGTTAAAAATAGAGGCGTATAAAAGCCTGACTTTAACGTAATAGAGGCTTAATCGCTAACAATCGCCTTGCACCTGAGCCAAGCCCGCGTGGTGATATGACGTGAATTGCCCGCTATCAAAGAATTGATGTCATGTTAAGTTAGTTCTTCCGCTCAAGGGCGGGCTTGTCCAGGTGAAGGCGGGCGTTAGGAGTTTGTTTACATGAAACCTAAAGAACGCATTACGATCAAACAAGAAAATACCATATTTACACATTCGATTTTATGGCTTTCTGCGACGCAAGTACTCAAAGATGAAAATAATATAAGACCTTTCAGTGACTATATGTATATGAATGCTCAAATTCTAATTGCTTTTTGTTTTGAAGCTTATCTAAATTTTGCTGGTGAAAAAATGTTTCCATTTTGGGATGATGTAGAAAGAATACCGAAGATGAATAAATTAAATATGATTTGCAATCATCTTAAAATTGATATGGATTTTGGGAAAGAGCCTTTCCAATCTATCAAGTCACTGTGGAAATTTCGCGACTATATGGCGCATGCAAGGACAGTTGCAATTTATGATGAATGGACTCAATTAAAAGTAAAACCTATTGAAAAAGAATTACCAAAAACAGACTGGGAAAAACGTTGTACAAAGGACGTAACTGAAAAAACCATTAATGATGTAGAAACAGTTATTAGGTTAATTCATGAAAAAGCGAATATCAGTACAGGTTCACTTGGAGTGATTTCAACCGGAGGTGGTAAGATTTTATGACTAATATCTTAATATTCATAGCATTCACATTCGCCGGTCGCTAACCGCCCGCCGGTGAAGTCATCGATAGGTGGTAAGGAGATTCGATGAGTCTTTTAAGTAAATTATTCAGAAAGAAAGCACCTCAGATTGAAAAGCCGAATGGTGAGCCAAAAACCAGCGGCGAGTTAATCGCAGAAGTTACGGGAGGTGCAAATCTGGTAGAAGGAAAACAAACTTGGGAATATGCTGAAGAAAAGAAGCACGACATTGAATATATGAAAAAATGCTGTGATGCTGAACTAAAGACAATGGAGAAAGGTGATCTTGTACCAGTACCTTACTATTTTGAACGGGTAGCTATTCTTTCCAAGAAAGAGAAAAATTAGCGAAAGAAATAGGGACAGCGCCCTTTTTTATTGACAGATTAGGTAATTCGGGGGACACAACACTTAATTCATCAAAATGAATTTATGGTCTTATATTTGTCAGTGTTTAATAATATTAGAAAGTTCGCCTAACAAAAAAAGGATTAGTCCCGAGTCGAGGAACGAGTGCTCGGCACTAATCCATGGTTCAAGAAGGCGCGGTCTATAGGGGAAAAGGTTGACAGTATCGGGATTATTTTGAA
>JAFDBG010000099.1 GCA_019313385.1 Deltaproteobacteria bacterium | reverse complement strand
GGCCTTAGAACGCTCACAGTTATCAGGGATGCCTTGAAATTTATCAGGGAGGGGAGGGGAGAGGCTGATTTTTCGATAGAATCCATTCCTCTTGATGACAAAGACACATATAAACTGCTCGCGAAGGGACAGACGGATGGCGTCTTCCAGCTTGAAAGCTCCGGCATGAAAGATCTGCTTGTTAATATAAAACCGGACTGTATTGAGGATATTATTGCACTGATCTCCCTCTACCGCCCGGGTCCAATGACCATGATTCCCGACTATATAGCGAGAAAGCAGGGCAAGCAGAAAATTGTTTACGAAGATCCGCGCCTCGAAGACGTACTGAAGGAAACCTATGGCACTATAATTTATCAGGAACAGGTAATGCAGATTGCCGGTGCAATCGGCGGTTACAGTATGGCGGATGCGGATAACCTTCGGAGGGCCATGAGTAAAAAGAAAGCCTCCGCGATGGGAAAGGAAAGCCCCAAATTTCTTGCTGGTGCGAAGAAAAACAAGATTTCAGAGGCCACGGCAAAAAAAATATGGGATCAGATGGAAACGTTCGCCGGTTATGGGTTCAACAAATCCCACAGTACCGCTTATACTATGATCTCCTTTCAGACCGCTTATCTGAAGACCCACTATCCGGTGGAATTCATGACGGCGCTGCTCACCAGCGAGAAAACCAACCGGGAGAATATCATAAAGTACATCGGCAGCTGCAGGGATATGGGGATCAACGTGTTGCCCCCGGACATAAATGAATCCTTCACCGATTTTAATGTTGCGGGAGACAATATCAGATTCGGTCTGTCCGCCGTGAAAAACGTCGGCAATGGCGCCGTGGATTCCATAATACTTGCAAGGACATCAGAGGGAAAGTTCACCTCATTCCATGATTTTTGTGACAGGGTGGACATGCACAAGATCAACAAGAAAGTCATCGAGAGCCTGATCAAATGCGGCGCGTTCGATTCCCTGGAGGAAAACAGGTGCCGTCTGATGGAAGGTTATGAGGATATCGCCCTCGCCGCCCAGAAGAGAAACAAAGACCGGATAAGTGGCCAGATCAGTCTCTTTGATCAATCAGGGATTGAGGACACATCACAGCCACACCTTCCCGATGTCCCGGAATGGGACCATGACATTCTGCTGTCTTATGAGAAGGAGATGCTGGGCTTTTACATAACCGGTCATCCTCTCCTGAAATACGCGGACAGTCTTAACACCATTGTGAACAGTGATTCCCTGACATTATCTGGAAAACAGGATGGGAGCACCGTGGCGGTCGCCGGGGTGGTGAGCAATGTAAAGGAGACTACAACAAAGAAAAAGGAGACAATGGCCTATGTAACCATCGAGGATTTGAAGGGTTTTATCACTGTTGTTGTCTTCGCGGATCTGTACAGGGACAGAATCTCTATAATCAGGAGCGAAGAGCCACTTTACATAAAAGGGCGGCTTGATATCGGTGACGAGGGGAACAAAATTGTGGCTTCTGAAATTACCACTGTTGAGGAGGCGATGAAGACACCTTTTTCCTCCGTGCATTTTATGATCGATACCGAAAAATTGGACGGAGGAACGGTAAAAGAGCTTAAAGCAATACTTGACAGGCGAAGTGGCAACAATGCAGGATATATACATTTACAGTCACCAAACAGCGCTGAAACCATTATCTCTCTTGGTGAAGGCTCAAAGGTTGAAATCTCGGAAGACATCAAAAAAGAAGCTGACGAGCTCCTGGGTCCAGGCGCGACACGGTTCATGTAGGTATATGGACGAAGATGGAATACCGCAAGCGAACCTATAGAAACAGGATTTCCAAAGGGGACCTTGTATACTTTCAGGTAAAGATAAAGGAAACTGATCTCTATATAGGAGCGGACAGTGATTGCAGAGACGCGGCAATCCAGTCCGTGCACAGACACCGGGAATTCATAGAAGAGTACATCAGACACAATCCCCCATTTATAAATTCGATGACGCCGGTTGAGGCAGATGAATTCGCGCCGGCCATAATAAGAGAAATGACAGAGGCATCGCGCCGCTGTGGCGTCGGTCCCATGGCCTCCGTCGCGGGGGCAATCGCGCGGAATGTCGGTGTGGATCTCATAAAATGTTCAGACAATGTCATAATAGAAAATGGGGGCGATATATTCCTGAAACTCACAAATAAGGATGCCATCGTTGGAATCTTCGCCGGAAATTCTCCTCTCAGTTATAAGGTTTCTATCAGGATAAAGCATGGAGGAGTTCCTGCCGGTGTCTGCACCTCTTCAGGAACGGTCGGACATTCGCTGAGTTTCGGCAGGGCGGACGCGGTATGCGTCACGTCAGAATCGGCAACCCTGTCCGATGCCGCGGCAACTGCCGTCTGCAACCATGTAAGAAGGGCAGGGGACATAAAGGGCGCGCTCGACTTCGGACTGCGTATAGAAGGGGTCATGGGTGTCTTGATCATTATGGGTGATAAACTGGGGATATTGGGAGATATAGAATTGGCGTAGGGGGGAAGGGGCTCTGACATGACAAAAGCAAGAAAGATCGGTCTGGCGCTTGGCAGTGGCTCGGCCCGTGGCTGGTCGCATATAGGCGTGATACAGGGTCTGCGTGAGGAAGGAATACCCATAGATATTGTGTGCGGAACGTCGATAGGATCAATTGTTGGCGGATCGCTCGCAGCCGGCACGGTGGATCAACTGGATGAATGGGTGCGGGAGCTCTCGTGGTCGGATATTATCGGATTCATGGATCTGATGTTTCCCCGATCCGGGTTCATTGAGGGAGAAAAGATCATAAGCTTCTTCAGAAAAAACTTTGCGGATCCAAATATTGAAGATCTTTCCATACCCTTCGCCGCGGTTGCGACAGACCTGATGTCGGGACGCGAGATATGGCTCAAAAGCGGATCTCTAATGGATGCTGTGCGCGCGAGCATGTCAATGCCAGGGATATTCGCGCCTTTTAAACAGGGGGGACAGTGGCTTGTGGACGGAGGCCTGGTGAATCCGGTCCCCGTATCGTTGTGCCGGGCCATGGGTGCAGATATCGTCATAGCGGTTAACCTCAACTCCGGTCTCATGGGAAAACGCAGAATGAAGAAAAACTCACGACGGAAGATCCCGTCTAAAAAGAGAGAAACAACGGGGAAACTGCGTGAACAATTGACATCTTACCTGAACGACACAATAGAGAAGGGAAAATCTTTCATTCCGGCGGGGTTCGGATCAGCTAACGCGGATCGGGACCCTTCAATCTTCGAAGTGATGGCGACATCCTCAAACATAATGCAGGATCGAATAACTCGCCAGAGGCTTGCGGGAGATCCTCCCGATCTGCTGATATCTCCCAGGCTGGCCCATATAGGCCTTCTTGAATTCAACAAGGCGGATGAGACCATACAAGAGGGGCGACACGCTCTGGAGCTTGTGCTCCCACTGTTAAAGGATATGACAGGGTGATTTGTTGGGGCAGCCTGCCTCCCTGAGTAGTTCTCGTAAATAAAGCCTTGCTGAAACTGATTTGAATCAAAGTTTACATAACATATCTTATCGGACGTTATAAAAACAGCTCATTGGAACCGGGGCGTCCAAACTATCTCTTCAATGATCCCCCCCTCAACATTTCAGTGTAAAAAAAAAGATCGAATACTGAGAGATGCGATTTTGTGTCTTTGCCCTTGCTATTTTCTCGATTGATTATTTCATTATCGATAGAGGTGCAAAAGTATGGATCCTGAAATGACACGAAAGATCGACGCAATCCTTGCCCGGATCAAAGACCCGGAAAGCGGGCTCTCCCTGGATCGACTGGGAGTCGTGACCAGGGTTCGCTACAACGAAGAAAGACAGGTGATGTATCTGTTCACCGATTTCCTTAGTCATCTCCCGAACTGCGCAACCTGCCGAGGTATCGCCGGGGCGATCATCTCGTCGCTTATGAAGAGTCTGAAAGAAGAATTCGAGAAAGAATTTCCCGATATTACTATTGAATTTGTCTAATTGAATGAGTCCTCGCCCCCTCCTAAATAAAGAATTTCGAAAGACGAAAGAAAGACTATAAACCTTCTTCGGCGAGCGATTGTATTAGTTGAGACTGTTTTTTGGTAAGCTTTTTGGGAACTTCGATAGTAAACCGCACATAGCCGTCTCCTCTGGTGGTTTTCTTAAACTTATGAAACCCGAATCCCTTCATCCTGATCTTGGTATTTGGCTGTGTTCCCGCTGGCACCTTGATCCGCTTGACCTCACCGTCTGGAAACCGAATATCCATTGATGTTCCCAGTGCTGCCTGGGGGAAAGTAATGGCTTTATGAATATATACATCGTCTCCATCCCTCGTAAAATCAGGACTTGAAGCAACGGTGATGTTTATGAATATATCTCCGGAGGGACCACGGTTGAAACCGGGGAGACCTCTGCCCGCAAGCCTGAGTTTTTTACCGGTTGAGATACCCTTAGGTATCTTTACGGTCATCTCATTCAATCCACCGTCATCCTTTTTAAAGGATATCCTCTTCTCCCCGCCAGAATACGCATCCTCAATAGTGATGGAAAGGTTGTATTCGATGTTTTGTCCCTTTCGGGGTGCTTGCGCCTGCTGCTGATACTGCTGATTTCCAAAGAGTTGAGAAAACATATCGTCATTCCCATACGCCTGCCTCTGTCCCCTGCCCCGGGCACCACCAAACCCACCAAGACCTCTCAATATATCGTTCAGATCGAAGCCCCTGAATTTGTCCTCCTGCGAGAAGCTTTGGTTGAATGCCTCTTGTGAGCCGAAGCTGTCGTATTGTTTGCGTTTCTCGGTATCCCCCAGGACGGCATATGCCTCGCTGATCTTCTTGAATGTCTCCTCGGCCCGTTTGTCACCGGGATTTTTATCGGGATGATATTTGAGGGCAAGTTTCCTGTAGGCCTTTTTTATACCATCGCCGGACGCGGTTTTACCTACTCCAAGTGTTTTGTAATAATCTTCTGCCATAGTGCCTCTATTCTATTAACTATGCGTTATTTGTCAAGACTCTCTCTGGTCGAGATTAAAAACACTTTTGGATCAATTTGTCAATGATATTAATAATAAAGATTTGTGAAATCAGCGAAGTATTGAAGGTTTATTTTAGGTGGGAGATAATGCCGCTTTTAAGAGGGCACATTTCTTAGCGCTCTAAGAGGACAGTGATTTATAAGTGGTAAGCCGTCCTGGGTTCATGTTCATGCCGCAACCTGTCTTTGATGCTTATTATAGAGCAGCTTCACCACTTATGCACCTGTCCAGTTTTCCCTGACCATCTCAGTTATGACGTGGGCCGTGACAGAGTGCGTCGTATGATGCGCCGGATGGGAATTGAGGCGTTGTATATCAAACCAAGGCTTTCACTGGCACATCCCGAACATGTAAAGTATCCCTATCTTCTGCGCGATCTTAAGATTACACGGGCCAATCACGTGTGGGCCACCGATATAACCT
>JAFDBG010000098.1 GCA_019313385.1 Deltaproteobacteria bacterium | reverse complement strand
ATAAAGATAGTAAGCCACGGCATGCTCAGCGTAGCGGGAGTTATCTCGCTTGCCCTGGGTTCTGTCATGTTGTTTGATTCTTCCGTTCCTGCTCTCAGGGTATCGTTTGGTGTGATGATCCCAACAATCATTATAGTGTCACTCTTTTTCATTGCGGTTGTGTCTCTTGCCGTGAAGGCGCAAATGAAAAAGCCTTTCACGGGCGTCGAGGGGATGATCGGGAGGGAAGGTAAAACAATAACCCCCGTACATATTGATGGAAAGGTTCTGGTAAAAGGAGAGCTCTGGAATGCCTCTAGTGGGGAGCCCATAGAAGAAGAAACGGACGTACGTGTAATCGGCGTCAAGGGATTAAATCTCAAGATAGAAAAGATGTAAAAAAATAAAAGAGATACAGGAGGGTATATTATGTACGCAATAATAACAGTGGTTGTCCTGATAGTGATGTTCCTCGCGGCATCGATAAGGGTGCTCAACGAGTATGAAAGGGGCGTGATATTTCGTTTGGGGAGGATTATAGCCACTAAGGGCCCCGGTCTTATCATTCTGATACCCGTAATAGACCGGATGGTAAAGGTGGATATGAGGATCATCACGATGGATGTCCCCCCGCAGGATGTGATAACGCGGGACAATGTATCCATCAAGGTAAACGCGGTGATTTACTTCAGGGTACTGACGGCCAACAGCGCAGTTGTCGAGGTCGAGAACTTCCTCTACGCCACATCTCAGCTCGCGCAGACCACCCTGCGGAGTGTTTGCGGGCAGGTTGAACTGGATGAAATCCTCGCCGAGCGAGAGAAGATCAACGGGCAGCTGCAAGAGATACTCGATCGAAGCACCGACCCGTGGGGGATAAAGATATCGACTGTTGAGGTGAAGCACATTGACCTTCCTCAGGAGATGCAGCGGGCGATGGCGAAACAGGCCGAGGCAGAACGGGAGAGAAGGGCAAAGGTCATAGCCGCGGAGGGCGAATTCCAGGCCGCGCAGAAGCTCACTGAAGCGGGTAAGATGATGGCAGAGCAGCCAATATCGCTGCAACTTCGCTATCTCCAGACACTCGCGGTCGTGGCTGCGGAAAATAATTCGACGACACTCTTCCCCATACCGATTGACCTGTTCAAACCATTTATGGAACTTGCAAAAAATAATGATAAATAGATTGACGAAGCCCAAAGAAACTGAAGGAGATTGATGTGAAAACCGAGAGATGCACACGGGGATTTATAGGGGCCGCGATTCTTATTACCCTCGGAGTACTTATTATTTTGAACAGCAGCGATATCTATGGATTTGATAAAAGTTGGCCGATACTCCTGATCGTTATATCCGCCGCCATGCTTGCCCAGCACGCCAGAGATGTCGGAGGCTGGTTTATCGGTGTCGTGGGTGTTGGGTTTTTTGTAATGAAGAACTTCTATCCGGAAATTGAAGACTGGGGGAAATATGTATTCCCTGCGCTCCTGATACTTCTGGGAGGGTATATAATATTCAAGAAGAGCAGGGGAAAGAGTTTGCAGTGACAAGCTCCGTGAAAATTTGAGACACAGGGATGAGAGAATATGACTGTTGAAGAAAAAAATGATGAATTATCATTTGAAGAACTCCTGAAGGAAAGCACGGGTGAAACGGGGTGGCTGGAACCGGGACAGCGTATGGAGGTCCAAATCGTCGATATTGGCTCCGAGTGGGTCTTTCTGGGTCTCAGTGGCAAGAGCGAGGGCCTCCTCGACAAGAAGGAACTTCTCGACGAAAACGGTGAACTTCCGTTTAAGATCGGCGATACGGTTACGGCGTATTTCCTGTCGTCACGGCACGGAGAGGTTCTCTTTACCACACAGATCACCACCGGTGAGGCGGGGCGGAACTACCTTGGCCATGCCTGGGATAACAAGATCCCGGTTGAGGGGTTGGTGGAAACGGAGATAAAGGGTGGATTCCAGATCAAGATAGCCGGAGACACCAGGGCCTTTTGCCCTTATTCCCAGATGGGGCTGCGGCGCGTGGAAGATTCCTCCGAATACGTGGGGAACCGAATGCCATTCATCATTACGGAATATGGAGAAGATGGCCGGAATATCATCCTTTCCAACCGGGCCATACTGGAAGCGGAATTGCGCGCAAAGAAGGAACAGCTCAAGGAGAAATTGAGCGAGGGTATGAAGGTTAAGGGGACAGTGGCCTCGATTGAGGAGTTTGGCGCGTTTATCGATATCGGCGGCATTCAGGGACTGCTCCCCATTTCTGAAATCGGATGGGCACGGATCGAGGATGTTCACGATGTACTCTCCGTCGGCCAGGAACTGGAACTGGTAATTTTGAATCTGGACTGGGAAAGGGACCGGGTGGCACTCAGCCTCAAGGCGACCCTTCCAAATCCCTGGGATCAAGTTGAAGAGAAATATCCCGCGGGGTCTTCACATGTCGGAGTAGTGGCACGTCTGACAAAATTCGGGGCTTTTGTAACCCTTGAAGGGGGTGTGGACGGACTGATTCATATTTCAAAGCTCGGTGGTGGAAAACGCATTAACCACCCCGGTGAAGTTCTGGAACAGGGACAGACTTTGGAAGTGACTGTTGAAACGGTTGATCGTGAGAAAAGAAGACTCTCTTTGGCGCTGGAACGGGATGATAAGAAGGAAAATGAATCGGGAATGGCCGACGACTATCGCGAGTACCTTCAAAATGCCCCCACCTCAATGGGAACACTCGGTGATCTCCTGAAAGATAAGCTTGTCCTTTCAGTAAAGAAAAAGAAGGTGAAAAAATAGAAGGTGAAAAAAAGTCCTGCAAATGCGGCGGCGGAAAAGGCGCAGAAGACTGATATTACTGTCAAACAAGCCGAAGCCTACCGGGATAAAGTCGTCCCGGCCATGCAGGCTCTGCGCGTCGATATCGACGCACTGGAAATGCTGGTGCCAGCGGATATGTGGCCCGTACCGACTTACGCTGATCTGCTCTTTAAACTATAATAGTTGTTAACTGCTTTCAGTCAAAAGGGTCGGTTTTTCGAAACCGGCCCTTTTTTTATTTGTAAAAGGCAAGAGTAGGGCAGGCATCGAATGATAAATCCCAACAAGACCTTCATTATTGAGCTCTCTATCAGGATCATACCTTAAGCGTAGATCACCGGTTTCCGCCGGCGATCCCCATGACTTCACGTATCTTTACCTTGGCATCAATGAGCTGCCGGTGAGTCAGACGGAGTAGATTTGCCAGTTTATGAACAAGAAAATCCTCATGCTTGTCGAGCTTGCCGTCCGTGTAGGCAATACGCCAGACCATTTCGATTATTTCGATCTTTTCTTCTTGTGTATAATTTTGATTGATAAGATTGGTAAACTGCCACAGATCCAAACTTCCATTCAGCTCTTTATCGGCAGCCTCAGTGATTGCGGTGACATGTTCATCGTCCACCTCGTATTCCTTCTTAATGATTGAAAGGATACTTTCTCTTTCGGACTCGCTGAACTCACCGTCTACCCGGGACATTTCAAGCAGGAGGGCACAGGTCGCGATCCGAAGGTCATGAACGGAGTCTTCCCCCTCTACTGTGCTATTCTTTGTACTTTTTCCAAAGAACTTTTTCACAAGATCAATCATTACAAAACCTCCAGATTCTCCGTTTCAGGGGAAATAGTGACTATTTTTATGACAAATACGCCGACCGGTTGTACAATAAGAAAACCCCCACATCGCAACGCAACGGAGACCATACTACTTGAAAACTTGCTGTCAAGGAATTTAATATAGTTGATGATCTGTCTTAAGCGTGTCATCATCAGTGGGCTCATATTTAGCGCCTTTTGGTAGAATTGTACCGCCTTTCATCAAAGGGCGCTGTTCCTATTTTCCCAGAATCACAGGTACCGCCGTGTCCACTCAAGATCGATAAAACGCCACATGCTGCCGGTGGGATTTTTGTCCTGAAGGTTTGGTGGCAGGCGGTATGGGCGGACGTTGTCGTACGAGTGTAGCGCTGTAAAGCGGAGTAGCGAGGCGGGAATCCCCAGTCCGGTGAAACCTGGGTGTCCCGTCGCCGGATAAGGCCCCCCGTGATTCATCGCCGAACTGATGGCAACGCCGGTGGGCATCTTATCATTGAGGAGGCGGCCCACTTTCTCACGGAGCACCGGTTCGATTCGGTCATACAGCGGGTCATCGTTCCCCTCTGAATGACTGTAGATACAGCCAGTGAGGCTGCCTTCCAGAGCCGCGGCGATTTCCCCCATCTGCCCGGCATCACGAGCGCAGACGACGAGACTGACGGTACCGTACGCTTCGGTCTGGAGTGCCTCTGGGTCGGCTAAAAAGGCATCACCGGATACGCGAAGCAGGGTATTGGCGAAGGCATAACCGGGAGTATCGAGTTCTTCACCGCCGGTGATGATCTCGGCACCGTTTTGCCGCAGTATCCTCAGGGCATCGGCAATACCGGTTGGTCCCTGCGGGCCCAGGAGCGTCCCTCCCGGATTTTCCGCAAAATGACAACGGGCTTCGGCGAGGAAAGCCTCGCTCTGTCCGCCCTCCTGTACAATTACCAGGCCGGGATTGGTGCAGAATTGACCCGCCCCGAGAGAACATGACGCATACAGTTCTCCGGCCACTTCGGTCAGTCGTTCCTCCAGTGCGCCGGGCAGTACAAAGACGGGATTGACGCTAGACATTTCCAGATAAATCAATTTGCCCGCTTTGTCGGCGGCGGCTTTCAGGGCCAGTCCGGCCGATTTGCTGCCGGTAAATCCCGTCGCCCCGGTGAGTGGATGAGACACCAGAGCGAACCCCACATCCGGTGGCGTTCGATAGAGTAACTGGACCATTCCCCCAGGCAGTCCGCTGACCCGAACGGCATCAAAGGCAGCCTGAGCAAGCAGTTTTGTGGTACAGGGATGTCCCGTGTTGGCCTTGGCGATAATCGGATTACCAGCCGCTATGGCCGCTACGAAATCTCCCCCGGCGGCAGAGTTGCATGCAAAGGGAAAATTATTGGGGCCGAACACGACCACGGGGCCACCGAGCGGACCATAAAGGGAGCGAATGTTGGCTTTCGTATCGATGGTGGCATGACACCAGGATCGATCGCAGACGGCTGTGGCGGCCTGTCGTAACTGATCGGTGGTACGGGGCAGCTCGACGGACCGGAGGCGCGGCTCCACAGGTAGTGCCGTCTCCAGGTTTGCCATCTCGACCAGTGCCTCCGCACGGTCTTCGATATTCTGAGCGAATTTTCTGAGGAACCCGGCAATCGTTCCCGGCGAAACGGTGCAAAGCGCCGCAACGGCAGCCTGCGCCGCCACCAGGGCCGATTGTACATCTTCCATCCCCGATACGGGATAGCGATCCTCCAGGGGCGATTTCGTTGCCGGATTGAACGCTGTAAACGAATCAACCGGGTTACGTGCCTGCCGCCATTCACCGGCAATCAGTATTGGCTGTAAAGACATGCTCAAGTAAGCCGCTACGCGGCAGATTAAGGCTCTTCAATCATTCTTGTTTGATTAAACGACACATGGTATCTTCATACCGGCTTGCAGGTCGGTATCTTCTACCCGACAAGGTT
>JAFDBG010000097.1 GCA_019313385.1 Deltaproteobacteria bacterium | reverse complement strand
ATCAAGTGCGGGGCAAGGCATTTTGAAACAATCGGCGTTGACTATGATGTGGCGATTTCGGTCAATGATCTTTAAAGCAATAATGGATCTCACCGCCTACAAGGTAAATAGATAAATAGGAACAACGACCTTTTTTGAATGCTATTTACCTTGTAGAAACAAAAAAGGAAGGTGATATTGATTCATCGGATGTCCAGGACAAGGCACGGGCAGCAGATCAGTATTGTACCCATGCAACAGAGTTCACAACCCGCAACAGCGGCAAGCACTGGAAATACGTTTTAACCCCGCACAATGCCGTCATGGGAAACATGAGTGTCGAATATCTCATGAAGAATTTTGAGTATCAAAATGGGTAACCCTTGGACGATTTTACGGAACAACCTCCCAGGAACTCCGGGAGTGCCCATCATGTGAAACGAGAGAATGAAAAAAGGCGGGTATTATTACAAAGGTGATAATATCCATGTCCGCATAATCACTTGTTAGATACAAAAATAAAAATGAGAAGAGTGCATGAGTAACAAGTAAGTGACATGCAAGTTGACCAAAATGAATTATGATTAATCCGTATGCTGTATATGTTAATTGTGACGGAGCCATGGACTACAGCTCGCAAAACCCTGGTGGAGTTGGTTTTTTGATCACATTCCCTGATTCTGTGAATCTAGAACCAGTCCCAATTACAATAGGGACTTACATTGGCGGTAACATTGAAAGATTGGAATTAGAGGCTCTAATCCAAGCAATGAAGAAAACCAGTGAAGTGTTTGAAATCAACAATGAAGCATTGAAAGATATCAATCAAATAATATTTATTACTGACAGATACGGATTAATAGATGAAGAGAAGACTTCTGCATATAGAATCAGAGAGTGGCGCAAGAATAAATGGAAGAACCATGAAGGTAAGCCTATTAAAAACCATAAACTACTAGATGAGCTGGATAAAACAAGAAAAAAACTCTCTGAAAAAACTTTTGCAAGAGTTAATATTGAGTACAGGAGACGCAAACAAAACAAAGCTGCTGACAAATTGGCTAAAGCAGGTAAAAAAGAAGGTCTTGAAAAGGATAAACTTTCTCGCAAAGGAGAGAAGATTGGTAAGCGGAAATTCGATGGTTTAGAGATAAAGTACAAAATGCTGAACGAAAAAGAGAAGCTATATGTACATGTCTTTAGGAAAGATCCCGTTCAAGATGAATGGGAAATTTTGGTGGAAATATGCGGTGAGGAAAACAAGGGAAATAAGCTTAAAATTTATGCCGATGACTCACTCGCTTCAAAACTGAAAAGACGAAATGAATTTATTGTAAGAATAAAGAAAGTATATAATCATCACATAAAAATATATCGAACCATTGAAAAAGTAAAAGTACTAAACAAAACCGAAACGGCATAAAATGTCCGAGTAGGCTGGAACTCACGGATTGTAATTAGACTATGAGAATCTAACAAATTGATGGTCATGAACGAGCATAAGCAACCTTGATTTTGCTTTTGATTGGCATTAGATGTGCCAATCAGTTTTCAGCCAGTAAACACTATACATATGCTCGTCAGACATCATGGCGTTAGGGCACTGAGGTGAAGAGATGAAAGATGTAATCAATAACAGATTTCGAGAGTTGGTAGCACAAGGCCAACAACAGACGAGGCGCACGAATAGTAATAATTACTACGTGGCTTCGCATGAAATAACACCGGTACATGCATGGCTATCGTCAGTTTCCAACCTTTTGCAAACCGTATCTCTCTCGGGTAGTGTTTTCTTCAACGAATCAAAAACACTCATGACGCATGAGAACATGAAGCACGGGATTCCATCAGAAATTGTATCGAAAATGTTAGGCCTTTTAATGTCGGCTCAGCAAGAATGGGAATGCGGCTTAATGAGGAGGATCGAATACATCGTATCTGCAGAGACATTTGACAATTTTATAGATCACGCAGAAACATACCACAAGGGTAATAAAAAGATAGAATCTGCGGTCCTTGCCAGTGCTGTGCTTGAAGATACAGTAAAGAAGATATGTTTGAAAAACAGCATTGCTACGAAAGGGCAATCTCTTGAGAGCCTGATTGACGAACTATCAAAGGCTGGGGCTATAACGCCTGTTAAGGCAAAACGTATTAAAGCATTTGCAGGGGTGCGTAACCATGCCCTTCATGCAGAGTTCGACGATTTTGATATTAAGGATGTTGGTGAAATGATCAAGGGAGTCAGGGAACTGGTTGAAGATTATCTGTGAATCGCCCCCAACATTTTTCAGCACCTGACCGGTGTTCCGCTACGCTCTGCAACTTTTGGCATCCGGTTATTTGCGGTTACAAGGCTCATAAGACATAAAAAATGAGAGACATTGTGCTAACTCAGGACTGGTTTGAAATGGCTGATATTCGCCGCCGAAAACTGAAAAGTTCGGTGTGGATACCCTTGAGGGCCGTTCAGGAACTTGAGAAGATCGGGCGTTACGGCTACTTGGGTTATAGGAAGGAGTTCTTCGGCATGGGGACTGTGGCCGTTCCGGTCGGCCAAAAGGACCCTGTCTCAAAGCTCGGCTGGGAAGACATTGGGATAAGCCATAATCACTCCGGGTTCTGCGATAATGGCAAGTACGTAACCGCTGATGTCTTTGACGACTATGATGGCACCTACTTAGGAACACATCTGGTTCTGGATCAGCACTTCAATAGCGTAGATCCATCGGAATGGCATCTCAATCAGGATTTCGTGACTGCATTAGGTCTCAAAAGGGAGAAGGACGTCTGGGTCCGCCCTAACGAGGGCTATATCGATGTGGCTCGTCTACACAAACGAGCGGATGGCAGACCTATCCTGTTGGAGGTCCGGGCAGAGCATTTGAAAGACTATCTGTGCGCTCGAAACATGGGTTTGTATACTACTTCTTACCGCAGCCGTGATGTGGTAACCGGCGATGCTTCCTTTATTAGCTGGGAAAACCGATGTTCACAGGACAAAACGCAAACCGATTGTTGGGAAGGCCGGGTGGCTGACATCCATGAAGGCGGTCACCCCTACGGTGAAAAGGTCGCTGTGATTCATGCGTCAAGGACGGACGTGGATGAATCTGACGATATCCCAGACATTTCGGGCATACCGACGGATCAGAACATCAAGTCAAGTTCGTGGGAGAAAGCCTTCGAAGGCAGAAAGCTCTTCTTGGTCATGGGGCAACTGTGGGGAAACGAATGGATAGAGCCAGCTAAGACAAGTCCTAGACTCCGCAGTGATAAGCTACCACCTTCCGTCTTCTTCATCGTTGACGAGCAGGGAAGCAAGGAAACAAAAGAAACGCTTGCGGATAGTGGAAGATGGCTATGGTTCAAGCCTGACGTGATCATGGCGCTCGCTCACCGAAGAGGTGGGTCATTGGTATGGTATACCCAAGACACAGGATCGGTGAGTTGCTCCCTCGACTGTAGCGTTCACTTCGGAATAAACCGGCTGTCGCTGGTTAACGTGTATGCAAAAGATGTGGTGCTACTGCCTGAATGGCAGCAGCGAATATGGGCTGGCCACAATGTCGGTCCAGAAGGTGGCGTATCTGAAGAGCTTTTGGCCTCGCAGGTCAGGGCACAGCCGGCACTGACCCAGGCCCCGGAAGAATTCCTCAAGGAAGGCATAGAACTCATCAATGTGCTGTCTCAAAAGCAATTGAATATATCTGTTTTTGGCGACCACGAGTTTGTTCGAGAATTACTCCCCAGAATCCACAGATTCAGGGCGGTTGATAACCCCGGGCTTTACTCGCTGGCGAAAGATGTCGCGAGAGTGACCGCTGATAATCTCGACACCGCTGCGATGCAGACTATTGTTGTCCCACCGAAGGGGACAGAATGGGGCTCGCTGAAGACCTTGGAAAACCTCCTCGCGTCCAAAATCGGTGGCGATGCTGCACGCTCAGTGATGAGTGCTCTGGTCGGTGTGTATGAGTTGAGACATGCTGATGCTCACCTGCCCAGTAGCGAACTTGATGAGACCATGGCTCTCTTGAAGGTAGACCGTAGCCTTCCAACTATATTTCAAGGTTATCAGCTTCTTCACGCTTGTGTTTCCAGCATTTTTGAAGTGGTTGAGGTTCTTCAGGGATGGCACAAAACCGGGTAATACAGGGACGCTTCCCATATTTCCTTCGGACTTTCCCTCTCATAGGTTGGTGCAGAAGGTATTTGACACGGATAGGCCGAAAGCCTCCTTATACTGCAAATGCTGCAAATGGATAGAAACATGAATGAAAGTGGAATGATGACACAATCTTTTTTAGTCAAAGACGAAGGCAAAACCCTTGAGTTCAAGGAAAATTGCCGGTCACTGCGGCATATTGTTCAGTCTGTTTTCGATGAATTGCCTTGCCCGCAAATCAACTCGGAGGACATTAACTTCCGAGCTGCTTCCTAGTTTTTTCATAGGAGGTAATTCCGGGGACGTAATACTTGGATTAATGCCAGCGAATATTTCAGGCAGCAATGGGGAAAAGAGGGACAGCGCCCTTTTTTGACTCCTCGCAGTAATTAAGCTCGTTCTGGAATCGAAGGAACAGCGATTATATGATTAAGGAACCGTAAAATATGAGTCTGCCTGTCAATATACATAAAGTGCTGCAGGGTCTCCCTGTGGAGTGGGAGCGGCTTGAGTTTAAACGCGGCTGGAATCTTGGGGCCGTTTTGCACACCCTCTGCGCTTTTGCCAATGACTTTCACAACCTTGGCGGAGGTTATGTCTTTCTTAGTTATCCGGGGCCGGATCGGTAAACAGCGGTATATAACTACCGAAGCAGGAAAAGAGGTCGTAAAGGCATGAAAGAATTGGTGGGGGGAATTGGGGGATACCTTGTTGATTTCTGGAATGTAATATCTCGGATGCGAGCGAATATTTCAGCCAGCAGGGGAATGCTGACATATGAATAAACATGGACAGGTTCACATTTTTCTGAAAATGAAATTTTGTCTGTCACTGTGCAGTGGGTGGGACGCAAAAGTCACTCCACCTTGCACGCTTTAAGCTAAAGATAATATGAGGAACAAGGCCATGGCAACAGCAACAAGGCAAATAGCCATCTCAGACATCATCCTTGATGAATCGATATACCCGCGAGACAGGATCGATCAGAAACGTGTCGCCATATTTGCGGCGAATATCAGGGATGGTTTCAAGTTTGAGCCTCTTGAAGTAGAACCCGTTCCCGGCAGACCCGGCAGGTACCGCATCCTCGACGGCGCTCACCGGTGGTGCGCCTACAAGGCAACGGGTGTCACAGAGGTCGAAGCAGTCATAAAGGATCTGGCCGGCTTCGATCCGCTGCTCTATGCGGCAAAGAAGGCCATAGGCCCCCGACAATTGACGGAAGAAGAGACAAGAAAGACAGCAAGGCGGGCATTTCAGAACAATTCTCGTCTGACCTCTTCAGAAATTGGAACTGTCATCGGCCGTTCACGCCAGGCGGTGGATTCCTATATCGCCGATCTCCGTGCGGCAACGCAGATGGGACTCGACTTAAAGATATTCCGCATGAACCGCCTCGGCATCCCGCAGGACCGGATTGCAAAGAGATTGGGACTTGCCAGAGAAACGATTCGCGACCATTTGGCGGAAATGCCAACATTGGCTTTTCC
>JAFDBG010000096.1 GCA_019313385.1 Deltaproteobacteria bacterium | reverse complement strand
TCTGTCAACGTGCAGAAAACAAGGCGTTACTGCGTCCGATGCCTTGCGCCTGCTGTTTCAGGGAAAGTGCCCAACATTTATGGATGTGAAAGAACATTGTGCTGAATAGTTACATAACTTGAACATTATTTCCATTATCATCTAGCCCATTAAATGTCTCCGTTGTAGTATAGGTATATCCTGGATTAAAATAGACATAATTTGTAGGATTAGAAATCTGACCATTGGGACTAATATAATTAGCATTATAATATGTTGTGATATCCTCTCTAACAGAATCGCACCAATTATTACCATCCGACGCACTATAACACTTCTGCCTCGAATTAATCGTGACACCAACCCCCGCTGTCTCAGATATTGTAGAAGTGTAATAGGTATAATACCCACTTGTTCTCTTGTTGCTCGCACTCGCACTTAATACGGCAACTTCTGGCGCAACACTTTCGCAAGCCCCACTATTACAAATCCCTTCGCATGTTGTCGTCGTCGTGGTTTCTTCCAAACATCCGTCGCCGTTTGTGTCGGCGCATGTTGTTGTTATCACATTATTTCCTAGGCACGCTGTTGTAACACCCTGCACTGCGCATTGGTCTGCACATGGAGGCACACAAACACTCACTTCAACATCATCATACCCATCAGGACAAACCGGGTCCAATAAACACTCCGTCGTCTCACTAACATAATCCCAACACTCCATATAATCTCCTTGATAACCCCATGGCCAATCCTCATCACAGCCTCCATAGTCACGCTTCCCATCATATCCAGCACATATAGTATCCTCCTGACTATCATCCACACATCCCATATCAGTATATTCCTTACCCTCACAAATCAACTGGCTATACAAGCTCTCCACACATTCCTCTTCTATACACATCCCCCCCCACACAACTCTCATTCAACTCAGACTCTCCATATCTAAAACAACCAATCGTATCATTCATAATACACTCTCTACTCCTAACCTCATCAAAGTGTTCCGAACAACTCAAAGAACTTTCCCCCTCGACACACTCATCCCGACAATAATCCTCAGACAAACCACCTTCCCAGAAAAACAGCCTAACCTTCTTAGGACCATAAGATACATCTTCTCCCCCCTCACCAAGCTCACTAGAAACCACAGTCTCCTCAACAAAAACATCTTTTTCCATACTAGCAACAAAAGTCGAAACATCCATCTTACAATAATCATTCTCATCCCCAAGCTCACAAATCCGAAGCAAATATCCAAAAGAAGTCGGAATTTTACTCTCCACAAAATCCTCTAGAATAAACCGCAAGGATTGTCCCACTAATAATCAAAACCGCGATAGTTGCCTCCAGAATCAAGAAAAAAAGAAATAAAAGGGGTTAAGTTTGCCGTGTTGTCAACAGACGAAATAATGGCAAAACTGATAACTCATTATAAAGAGAAAGCTTTCTGAAAGATATTTGACGAACATATATTTTTTGAGTATAAGCCTAGAGCTTACCGTAGAACCTACTCAGGGAGGAAAATATGATCAGGATACTCTTAATTGGAAACGGCGCCAGGGAGCATGTAATGGCGGAGACGGTCAAGAGGTCGGCACACGATACCGCTCTCTTTTCCTGCATGAAATCCAACAACCCAGGCATCGCATTTCTTTCGAATGATGTGCTGACCACAAGCTATGATGACAGGGAAAAGATCGGACAGTTCGCGAGGGAAAACAAGATTGATTTTGCTATAATCGGCCCGGAAGATCCTCTGAATAATGGCATCGTCGATTTCCTGAAGAATGAAGGCATTCCATCCGTAGGCCCGACAAAGAGCCTGGCGCGGTTGGAAACCTCAAAGGCCTTCACCAGAAATCTGCTGGAAAAATATGATATTCCCGGAAATCCTCAGTTTAGAACATTCACTTCTCTGGATGGCATTGAAGAGTTTATCGCCCCCCTCGACGGCATCGTCGTAAAACCGGACGGCCTCACGGGCGGTAAGGGCGTCATGGTCCAGGGGGACCATTTCCAGACAAAAGATGAAGCAATCGAACACTGCAAAAAGATCCTGGAGAAATATCCTTCGGTAATGGTTGAAGAAAAGTTTGAAGGTGAGGAATTCTCACTGCAGTGCCTGTGCGACGGAATAACTGTCGTGGCCACGCCTCCTGTCCAGGATCACAAGAGGAGATTCGTGGGTGACAAGGGGCCGAACACGGGAGGAATGGGTTCATATTCTCTTGAAGATCACTCTCTTCCCTTCCTGAAAAAAGAGGATGTGGCGGAGGGACTTGCCATTACGCAGATGGTCGCCCAGGCAATCCACCAGGAGACAGGTGAATACTACAAAGGCGTAATGTATGGCGGATTTATTGTGACAAGAGACGGTGTCAGGCTGCTGGAATACAACGCGAGGTTCGGCGATCCGGAGGCGATGAATATTCTTCCTCTCCTGAAAACGGATTTTGTGGATATCTGCAGGGCCATCATCGACGGAACACTGAAGGACCTGAATATAGAATTTGAGAAAAAGGCCACTGTCTGTAAATACATCGTCCCCGGGGGATACGGCCTCCCCGCGGATCACCCTGACGCGGGCTCCACCTCCTCGAAGATCGAGGTGTCGGACACAGAGGGTGTGAAGGTATATTACTCCTCTGTCGACAAGAGAGAGGACGGCCTCTATATGACATCATCAAGGGCGATAGGGATCGTGGGAATAGCCGATACCCTGGACAGCGCTGAGGAGATGGCGGAGGGGGCGATAGCATCGATAAAAGGTCCCATAGATCACAGACCGGACATAGGAACAAAGTCACTGATAGATAAGAGAATCCAGCATATGAAAGAGATAAGGGGATAACAAAAGATGAGCAACAAGATAAAAAAGGTGTTGATAAGCGTAACGGACAAAAAAGGGATTGTTGATTTCGCAAGAGAGCTGAAAAAGTTTGATGTGGAGATACTCTCCACAGGGGGAACAGCCGCGCAGTTGAGGAAGGCCGACATAGATGTTACCGACGTCTCGGATTACACAGGTTTTCCGGAGATGATGGACGGCAGACTGAAGACCCTCCATCCGAAGATTCATGGCGGTCTGCTCGCCCTGCGGGATAATGAAGGCCATGTCAAATCGGCCCGGGAGCATGGCATCGATATGATAGACATGGTCGTTATCAATCTCTACCGGTTTGAAGATACGGTTGCGAAGGAGGGATGCACACTTGAGGATGCCGTGGAGAACATCGACATAGGAGGGCCCACCATGTTGCGGGCGGCGGCTAAAAATCACCACTTTGTATCCGTTGTCACCGATCCAGAGGATTATTCCAAAATCATAGAGGAAATGAATGATACGGGGGGTATGATATCCGAAGCGACAAACTTCGCCCTCGCGACCAAGACGTTTCAGCTCACGGCACGCTACGACGGGGCCATCTCCAACTATCTTGGGACTATAGAGGAAAAAGATAAAAAGAAAAAGTTTTCAGACACCTTTACCATGCAGTTTGATAAGGCCCAGGATCTGAGATACGGGGAAAACCCTCATCAGGACGCGGTTTTCTACAGGGAAAAGACCGCGCCCGTCTCATCCATATCATCGGCGAAACAGTTGCACGGCAAGGAGCTGTCTTACAACAACATCATGGACAGCGACGCGGCCTGGCAGATGGCCTGCGAGTTCGACCTGCCGACCGCGGTCATCATGAAACATTCCAACCCTTGCGGCGCGGCAACATCGGACGGCAGCCTTAAAGACGCGTATGTTAAGGCAATGGCAACAGATTCTTTATCGGCCTTTGGCGGTATTGTCAGCTTCAATAGAGCTGTTGACATGGAAACGGCGCAGGAGCTCGCCAAGACCTTCCTGGAGGTTGTCATCGCGCCCGGTTTTGATAAAGACGCATTCGATATATTGACCGCTAAGAAGAACGTGCGACTTCTGGAAATTCCGATCCCATCAGGAAATCACCCGGCGGATCTCGATTTCAGAAGGGTCGCTGGAGGTCTTCTCGTGCAGGAAAGGGATCCTGGTAGAGACGATGTCATGAAGGCGGATGTGGTAACCAAAAGAACGCCCACAAAAGAGGAATATCAGGCGCTCGACTTTGCCTGGAGGGTGGTCAAGAATGTTAAATCCAATGCCATCGTCTTCGCGACAAAAGACCAGCTGGTCGGAGTGGGCGCGGGACAGATGAGCAGGGTGGATTCGGTAAATATAGCAAAAATGAAGGCAAATCTGCCCACGCAGGGAACAGTGCTCGCGTCCGATGCCTTCTTTCCCTTCAGGGACGGCGTTGACATGGCGGCAGAGGCGGGTGTCACGGCTATCGTACAGCCCGGCGGATCGATACGTGATGAAGAAGCCATAAAGGCCGCGGACGAACACGGCATAGCGATGATTTTTACAGGCAGGAGGCATTTCAGGCATTAGACTTTCGCTATCTTGACAATTATCATTCCTCACGATAGTGGCACTTTGTAGGAGTTGGTGTGGGGTTTCGCGCAAAAATAAGAAAAGATGGATCGAGTTGCACGAACAGCTATAACTTCCAAACATCAAGGAAATTGGGGTCACCCATTCAAGGTGACCCCAATTTTTCGACAAGCTTTCGCAAGCTTTTCACATCATGAATGTTCAAAAAAGATTATATTTTGTGCTGATTGCCATTTTTGTCATAATATTGGCAGGAAGCATAGGCTATTATATTATATTTGGCGGAGAACCAAAGTTCATGGATTGTATATTCATGACTGTAATTTCGTTAACCAGTGTTGGTTATGGCGAGATTCTCCAGGTTACAGGCAGCGTCACTGCACAGATATTTACCATGATTCTCATCACCTTTGGGATGGGGGTTTTACTCTATGGCATAAGCAGTATGACTGCGTTGCTGGTTGAGGGAGACCTCACGGGAATATTGAGGAAAAAAACATATGGATAAAGAGATAAAGAAAAGGATCAGGTTATACGAGCAACTATAACTTCCAAGTATCAGAAAGCCATATCTAAAGCCGTTCGAGAAGATCTCAGTCTATCCATCCATGATACGCTAACGACATCAAATTATCCATAAAATGACTAATAGAAAGATACCAGTTAAAAGGGGTCATGGTCGCAACATTTGACCGGAAATTCAGAGCGACCCTGAGAAAACCTGGTCTTTCTGCCTGGCAACCAGTACCATCAACAGATTAAAAAGGCTTATTTCCTCCTTTCTTCTGAAAACAGGTATGCTGCCCCAGGAATTCTCCCCGTGCCGCAGGTCAAATCAACGAGATTATACATATTAAGTGCCTCGTGGTAATAAGCATATTTTAGGTATACTTCCAAGAATAACGATTGAATTGAATTATATATTGGTGTATTGATTTACCAAATCAGTTGTTTAGCTGGTGGAAAAATTAAGTAATATTGATATTAATTGTTGGGCAACGTTTATATAAAACACAGAGGTTAAGATGATTATTGAAATAGACGGGCACAAGTTCGATGCCGTTTTTGAGAAAAACAAGTCACCT
The DNA here is from genome assembly GCA_019313385.1 of Deltaproteobacteria bacterium. Taxonomy (GTDB): domain Bacteria; phylum Desulfobacterota; class Syntrophia; order Syntrophales; family UBA2210; genus UBA2210. Next base: position 222 of record JAFDBG010000096.1, on the reverse strand, counting down.
AAAACTTGCGAGGTTTTTCGAAATGCGATGCCGTTTGAAGGTGAGATCATTCATGTTCGCTGGAGTGGTGAAGGGGTGTGGATTCCTCTTGGGGACAGGGACTTTTCTGTAGAGTATGAAGATGCTACATCGTATCCGGCACCAGGTCAGGTATTGTTATACCCTAAAGGTAAAAGCGAAACGGAAATTTTGATTGCCTATGGCTGCGTTCATTTTGCTTCA
>JAFDBG010000136.1 GCA_019313385.1 Deltaproteobacteria bacterium | reverse complement strand
CTGTCTGCTTTTGCAACTGCCGATCCCCTGGACGCAATTACCCTGAACGAAAGCCGGCGGGCAGAGCTCACTGAACAGCTCGATCGCTTCCGGCAGGCGGGAAGAGAGGTGCACGTTCTTGATCCGCGATATGCTGATCTGGATCTGAAAATCACTATCTGTGTTAACCCGGATGCGTATATCGACCAGGTAAGAGAAATGGTGCTGGAGGCCCTGTTCGGAAAAAAAGGAATTCTTGAGAGTCCCGGCTTTTTCTCTCCTGATAATTTTACCTTCGGCACGCCGCTTGAGAGACCCGCGCTTGAGGCGGCAATCCAGAGCGTGCCCGGTGTGCGGGCGGTTATGGGCATGGAGATTCATCGTCGCGGCTGGTATGACTGGAAAAATTTTGCGGATCTTTCTGAACCTGTAGGCCAAAACGAAGTTATCCGAATAGCTAATGATCCCCTTCATCCGGAGAGGGGATCATTAGAACTAAACATGGAGGGTGGTGCATGAGTTGTCCCTGGGATGAAAAAAACCAGGCCGAGGAAACAAACTGTCCTTGCGACAGGTATATTCATCCACCCGGACTGAACATCCCGGCCGGTCTTGATACGATTCCGAGGCAGATCGCCGCTTTTCCCGAATTCAGAAAGGCAATGCTTCATGATGTTCGCAGCCAGTGCTCTCTGTTTGGCTGGCGCGCACGCGGCGGCGATGACCTTGGAATCATGCTCCTTGAAATGTGGGCGTATGTATGTGATTCCCTTTCATTTTATGATGAGGTAATCGCCAATGAAGCCTATCTGCGCACTGCCAGGCTGCGGCCTTCTCTGCGCAAGCTGACAGGTCTGCTTGGCTACCTGCCTCGTCCGGCTGTTGCGGCTTCTGTCAGGCTTACTCTTCTTGCCGAAGGTCGCAAACGGATTGCCCTTTCTTCAGGCATGGCCTTTCGTTCAGGTGCCTTTGACGGTGAAGCGCCACAGGTTTTCGAGCTGAATGAAGATACGACCACTCATCCTTTCTTCAATGGCTGGACGCTGGATGCCTGCCGAACGGTTCTTGGTGAAGATGACCCGAGATCTTTACTCATAAAACCTGCGGCAAAACTAACAGGCGGAACCCCAATACTTATTCGCAATTTGAGGAATGCCATTTCCACCCAGGTTCGCATCATAAAAGGCGTAGTTACCCATACGGGTACGGATGGCACGCTTTACACGAAGATTCGCTTCCGGCGAGCACTGACCGCATCCATAGAGACTAATCTTTCCGGAATCTGTATGTTGACCCCGACACGAACGGCAAAGTTATGTAAAACCGGCGTGGCGATCGAAGAAAATTGGATGACAACCTACCTGATTCTCGATGCTCTCTACAATGATATCAATCCGAATGACTACGTGATAGTAACTCGTGAAATTGGTTCCAGGTGGTTTAGGGTAATATCGGTAGAAGAAGAGATACGTTCCGCTGGCAATGAAACTACCATCACGATTAATGGCAATGAGGGTTAGGTTGGGGAGCTGATTGGGACAACAGAGATCGATCTCAAATCATAGTTCACTACGGGATGGTTGATGCCGGTCGGGTTGTCGCAGAACCTGAGATGATTTTGGAACCGGATGATTCCTTAAAACTTGAAGGCCCGCTTGAAGAGCCGCTTGATGGCAAAAGCCCCGGCCGTTTCCAGATGGAAGACAAGAATCAAACCGGTCTTGAGGTCAGCGGTGAGCTGGACTTTATGAACAGGGAATTAAACCTTGACATGGGGACTTCCTGGGACCCGCCGCTGGTTCATCCTGTGCAGGTCTATGGGAATATCGTCTCCACCAGTCGCGGTGAAACGGTCTTGGGAGAGATACTGGGCAGTGGAAACGCATCAATAGCAAATCAGACTTTTGCATTAAAGAAAAAGCCTCTTACCTATCTGCCTGCGCCAACTGCGGATAATGATCTGGGGGTAAAAAGCACGCTTAGAATCTTTGTTAACGGCATCCTATGGAAGGATGTAAGAAGCTTTTTCAATATCGGCCCGGATGAGCAGGTCTATATTATCCGGCAAGATGATAAAGGCGAATCGACTGTCATTTTTGGCGATGGTCTTCGCGGCGCCCGGCTTCCGACGGGAAGA
>JAFDBG010000095.1 GCA_019313385.1 Deltaproteobacteria bacterium | reverse complement strand
TCATTTCGAGTGAAACGAGAAATCTTAGGCACCTAACATATTGAAAGCACAAGATTTCTCCCTACGGTCGAAATGACATATTCACTAAGCCCGACTTTTTACGAGTGCATCAAAGTTGTGGCATATTTATAAATTGAATAAATCACGATCTCTTTCTAAGGTTATGTTGACATCATAAACCAATAAAAGAAAGAGACCGTGATGAAAAGAGAAGTTACTATAACACTTCAGTATGATCTGACAACAGGAAAAGTTAATTTAAATGAGATAGTATACAGGTTAAAGGAGCTTAGAGATCCTTTAATGCTTCGGATATTGGAAGAGATTCTCAAGGGCTATGATGATCTCATCTCGGAGCGTTTAAGCCAGACAAAGATTTACCCAAGCAAAGCCAGAAAAGGCTTGGGACAACACATTAGAAAAGGTGATCCTGGAAAACGGTTTTGTCGAGGTCGTAAGATACGAAAGCGAAGTTATCGCAGGAAAAACCGACGTTTCTCCACTGCCTTTGGCAAATTAGATTTACGGTTAAGAGTGGTAGAATGCCTGAATTGCGGCTCATTTTATTCTCCCCTGTTAAGCACGCTGAAAATAGGTCGCTATGCCCGCAGAGAAACGAACTTTGAATATGAGGTAATTGAATCTGTTATTGACACCAACTATCGGAGGCTGATTGATGGAAGATCTATCGATATATCCCTGGGCGGCATTCATAATATCGTCGTTGGCAGTGATATTGACAAGACATTCAGGGAATCAGTTTCTGTAGAGGATTTATCCGGTATTATGGCTGATGGTACAGGGGTCAAACAGCACAAGGGTCGCAAGGGAGAGCTCAGAAACGTTATAGGCATCACGAAAGCCGGCAGAGTAAGACCTCTTGGATGTTTTACCAATACCACATGGCCTGAGATAGAAAGCATTATTAAAGAACGTATCAAGGAATCGGGATCATATAACATTCCCTTTGTTTACGATGGAGAGCCGGGGGCTTGATGATTTTTTAGCCGAAGCGGCTGAAACTCAACGCTGCGCCTGGCATGGCCCCAGAGGACTATATCACGCCCTTTGGGAAGATGGATTAAAGAAGAAAGATAGCCAGCCAGAAACAGACAAGATCAAGCAGTTAATAGGCATAGAGTTGCCAGAAGGAGAGTTTGAGATTCTCAAGGAAGAAGATAAAGACCAAGTAAGATCCAGATATGAAAGCAGTAAAACAGAGATCAAGGAGCTGATAAATACGTTTTATGAAAAAGGGTATCGACATGGTGCATCCTATCTTGAGAAACTTTCCGGTAAACTATTTACCAACATAGAAATCTGGCTGGAGACAGGGGTGATCGCACCAAAAACAACTTCTTTACTTGAACGAGTATTCAGAGAGATTGGTCGTCTAAAGAGAATAGCGTGGGGATGGTCTGATACAGCAGTTACCAATATTTCAAAAATGATTATGATAAGACAGTACTCCCGGGATAAATGGGAACAATACTGGAAAGAAAAACTTGGCATCAAAGGCTATTTCAATATTGAAATTCAGTCTGTTAAATTGTCACCATGCGAAACCTTTTGAACGTTACCAACGATTTGGTGTATAGGGGTATCCCCTTGACTGGCGTAAATATTGTTTAACTATTTGATAACTTATGATATTTCGTGATTTCTGTTTGGTCTGGAAAAATAAGACAAAACCCTTTAGTTACAACAAGTTAGTCCAATTTAAGGCCAGTCAAGGGGATACCCCTATTGGTGTATTCAATAATTATCACGGGAAATACACTGAGAAAATCTTGGGAAGGAGAATCGAAGGACTGCTTCCTGTACCGTTGTTTTTCTATTTGAGCCCACCCATATGATACTTGCAATCCCATATCATATGGTTTAGTCTCGCCGCTGCTAATTACCTGTTCAGCGGTAAAACATCATCCTATAAAAGCGGCAAAGGAAGCTTCCCCAAAGATGCGAATTGATAAATCACCGGCAATCATAGGTTCCATGTTCGACAGAATCGCCCCCACCTACGACCTGCTCAATGCCGCACTTTCATTTTCCATGGATAGCCGCTGGAGAAAAACCGTCATATCGTCCCTGAATATCAAGGATGGTGACAAGGTGCTTGATATAGCAACCGGTACCGGGGATATGGCGTTCCGCGCCTGCAGGACAGCCGGGTGCACGGTCACAAGCATGGATATATCCCGCAGGATGCTGGACATTGCCGCGCGAAAAAACAAAAGCTCCCGCGGGAGTTTTCTTATAACTGCGGGGGATGCCATCGCCATGCCCTTCTCGGACGAAACCTTTGATCACGCAATGACAGCCTTCGGAATAAGAAACATGCCAGACCTCTCCGCCTTCCTGGACGAGGCCTTCAGGATACTTAAAGATGGAGGGAAGATGGCGGTGCTCGAACTATCGGTACCTTCCCGTTTCCCCTGGAGATGGATATATCTTACCTATTTCAAGACCATACTCCCCATTATCGGTGGACTTGTATCGGGGGACTTTAAGGCCTACCGGTATCTGCGGGATTCAGTGATGGGATTTCCCCCTCCCGGTGAGCTTGAACGCCTGATGGAGGAAAGGGGATTCGAAATCACACAATCATCTCCACTGTTCTTCGAAATCGCACACATCTATCTCTTGAAAAAGGTGGCTGCTGAGGTATAAAATCACTCCGGCAGGTTGAGCAGGAAACGCCACACCGGCACAACCTCTATCTTCCCGCCGCCGACATTTATTTCTTCCTCTTCATCCCGCGTCACAAGCGTGCCGGTTTTCAGACTGAGTTCCTGAAAATCCAGAATGACTGACTTTATCCTTCTATCATCACATACAATATTACAACCAGCAATTATCAACCGTTCTGGAACAATAAAGATAGAGTTTCCACTGGCTCAGAACCATGGACCTGGTGCAGTTAAGGAGGCGCTGCCGGACAGACGCGGGGATATTTCCGGAAGACTTCATACCGTCGCCTCCATGTATGGTCGCATCACCTTTTCGACCCGGCAGATCCTGGCATATTTCAGCAGTTCGCCGAGGTCGAACTTCTTTCGTGTCTTGTAGAGTTTCAGTGCTTCCAGCACTACGTCCATTCCGATCTTGTTGCGAAACTTGAAGCAGTCGGCCAGAGTTTTCCCGGGGCTGTAGACTTTGACAGGCACTCCATCAATCATATGCTCCACGATGCCGGATTTGTATGCTTCATTCGAGAATCTGTGGGCCCGGATGGGAGGGTAGTCGAGTGAAGGTATCCGTGAGTCTCTTGGCACCGCCACGGAAACATAATGTGGAACCTGAGTCGTGATGTCATGATAGGACAGTGCGGAGATAAAACATATGACGGCGTTAGGGAAGCGAAGGCTCACCGTAACCAGATCAGGGTTGTTAATTGGAGGCAATTCCACCAGCCGATAAATACCTCTGCTCACCTGCTCGATGACGCCCTTGTCCCTGAGCGAATAGAGCATATAGCGTGTGATGCCGTGCTCGATGGCCTCGCTCATGCGAAGCCGGCCACCGTACTTACGGAAAATTTCTTCGGGCCGTTTTTTCATTTCTGGCTCCAGACAAATAGTCCCCACTTGTTTATAACCTGCATTCTCGGGTTATTTTATATGCACAGGTGAAGGAACCTCAAATGCCTGAAAAACTTATTATATGCACAATACGTGGAAAAATCAGCAACAAAGGCCAGCTATTTGTTTATATATTAATAAGTTATATGGTTCTTACAGACATGTGCATATAATTATTGCCGAGAATGCAGGTTATGAAGAGATATAGCGCCCAGGCCTGTGCCTCGGGTACCAGATCCTTGCACATCAGTATCGGAAAAGGTATCACATCGCTCAGTTTATGATCGGGAAGTTCATTAACGTTAATAGGTTTTCGCACAATAAGATGCTCATTCTTACCCTTTACCATTGTTGATTCCCCCTTTTAAATTTCCAATAAAAAATGCTGCCACTGTTACCAGAAATAGAAGCATGCCGGTATCTATCAGGAGACCATCTATAAGGTAAGCGGAAACCCAGTATATCGGCACGCCATCTATCACCCGGCTCATCCTGATCTGAGTGACTTCTTCAAACTGATTGACTTCAATCATTCTGTTCTCACCATTAACCTTTCAATAGCCACCAGCGTTTGTCGGACATTGAACCTGATGAATACCATTGCATGACATTATTCTGTGCGACTTGTCACTCCCAATCTGGAGATTCTAACGGCTTTTGTGGAGTTTATCCAGCGTCGCTTATGTCGCCCTCAGTGGGGTGGCGGAATGCGTCGGAATAGCCATTTGATCGGTGGTAAGCGGTTAAGGCAGATTATGTGGGGGTAACTTGATGCCTTCAACCACCGTTTTACGGGGGCAAGTTTTTTCAAAATACAGTGTTTTTTATGATCTATCCTCCGAAAACCTAACCCGGACAAGCCGGAACCAAGAAGTTTTCAAAAAGTTGGATTTTCTAAAAACTGCTGCAAAGCCTTTATTCAAAAGGTTTTGCGGATATGGCGAAAATTTTTCTTGCCATTTTTGCAAGAAATTTACACTTAAGAAACTAATGCTTGGGGGTAAATCCGAATTTCAAAAGCTGTAACTAACCGTATTTACAAAATATATCAAGCATTGAACAGACTCAAATGACAAGCTGAAAAAAACACTTGACAAAGTAAATAATTTAAAATAATAACCATTTGGAATGTGAACGGATGATTGGAATGTGAACGGATGATTGATCTTAATTTATGAATTTATGGCATAATATCTTGTGCGGAAGCGCGAGGATATTTACTTGGGAGATTTCATGAGCGATATACCAACCACCATAAAAAATGAGGCCTTGGTGAAAAAACGGAGGGAGCAGATTGTTTTGGCTGCTATCAAACTTTTCTCAAAAAAGGGCTTTCATCAAACGACCTTGCGGGATCTCTCTGCTGAGGCAGATTTAAGTTCCGGAAATATTTATGACTATGTGGGATCTAAAAACGATATATTTTGTCTTGTTCACGAATATCTTTATGACAAGGTATTAGGGAAACTCAGGCATGTAGTGGAAATGAAAGGCGACCCTTGCGAAAAGCTACGCCGTATGATCAGTGTCGAGTTCAACCTCATCAATCAGTGGTCAGAGGGTACTCTCCTTCTTTATCAGGAGGGTCATGTCCTAAAAGGACCTTCTCTGAAAAAGTTCTTAGAGAAAGAACACGAACATGTGCAGATGTTCGAAATGGTCATCAATGAATGTGTCCAGAAAGGGTTCATGAGAGACTGCAACACTCGCTTGTCAGCCAACCTTATTAAGATCATGATAGACTGCTGGGTGGTTAAGCGTTGGGATCTGCGGAGGCATATTACAGGATTGGAAGCTGAAAGATCCATTCTTGAAATGATTTTTTACGGCCTTCTTCTGGAAACGGATTGTAAATCAAGAAGTTATTGGGAAATAGATTCGATAGGTGGGAAAAGAGCTCTGGTTGTGGGCGGCGACACAGTGTTGGGGGATAGTGTATGCTCAACGTTATCTTTGAAAGGAGTTAAGGTCTGCACTTATCTAAACACGAATTCTACAACTGAAAAGGGGAAACAGGGTCTTTGTCCAGAACCAGATCTGAGCATCAGGCAATATTATAAAAAAGAGCACGGACCAATGTGCTCGGAACTATTCCGTTTCATTGAAGATGATTTTGGCCCTATAGATATCTATATTCAAGATATCGGCATCGGAAGTCTGGTTGAAACTGGGAAGCTCCCTGAGGCTGCTGAACTTTTGGAACGAAACCTGCACATTGCCAAAGATTTAGCACGGCCACTTCAAGACGAGATGAAGAAGAAAACGTGGGGCCGGATAATTTACATTGCTCCGTGGGCGTGGGACAGATATTTGTTAGATCCTATTTGCTACAACACCATTCAAGCAGGAACTTTGGCTCTGACCGAGACCATGGCCATGTTCTTAGCCCCTTATAATATAAATGTGAATTGTATTGTCCCGGGATTCATTAAAACAGCAGAGTCTTCGATCTTGCAAAAAGCAAAGGAAGAAAAAGCCGCTGGTCAAATTTCTACTGACCATCTATCGGAGACATCAGACGTCACCAACTTAGTCAAATTTCTATTACGTGATGTCTCCAGGCACCTAACAAACCAGGTTTTAAGGATGAAGAACAAATTTAATAACCTTGAAGGAGGATAAGAAATGCTTCGTACCAAAGAACAATACCATGAGAGCCTATTTAAGATGCGTCCCAACATTTATATAGGGGGGAACAAGGTGGGTCGTGATGATCCTATGATAGCACCTGGAATTAAGGTTTATGACATCTCTTTTGACTTGGCCAATGATCCGGCTTGGAAGGGCATAGCCACGGCACATTCACCTATCGTCAACAAAGAAGTCAATCGCTTTTGCCATCTACCAGAAAACCCCTATGATTTAATGCTGAAGCAAAAGCTCATTCATTTAGGATCCCGTAGAGCCGGGGGCTGTATTCAACGCTGCATGGGGCAGGACGGTATCACAGCATTGGCCGTGTGTACGAAAGAGATAGACGAGGCCAAGGGCACTGATTACCACGCACGTTTTCTGAAGTTTTTGCACTACTACATAGAGAATGAAATCGCTGGCTGCTGTGCTCAGACAGACAGTAAGGGGGATAGGCTCAAGAGACCAAGCCAACAGGAAAATCCCGACCACTATCTACGCATTGTAGAGAAGCGTTCGGACGGTATTATTGTGCGAGGCTACAAGATGTCCATCACCACCGCCGCCTACGCCGAGGAAATGGCGGTTGTACCCACCAGAGCCCTCACCGAAGAAGATCAAGATTATGCGGTTGCTTTTGTTATTCCGTCTGACACAGAAGGAGTAAAGATGGTTACCCGACCTGTCTGGATGAGGGGAAAGGACTCTAAGGACAGCAACCCCTACTGCCAAATGGGGGTAAGTGACTCGGTGATAATTTTCGACAATGTCTTCGTCCCGTGGGAAAGGGTTTTTATGTGTGGTGAATGGGAATTTGGAAGACGAATTGCTTTGCTCTTTGCTAACTCACACAGGCACAGCTACTGCGGCTGCAAACCAGCGATCTCGGATATCCTATGTGGAACCTCCCTATTGGCGGCTGAGGCCAACAATATAGCAAAGGCTTCACATGTTCGGGAGAAAATTTCGGAGTTCGCTAGCGCATCGGCACTTGCCTACTCGGCCGGTATTGCAGCAGCCTTGTTTGGCCAAAAAACCTCATCAGGTGTGTTCTTTCCTAACGAAATCTATGCCAATGTTGGTAGGCGTCTGACTGGCGAGTTGATCTATCATGAATACAACATACTTACCGAAATCGCAGGTGGCATTTCGGCAACGATGCCTTTCCACGAAGATTTTGAAAAGGGGGAGAACGTCGAGGACTTAAAGAAGTTCATCGTTCGCAATCCCAATTTCTCCGCAGAAGACTCCTTGAAGATATGGAAGTTCGTGGAGGATCTGGGTTGCTCACCCATATCGGCTTGGTACAAAATCGCGGGAGTACACGGGGGTGGCTCGCCCATCATGGAGACCATATCTTTGAATCTGGACTATGACTATGAAGAAAAGAAACGGGTAGCTCGTTACCTCGCAGGTCTTGATCCAGAGTTAGACGATTCGTCTATGCTCGACTTAGCCCCCACACTCGGCACCAGCTTGGTTTAGGAGACTATCCGACAATGTCATTCTGAGGCGTTAGCCGAAAAATCTCAAATTCTGATTTTATTACCGGTTAAGCCACATACGTAGATGGTGGATGGGCGTTTGGAGAGAGGAGAAGAATAAGAGATGTTAGTTCATGAAATGTTAGAATACACAACTGCGCGGCTTCCCCATAAAACAGCTCTGATTGAAGGGGATCGCAGATTGACTTTCTGTGAAACCCTGGACCAGGTGGTGGCTCTTGCGGCCAACTTGTCAGAGATGGGGGTGTCTAAGGGCGACAGGGTAGCCCTGTTTTTTCCTAACTGCATTGAGTTTTGCATTGCATATTTTGCGGTGCTTAGACTGGGTGCGATCGTGGTTCCGATGAATAACCGTTTGGCACCCAGAGAGTTCGCATACATTGTCAACGACTGCGGCACCGAAACAATGATAGTAGGGTATCAGTCCTGGGAGACATATCAGGCATTCACATCTGATCTGAAAGAGGAGATGCGACTTATTTACGCCGGGGACAAACCGGTTGAGGGGGCTGAATTTTTTTCCGATTTGATTAAACCCGTACAATCGGCGCCTGAATCACCGGTTATCGAAATGGATGATCCGGCTTGTATCATGTACACTTCGGGCACGACCGGAGTACCCAAGGGGGCGGTGATGAGTCACCGTAATATCTTTACTAACGCTCGTAATGCGGGTGCTCACATGGGATACCGGGAGCGCGATGTAACATTAATCGTGGTGCCATTGTTCCATGTTACCGGATTAAATACCCAGTTGGTGGCCCTTATATATGTTGGTGGAACCACAGTCATTATGCGTTCATACAACACTGCCGGCATGATCGAACTGTTAGCGGAACATAAGGTCACCACGATGATCACCGTACCTACAATGTACACCCTCATGACACTAAATTCGGCCTTGGGAAAAGCGGATCTTTCCTCGGTACGAGCCCTGTCATATGGTGGCGCCCCTATGGCGCCGGATACAATGATTGCTTTGCAAGAACGCTTGAGGGGGGTGGACCTTTTCAATGCCTATGGTCTTACTGAGACCAGTTCACTTGCCACGGCTATGCCTCCTTGCGATACGATGCGTAAAGGATCTTCGGTAGGACTGCCGGTTAGTGGAGTGCAACTACGAGTTGTGGATGCCGAAGGTGGTGATTTGCCCCCTGACACCACGGGCGAGCTTTGGATTAGAGGGCCGAATGTTGTGGCAAGCTACTGGAACAAACCTGAGGTTACCGCCAAAGACTTAGCTAACGGCTGGCTTCGAACCGGGGACTATGCTCGCATAGATGAAGAGGGTTTTGTGTATATAGTGGATCGCATGAAGGACATGATTAATCGTGGTGGCGAGAACATATTCTGCATTGAAGTAGAAGCGGTGCTTGTAGAAAATCAAAAAGTGCTGGAGGCGGCAGTGGTGCCGCGTCCACACTCTATATTCGGTGAAGTAGTTCACGCCTTTATCGTGCCAGTCCCGGGAACTGAACCGACGGAAAATGAGATTATTGAATATTGCGTTCGTGAATTGGTTCCGCCGGGAGATCCTCCCCGGCGCTAAATGTAGGGGTGGCACAGGGGATTTTCTGAAACAATATGTTGCCCTCCGCTTTTGGAAAATTGCTAAAACTATTCAAAAACACAGCATTGTCCGGTTAGGTATTTGCATGTGGTAAGTGCCGAATGTTACTTTCAGGTTGTTGTTGAAAAATGTCCATGCTTTTGAGGCCAGCAGCTTCTGTTGTCATCACGGAAGATGTTTTTGATCTTTTGTCGAGTATCCGAGTACCACTAATAAAACAGAAGGGAGGATGGTATTTAAAAAGTCTGAGTGATTCTGATGGTAAATCACCACGCTTTTTATATACTAAATGAGAAAAATGAAAGGTAAAATGAAAGCAGCAAGGTTCCACAAGGTCAATGAAAAATTGACAATTGAGAGGATTCCGATTCCTCAAATTAAGCCGGATGAAGTCCTTGTGGATGTTAAAGCCACGGGAATATGTGGTTCAGATGTGCATATTGTTTATGAAGGTGTCACTCTGACAGGTTTTTTGCCAATCACGCTTGGTCATGAGCCAAGTGGTGTGGTTGCTGAAGTTGGCGAAAATGTCACTGATTGGAAGGTTGGCGATAGAGTAGTCGTAAGCGCTATTGTAATATGCGGAAAGTGTTACAATTGTCTGAGGGGAAGAGAATCTATATGTATCAACAAAAAAGTGTTAGGCATACATTTCAACGGTGGTTTGGCTGAATACATGGCAGTTCCGAGTCGAAATCTTGTGAAATTACCTGATAATGTTCCCTTTGATCAGGGTGCTATATGCACTGATGCTGTTGCAACGCCCTATCATGCCGTAAAAACACAAGGAAGGATAAAGCTAAGCGATACAGTAGCGATTATCGGGTTAGGTGGTTTGGGAGTGCATGCAATTCAAATTGCAAAAGTCGCTGGTGCTTCCAGGATAATTGGTATCGGACGAACGCCTTCTGTTCTAGAAAGAGCTTTGAAAAATGGTGCCACTCATGTTGTAAATATAAACGATGGTAATCCTGCTCAACAAATAAAGGATATTACTGATGGATACGGTGTTGATTTGGCTATTGAAATGGTCGGAACACAAGATATGATTGCATTAGGAGCAGATTGTATCAAACAAGGCGGAAGACTTGTGATCGGCGGATTGGGACCAGATAACATACATATATTACCACCAACGATTTTTGTCCGACAAGAACTTGAAGTGGTAGGATCCTATGGTTGGGATATTAGAGAAATAGCTGAAATTGTTATGCTACTTTCTGACGGCAAGTTGGACTTATCGAATTCTGTAACTCAAAGATTCGAGCTTGATGATATTAATAGGGCGCTAGAAAATCTTAAAGATAGAGTAGATCACCCCGTCAGGTTGGTCATTGTACAAGAATAAATTATGACTGATACTTGAAAAATACTGATTCATTTCTGTAATTTGACAACGTAAATATTAAGAGAGGAGGGATAAATATGAAAATTTTAGTCACTGGCGGCGCTGGTTTTATAGGTGTTTGTATAGCCAAGAAACTGCTGGAGAGAAATCATCAGGTGGTCGTAATGTCTCGAAGTCCAAAGATATCCGATCCCGAAGTGGCAAACAAAGTTGAAATAATGAGCGGCGATATGCGGGTGTTTAACGATGTAATGAAAGCCGTTGTCTTATCCAAGCCCGATACCATAATCCACATGGCATACGCACTTACCGCTGCGGGGGAGGCCGATCCCCATTGGGCGGTTCAAGTTAATGTAATGGGAACAAACAATTTCTTCGAAGCGGCACGGTTAAATGGGGTAAAAAGGGTAATCTTTTGTAGCTCAATGGCTGCCTATGCTCCCCAAGAGATGTACGGTGAGCGCCAGGTTGGTGAAGAAGATCTGCTTAAGTCCGGTTCTATTTATGGTCAGACAAAGGCCTTGAATGAGTTTATGGCAGCCAAGTTTGAGGCCAAATACGGAGTTGAAATTCCATCAGTAAGAATATCTGCGGTTTACGGAACCGGGAGGGAAGCTAGGGGAGTAACCGCTTGGACCAGCCAGATGGTGGCGGCGGCAGTCAGTGGAAAACCGATTAAAATAGCCTTGCGTTCAGACCAGAAAGCCAACTTTATTTATGTGGACGACGCTGCCGAGCAGCTGGTGCGTTTAGCCTTGGCCGAGAGTTTAGAACATCGGATTTACAACTCAGGTGGTGTTACTTCAACTCCTGCACAGTTTGCGACAATCGTAAAAAAATACTATCCGGATGCCGATATTGCTTTTGATGAAAAAGCGCCGATATGGCCATACCCCCATCTTATAGATAGCACACGGTTGGAAAAAGAGATAATTTTTAAAGTTAGAGATATTGAGGAAGGTCTTTTAGAGCAGATTAATCAGGAGAGGTCTGTGCGTGGAGCAGCACCCATAGAGAAATTGAATTAGTCCCTTAATCCGTTAAGTGTAAAGTTCTTTGACATTGGTTTTGAAATTATTCTCTTTAACTTTGAAGATTTAGATGTGAGGATTTCACGAAACTTTTTGAGGGATTTTTTGCTAATTTTTTGTCCCTCACCCCCCTTTAAGAAACATATTTTAGAGAGAAAATGGAGGTTTTCGGGTGCAGGTGTTTCGCAACCTGTCGATATTAATAAGATATTTTACAGGAGGAGCCCTGCAAATTAGCCCTTCCACAACCCATTGATATTGTTAGATATATGAGTTTCGCGAAGGGTAAAACTTAACTCAGAAAAAGGAGGAAGTGTCATGAGAAAATTTCTAAGAATGAGCGTCGGTGTCGTAGGTGTTTTGTTTTTAACAATACTAACAATACTATATACTAGTCTGGCTCTTGCCGAGACAGAAATTACTAAGTGGAGAATGGTTACCAACTGGACACCGTCCATTAATCTCATCAAGAGTGATGCAAACTTCTGCAAATTAGTAAATGAATTAAGTGGTGGCAAACTTCAGATCACATTATATCCAGCAGGAACATTGGTACCATCCGCTGGTGTTTTTAATGCGGTTCGCAAGGGAAAAGTTGAATGTGGTGGTGACTGGTCAAGTTATTGGGCTGGCATGAATAGCGCATTCGAATTTGGTGCCTCATTCCCTATGGGGATGACCCAACATGATTATATAAACTGGTATTACTTCGGTGGTGGTAAGGATATGTACAACTATCTCTTTGGCAAATTCAATATGGTTTACTTCGGAAATATGTGTCTCCCCAGTGAATCGGGGATAAGATCTAATGTTCCAATAAAAAGCCTCGCCGACTTTAAAGGTAAAAAACTACGAATGGCAGGGAAGTGTGCTGGTTATATCTTACAGAAACTGGGTGCTGCTCAAATGATGACAGCTGGTGGTGAAATTTATCAGGCTCTGCAGTTAAAAACCATGGATGGAGCTGAGTTTGGCAGCCCTTCCGTTGACTGGGGTGTAGGTTTTGGAGAAATAACAAAATATAACATAGCCCCTGGATGGCATCAGCCTGCTTCCTTCCTTGGATGCATGATTAACAAGAAAGCTTGGAATTCCCTTACACCGGAACTGCAGAGAGTAGTCGAGCTTGCAGCACAAGCTAATATGGCTTACATGACAAGTTATTTTGACAATCTCAATATAGCTACTTTAAGAAAGTTTAAAGAATCTGGAACAACGGTCTACAAATTGAATGAAGAAGAATTACGGCAGATCGAGAAATATGCTTTTGAGTGGGTTGAGCAGGAATGCAAGAAAAATCCCGACTACCTGAAGGTTGCGAGATCGTACTTCCAGTATATGAAGGATTACACAGAAGTGAGAGATTATTGCGTTCCGTTTGGCCACGGGCGTAATCCTGCCTCATTTCCGAATATTGGGTTAGAATAGTCAAAAGCAAAGGCCTTCCAATTTTATTGGAAGGCCTTTGCTAAGGCTAATATCTTATTCACAATCGGCAATTATCAGAAAAAGGAATAGGGGTATGGAACACAGTACTGTGATACAAAAAATTGAGTACACAAATGAGTGGATAGGAAAGATTGTATGCTTTCTGGCAGCTCCGTTATGTCTGCTGATTGCCTTCGAAGTGATAAGAAGAGCAGTTGGCTCACCTACTATATGGTCTTACGAGATTTCTCTCATGCTTTTCGGATCCCATTTCATGCTGTTGGCAGCTTATGGTCTTAAACATAAAGCTCATGCATCCATAGATATTATATCTCGTAGGTTCTCTGAAAAGACCCAGTGTATACTCAGTCTTATAAGTTATATAGTCCTTTTTTTTCCTATGTGGACATTTTTCTTTATTTTTGGTCTTGGTTTTGCTTATGATGCGTGGGTATGTATGGAGACATCGTGGACTATGTGGGGTCAACCGCTCTATATCGTAAAAACAATAATACCGGTTACGGCTTTTTTGCTAATATTGCAGGGTGTAGCTGAAGTAATCAAATTAGCAGATTCTATATGGAGGGGATAGATGAGTTCAATCCTGATACCACTTTCAATGTTTATTGTCCTTATTATTTTTCTTTTCATGGGACACCCTTTAGCTTTTGTTCTTGGAGGTGTAGGCTTTCTATACGGATGCACTTTTCTCGGACTAGATTTTGTCAGTCTTTTCATAGATCGTGTCGTTGGGCTGCAAAATAATTTTGTCTTGGTAGCCGTTACATTATTTATATTGATGGGTAATATCCTGACAAAATCTGGTATAGCGGACGCTCTATTTAAATCAATGACTTATCTTCTCGGCTCAGTTCGGGGTGGGCTAGGAATGGCGGTGATATTTGTTTGCATCGTTTTTGCTGCCTGCACGGGGATTGTTGGCGCTTCTGTGGTTACCATGGGACTTCTGGGAGGACCTTTATTGATCAAAAGGGGATACCAGAAAGAGTTAGTCACGGGGATTATTGCGGCCGGGGGTAGTCTCGGTATTTTAATTCCCCCTAGCGTTATGCTTGTGATCATGGGTGATCAGGCGGGTATATCAGTGGGTAAGTTATTGCTAGGAGCAGTAGTGCCCGGTCTTTCTATGGGTGTATCCTACATAATTTATGTCGCGGTACGGTGTGGTATTAATCCTGAGATAGGTCCTCCTGTCC
>JAFDBG010000094.1 GCA_019313385.1 Deltaproteobacteria bacterium | reverse complement strand
GATAACTCCCGCTACGCTGAGCATGCCGTGGCTTACTATCTTTATCTCCGCGATAAAGAGGATTATGCCGAAGATTATCAGCGCAACGCCGGCATAATTCACGGGAAGGGTCTGCATGGCAAAGAAGGCTAATATAAGTGAAATCCCCCCTACAACACCGGGCAAGATCGCCCCGGGATTGGAAAATTCAAAATAGAGACCGGCCAGCCCTATCATCATCAGAAGATAGGCTATATTGGGGTTACTCAGGGTTATAAGGATATTCTCCCGCAATCCCCTCTCCCGTTTATTTATGACGGCCCCTTCCGTCTCAAGTGTCACATTTCCCGACGGAAGCATGATAGTAGTCCCGTCTATCTTTTTCAACAGTTCTTCTATATCAGAAGCGATTACGTCAATAACATTCAGTTCCAGCGCTTTGTCAGACGTTATGGAGGCACTCTCTTTTACGGCCTTCTCGGCCCAGTCGGCGTTGCGAGCCCTCGTATTTGCTATTCCTCTGACGTATGCAACCGCGTCATTTTCCACCTTTTTAGCCATTGTCTCGTCCATTTTGCCCCCGATCCCTATTGCCACCGGGTGAGCTGCCCCTATATTTGTGCCAGGGGCCATGGCGGCTATCGGAGCGGCCATGGTTATCATGACCCCTGCGGATGCCGCACGCGCGCCGGAAGGATAAACGAAGACAATGACAGGTAACGGGGGGTTCAAAAGTTTCTTGACTATATCCCTCATGGACAGATCAAGCCCGCCTGGCGTGTCCAGAAGGATAATAATGCCGGCAGAACCGTCTTCCCCCGATTGGTCTATGGCTCGGGTAACATACTTCGCGACAGCCGGAGTTATGGCCGAATCGACTGTAATAACGTCAAAGACGTTCTTTTCGTCTTCGCCAAAAGACTGCATTGCCCCGCCGATGACAAAAAACAAAACCGCCATCAATAAGACAATATATGTTCGCATTCTGTTTTTCATGAAGTTCACCCGATAATACCTGCCTTTCTGCTTTTGACAGGATGGTATATGGTGTTATTTTATACTCCGATTTCCGGCTTCTATTTTAACTCTTCCATAATAATCTGCACATCCTGCCAGACCTGTTTTTTTGCACCCGAATTTCTCAGAAGGTAGGCTGGATGGTATGTGGGCATGAGTTTTATCCCGTGATAGGAATGGAATTTGCCGCGCAACATGGAGATGGCTGTATCTGTTTTGAGAAGAGTCTGAGCCGCGAATTTACCCATAGCGCATATGACAAGCGGTTGGATGGACTCAAGCTGTTTGATCAGAAAGGGTTCACATGCAGCAATCTCGTCAGACTCGGGGTTGCGATTTTCGGGCGGACGGCATTTCAATATATTACATATATACACATCTTTTCTCTCCAGCCCCATCGCCTTTATAATGTCAGTAAGCAATTTCCCAGCCCGGCCCACAAAGGGTTTCCCCTGCATATCCTCGTCTCTTCCCGGAGCCTCGCCGACGAATACAAGATCGGCAGTGGAGCTGCCCTCTCCAAAGACAATGTGGTTTCTCTTATCGTGCAATTTGCACCTTTTGCAGTCTCCTAGTTCTTTTCCTATATCTTCCAGCGTGATGGATGGGGTGTGAGCCACTCTGTTATTCGCTGTGGCATTAACAGGCGCGGATGATAACGCAACCGGATTTCCCTTTATGTACAGGTTACTGTAAAGAGCATCTCTTGATCCTTTTTCGGATATTATGTGATTTTTCAGGGCGCCTGTCAGTTCCAGAAGTTCGTCTCTCATCTCTTACCCTTTTTACCGGAGATTTCCAGTATCCTGTCCAGAATCCTGTCCGCCACGTCTTTTTTGTCCATAAGGGGCAATTCTTCAATATTCCCTGATTTATCTATAATCTTCACGATATTTGTGTCATGCTGAAATCCAGAGCCGGGGAGACCAAGCTCGTTCGCCACTATCAGGTCCATATCCTTGGCAATCATCTTGCCTTTCGCATTTTCAACAAGATTTTCCGTCTCCATGGCAAATCCCACAAGTACGCGACTCCCTTTTCTGCTGCTGACTTCGGATATTATATCGGGCGTTCTCTCAAGGCGAACATCCAGCACTCCATCTTTTTTCTTTATCTTGGAATCCGAGGAAGTGGATGGACGGTAGTCGGCTACCGCGGCAGCCTTGATAATGACTGTTGACTCTTCCAGGCACTCTATTACCGCCTCTCTCATCTCCTCAGAGCTCGACACACCTGTGAATTTGACACCCGCCGGTATGGAAAGCGAAGTGGGTCCACTAATCAGTGTGACATCCGCGCCTCTCCTCCTCGCCATTATGGCCAGCGCGTATCCCATTTTACCGGATGAGTGATTGGATATATACCGCACCGGATCAAAGGATTCCCGTGTGGGACCTGCGGTTATCAGTACCCTGTGTCCTTCCAGATCTTTTTCTGTCAGAAGAGCCTCTACCTCTTCAGCGATATCCCCGGGGTCCGGCAATCTTCCGGAGCCCTGCGACTTGCAGGCAAGTTCTCCATATCCGGCGTTCACAAAGAGATAGCCCAGCGAGGAGAGCTTATCAATATTGGATCTCAGAATGGGGTTGTCATACATGTTTGAATTCATAGCCGGGCATATCAGAACGGGGGCCTTTGTGGCTGTTATTGTCGTAGAGAGAAGATCGTCAGCAATACCTGACGCTATCTTGCCGATTATATTGGCCGTTGCCGGAGCTACAACAATTATGTCGGCAGATTGTGCCAGAGATATATGAGGTATTTCAGAGTCGCCAGCAAGGGAAAACATGCTGCTGTAAACCGGATTACCGGAGAGGGTCTGCAGGGTAAGCGGACCTATGAACATGGCCGCGTTCTCTGTCATGATGATCTTCACCCTCGCCCCTCGTTTTACGAACTCCCTTGTCAGCTCCGCGGCCTTGTAAGCGGCAATGCCGCCGGTTATCCCGAGAATAATATTTTTGTCTTTCAGCATAGCGATGTCCCCGTATCAGGCAGGCTATTCGGTGTAAATTCTATAATAATTTTTACCACCTGAGTGGTTGCGAAAATATAACAGTTATTATATATAACGTCAACTGTGAAAGGGTTGGATGAAATTGAAAAAATCTGGTGAAATGATAGAAGAAAGGATTATATGAAAAAATATCAGAGATATCTGCTTTCTATTGTGTTGATAGCCTTGGTGGGTGTGGGGACCTGGGCCTTCATGGTCTATTGCGAGGGAGAAAGACCGGAGATAATATTAAACCGGGATATCAAGATGATAGGACAGGAAACAACCTTCGATATCATCTGTATCGACAGAAAGAGTGGTCTCCAAAATGTTTCCGTCAATATATCGCAGGACGAAAAGAAATACACATTAAGTTCTCTGAACCTGCCTCAAAGGGGGATAAATAAGGAAACGCTGGTAATCGATATATTCCCGGAAGACCTGAAGCTCCATGACGGGACCGCCACGATCGACATAAACGTCACTGACCATTCCCTCAGAAAAAATACAACTGTCATGGTGCTCGAAGTGATTATAGATACCATACCGCCCCGGATATCCCCTGAAAGTTTTTCCAACTATATAAATCCCGGGGGTTCTTGCGTCACAACCTACAATCTTTCAGAGAATGTGCCTCTAAGCGGCGTACAGGTCAACGATACTTTCTTTCCCTCGTATCCGGCATCACGACTCGTCGGGAATGGAATACATCTCGTATCTTACTTTGCCATACCCATGGATACCGCAGAAAAAGACTTGAGGATAAATATCCTGGCTGAAGACGATGCTGGAAACAGTTCGCTCTACCCGGTCTCCTTCCATATGAGAGACAAAAAGTTCCGCAGTGACAGGATGAATATCAGTCAGCGTTTTCTGGAGATGAAGATGCCGGAGTTTCAACACAGATACAAAGATTTGAGAGGAACAACTCTGATCGAAGCCTTCTCGCGCGTAAACAGTGAAATGAGAGCTGACAATTTGAAAACCATCCAGACGATCTGCAAAGACACGCGGCCGGAGCAACTCTGGGATGGACCCTTCCTCCGGATGAAAAATGCCGCCACCATGGCAAACTTCGGCGACAAGAGAACCTACTATCACAACAACAAAGAAATAAGCAAAAGTGTGCACATGGGAGTTGATCTCGCATCCACGAGAAACGCGCCGATAGGGGCGTCAAATGGGGGCGTTGTCACCTTTACAGAATATCTCGGAATCTACGGCAATACAATAATCATAGATCACGGCATGGGGATCTTCAGCCTCTATGGTCATCTCTCATCGATAAACGTAAATAAGGGTCAAGAGGTTAAAAAAGGAGAAATAATAGGCCGCACGGGTATCACCGGTATGGCGGGAGGCGATCACCTTCACTTCAGCATGATAGTAGGGGGAGAGTTTATAAACCCGGTGGAATGGTGGGATCCACACTGGATAAAGGATAATGTAACAAGAAAGCTGGCTGGCGAAGGATAAGGACCTGTCTTGAAATAAGCGTTGGAATCCACTCGGGATTAGGTCAAACCCTGTCTATATCCCGGTGGCTCACATTTGTCGTATAGTCCCTGTCCGAAAAACATTTTGCCAACTGGTTGAGTATAACCACGGATCTGTGCCTTCCTCCGGTACATCCTATACCGATATTCAGGTATGATTTTCCCTCTTTCTCGTAGAGTGGCACCAGAAATGTCATCATCTCAGACAGTCGCGCCACGAACTGTCTGGTGTCATCCCAGGCCATAACATATTCTTCCACGGCCTTTTCATTGCCATTGTGTTCCTTGAGATCACTAATAAAATAGGGATTGGGAAGAAATCTGACATCCATCACGATATCCGCGTCCGGAGGCAGACCGAAACGATATCCGAACGATATCAGGTTTATGCGGAGCTTTTTGGCCCTGCCAGGCGCAAGGTAGAGTCTCTGGACATGTTTCTTCAACTGGTGAACGCTGTAATCCGACGTGTCAATAACATTGCTGGCCATCTTCTTCAATTCGTGCAGTTTATCACGTTCCAGCACTATACTCTCCAAGATGGTTTTGCCTTCCGACAGGGGATGTGTCCTTCTCGTTTCGCTGAACCTTCGCAGAAGGAGATCATCTTTTGTATCAAGGAAGAGTATCTCGATATTGTACTTCTTTTTCTTTAATTTGGAGAGAATCTCTATATGCTTTTCAAGAAAATGTCTCTCACGCAGGTCCATAACCAGGGCTATCTTCGAAATTTCGGACGAGACTTCAGTCTGCAAGTCTAAAAACTTAGGGAGAAGCATGACCGGAAGATTATCGACACAGAAAAACCCTATATCTTCCAGAGACCTCAGGGCAGTACTCTTCCCTGAACCCGAAAGACCTGTCACGATGACGATACGAAGATTTTTCATTGCGCCCCCGCTTTCTGCAAAGTTTGAGCGTTGAGGGTTGATGATTGAGATTCAAAGTTTCCGGTTTCCGGTTCAAAGATTCATGTTTCCGTCCTTAACCGTGAACCGTCTTTAACTTTAAATATCTGTCCCATCCTTTTCAACTATAAGATTGTATATATCTTCAGATGTTTCAGCTTTAATAAGAAATTCTCTGAAGGAGACATCTTTCAGCATTCGAGATATCTTGGCCAACGCCTTCAGATGCAGCCCAGCCGAATCCTCCGGCGCCAAAAGCAAAAAGAAGATATGCACAGGTCTGCCGTCCATGGAATCAAAATCAACCCCTGCCACACTTCTTCCGAATGAAACAACAAGTTTTTCAAGGCCTGCAAGTTTTCCATGGGGTATGGCAATACCATCACCTATCCCT
>JAFDBG010000037.1 GCA_019313385.1 Deltaproteobacteria bacterium | reverse complement strand
CGGTAGGATTCCAGAATGGTTTTCTTCTCGTCGATCGGTGCCCGTGAGTATTTTCTGATACGGACCGGGTTGAGGTGAACGTAGCGGCTCAGTTCCAGGAGGTATTCGTCGGCATCAATGAGAATGGCTTTGTAGCGTCCCTGGTAGAGGTGGCCGTTCCGGTTATGACGGCGGTTGTAGTATACCGTGTAGACTGTATTGAATCGCTGCATCAATTTGCCGAGGTTGGCCTCGGGAGTCTCGATGATGAGGTGAAAGTGATTGCCCATGAGGACGTAGCCGTGAAGCGATATTTTAATCGTCATATTTGGTTTGCTATTATCGTAAGAAAATGCGTAAATCCCCATCAAACTATATGACTGGTCAAGAATTCTCCAACTCGAAATCAAAGATGGCATTGTCTGATATAAAATCACTGCAAAAAAGGATACGCTCCGGCGTGAGAAGAGCGCTCCATCAGGACAGGCGTCTTATCACCGGAGAGCTGCGTCTCATAAGCAACGCTATCGAGAAAGGTGAAGATGGCGAAGGGACACTGGCCAAACTCCTGAAATTGGAAAAAAGACTGAACGCCTCCATCAAAAAGAGGGAGGCCCGCCGAAACCATCTGCCGGAAATCACCTACCCCGGCATTCTCCCTATAACAAAGAAAAAAGATGAGATCATAGAGGCCATAAAAAATCATCAGGTTGTCGTAATTACCGGCGAGACCGGCTCCGGGAAGACCACACAGATCCCGAAGATGTGCATAGAGGCCCGGCGCGGCATAGACGGCATTATAGGATGCACCCAGCCACGGAGAATCGCGGCGGTGACAGTCGCCCACAGGATCGCCGACGAGCTGAAGGAAGACGTGGGAAGGTCTGTCGGCTACAAGATACGCTTTAGAGATAAAACAAACAAAGATACCCACATCAAACTGATGACCGATGGTATCCTTCTAATGGAGACGCAGTCAGACCCTTATCTGAACAGGTACGATACCCTTATTATTGACGAAGCGCATGAGAGAAGCACGAACATAGATTTTCTTCTCGGCATTCTCAAAAGACTCTTGGGCCGGAGAAGGGACCTGAAGCTTATAATAACATCCGCGACCATAGACCCGGAGAAATTCTCAAAGGCGTTTGATAATGCACCCATAATAGAGGTATCGGGACGTATGTATCCCGTGGAGGTTCGCTACCGGCCTATTGATTCGAAGATGGGAGAAGAGGGTGAAACATCTCATGTGGACGCGGCCGTCAGGGCGGTGGATGAGCTGAGTAGAGAAGAACCCGGAGATATCCTCATCTTTATGCCGACACAACAGGATATCGTGGATACATGCGCTATCCTCGCCGCGAGCAAAAATGGCGATTCAACCGTGCTTCCCCTGTTCGGACGTCTGTCGTCTTCACAGCAGCAGCGCGTATTCGCGCGAACAAGGATGAGAAAAATCGTTGTGGCTACCAACGTGGCAGAGACCTCCATTACCATCCCCGGCATCCGATATGTGATTGATACCGGCCTCGCAAGAATATCTGAATACAACCCCGGCACAAGGACTAGGAAGCTCCCCATAAAGGTTATATCAAGAAGCAATGCCATCCAGAGGACGGGGCGGTGTGGACGTGTGCAGGACGGAGTGTGCGTCCGTCTTTACACTGAAGAAGACTACGAGAAACGTCCCCTCTTTACAACTCCTGAGATACTTCGCTCCAACCTGGCAGAGGTGATACTGAGAATGATCGCCCTGGGTATGGGCAACATCTCTTCATTTCCCTTTATAGATGCACCCTCTCCCGGAAATATCCGGGACGGATTCGCCCTGCTCCGAGAACTGGGCGCCACAAGATCAGAGGGCAGAAAAATTTTCCTGACAGACAGGGGGACTGCCATGTCGCGCCTGCCCCTGGATCCCAGGATTTCGCGTATGATCATAGATGCCGAAAGGTACGAGTGCGTGGAGGAGGTGATTATTATAGCCTCCGCCCTGTCCATTGCCGACCCCAGAGAACGGCCCCTTGAAAAAGAACAGAATGCCGACAGGATGCACAAACCCTTCGTAAATACCGCCTCCGACTTTATAACACTTCTTAATATATGGAACAGGTATCACGATATCCGCAAAGAGTTGAAGACACAAAACCGGATGCGCAGATTCTGCACAGAACATTTTCTGTCATACAGGAGGATGAGAGAATGGCGGGATGTATATGAGCAGATATCAAACATTCTCAAAGAGACCGGGCACAGAAAGACAAGGAAGACTCTACAGGGAGAATTGCTCTACGAAGGGATACACAAGGCCATTCTCGGCGGCTATATTTCAAGCATAGGCGTAAAGAAGGAAAAAAATATATATCTGATGGCAAAGGGGAAAGAGGTTATGATC
This sequence comes from Deltaproteobacteria bacterium, assembly GCA_019313385.1. Taxonomy (GTDB): domain Bacteria; phylum Desulfobacterota; class Syntrophia; order Syntrophales; family UBA2210; genus UBA2210. The sequence continues at coordinate 16,719 of JAFDBG010000037.1, read as the reverse complement.
TTTCCCGGTTCGGGGCTCTTCAACCACGGTGGGGACTGGATAGTCTCGGCGGAAATAGTGGAAACATCAAGGATATTCGCCCGGATCAACGCCGTCATAAATCCCGAATGGCTGGAAGAAATCGGGGGCGATCTCTGCCGCCGAAACTATCTGGAAGCACACTGGGAAAAGAATCGGGGCGAGGTAGTCGCAAGCGAGCAGGTAAAACTCTACGGCTTGATCATAGTGCCGGGAAGACCCGTTTCATACGGTCGCATAGACCCGGTGGAAGCCACGAAGATATTCATCCGAAGTGCCCTCGTAGAAGGTGATATCAGGGAGCCGCTTCCCTTCCTGATACATAACCGGGATCTGATTGAAGAAGTGGCTGGGATGGAAGACAAGCTGCGCAGGAGAAATATCCTGGCAAACGAGGACGTTCTCACCGAATTCTACGAGAAACGAGTCGGTATCGCCTGCAATATCAGAACCCTGAAGAAACTTATAAAGGACAGAGGCACGGATGATTTTCTCCGGATGAGTAGAGAAGATATAATGGAACACCATCCGAAAGAAGAGCTCTCCATGTACCCGAATGAAATTACTCTGGGAAACATGGTTTTGTCCTGTTCATACAGTTTCGATCCCGGAGGTCAGGATGATGGAGTAACCATACATGTTCCCTCCGATATCGCTTCAACTCTCCCCCTGGAATCAGCGGACTGGCGGATTCCCGCCCTTCTCAGAGAAAAGATAACCGCCCTCATAAAAGGCCTGCCCAAAGAGTACAGGAAAAAACTTGTACCCATTCCACAGACAGTGAACACAATGATACACAACATCAAAAGCAGTGACAGCTCACTTCTCACATCCATGGCACAATTCATACATGAAAAATTCAACATCAATATACCGGCCGCGGCATGGCCGATAGAAAGCATCCCGGATTATTTGAAGATGCGATTTTCCGTCGTGAACGAAAAGGGAGAGGAAATCCGCTCCGGCCGTGATATCCACCTGCTACATAAAGACATCCCTGATGGCGGGGAATCGCCGGCATTCAAGACGGCAAAGAAACAATGGGAAAGGGATGGAATAACCTCGTGGGATTTCGAGGACCTCCCTGAAGACATCGCCCTGAAAGGTAAAGACGGGGCTGATGGCCTGGCATACCCGGCGCTGGAAAGGGAAGCTGACGGCAACATAGCCATACGCCTCTTCAGAGACATGGGAAAGGCGGCGATGACACACAAAAAAGGAATAGCCGCGCTCTATGAAATACATTTCAGGAAGGATATGAAATTCCTGAAAAAATGTTTCATCCTTCCGCAGGAGATAAAAAAGGGTGCAAATTACCGCGGAGGAGCCAGACAGATAGAAAGCTCTCTATACCTGAAAACAATACGCACCCTCTTTGAACGAAACATAAGAAAGCGAGAGGATTTCCTCGAATACGCCAAGTCCGCGGGTCGCGACATCCTTCCGGAAGGGCAGAGATTGTTGCAGAATGTTATACCGGCAGTGAAAATGCAAGGAGAAGTTAGAGAGATTCTTCACAGGCTGGAAATAGCAAATACTACCAACAGGACCGCAAATGATTTTGTCGCTGGTCTCAGAAAAGATATCAACCGGTTGATGCCGGAGGATTTCGTTGAAATCTATGAAGGGGAAAGGTTACCTGACATACCGAGGCATCTTCGCGCCATCATGATTCGAGCCGAAAGAGGCATAGCGCACCTGGAAAAGGACCATGTTAAGGCCGACCGGCTCAGGCCTTTTGACGACAAGCTGAAAGAGATGCTGAAAGAAGCTGCCTCTTCGTCCGAAGAGAAAAAGCGAGCAGTGGAAGAGTACACGTGGATGGTGGAAGAATACAGGATATCAGTCTTCGCTCCAGAAATAAAAGCCCGGGGTCCCGTATCCCCAAAGAAACTAAAAGAGAAGGTAGCGGATATTGAAAGAATGATGTAGAAAAAGATGTCTTCGGCCAAAGGACCTCTTTACACAAGCATCTGTACGCCACGTAGGGAAGCGGAATGGATTCGTGAGCAGCGCCAGCTATCACCCGAGCGATATCAGTCTAACAAGGTGTTAATTTGTTTATCTTTTATAGTAAGTATGTTATATGGCTGTGGGTTGCATAGCATATATATCCCGTTTTCGCGAGGCACCAAGTGAAAATCGAAAACATGTCAAAAAAAGAACTGGTCGTTCTGGTTTCCCACCTGCAGGATCAGATAAAAAAACAAAACCACCCCAGGTTGGATGGATCATCCGAAGAAGATATGTATAAGATCCTGGCCCACAGTTCGCAGGTGGGCTTTTACATCATGCAGGGCAAGCGGTTCCGGTTTGTTAATCACCACGTTAGGGAGTATGCCGGTTACAGTGAAGATGCAATGCTTGACATGAACCCCTCCAGCATCATCCTCCTGAAAGATCGACGGAAAACGGCAAAAAACGCCACCATGATGCTGAAAGGACAGCGATTTTCACCATATGAATTCAGGATACTCACCAATGATGGTCGTATCAAGTGGATCATGGAGACGGTCATGCCGATCACGTTCAAGGGAGAACGGGCCATACTAGGCAATTCAATGGATATTACCGAACGAAAGGAAGCGGGAAAAAGGCTCGAGGAACTGGAGGCCCTCGAATCTTCCATCCTGGATGCCATTCCTCAGGCCGTCTTGGGATTACACCAGCGTCGGATTAATTTCGCAAGCAACGCCGTCGAAACGATATTCGGCTGGCACCGGGAGGAGCTGATCGGAAGAAGCATCGAAATTATCTACCGCAATGAGAAAGATGCCGACACGATTGCTGGGCTCTTCTATGCGGCCCTTGAAAATCAGAGAACTTTTATCACCGAGTTTCCATGCAAACGGAAGGACGGCCGTGAAATCCTCTGCAGGATGAAGGCCTCCCGGATCGGAGAAAGGCTCAGAGATCGGCATATCGTCGTTACCTACGAGGATATTACGGAACAGAAGAAGGCGGAGGGAGAGCTTAAGCGGTCACGTCAGGAGCTGAGAGAGCTCTCCGCCCACCTCCAGTCCGTTCGCGAGAAGGAAAGTACACGAATCGCCCGCAAGATACATGACGAACTGGGGCAGTCTCTCACGGCCCTCCAGATGGATTTGTCGTGGCTGGAAAACCGGCTGCCGGAGAAGACCGAGCCCATTCGGGAAAAGACACGGCGAATGGCCCAGCTTGTTGATTCCACCATCGAAAGTGTTCACCAGATCATGACGGAGTTGCGGCCCAGTCTGCTCGACGACCTCGGCCTCCCGGCTGCTATCGAATGGCAGGCCGATGATTTTCAGAAACGATCTGGAGTCCGGTGCGAGTCCTCCCTCGATTGCGGTGAAACCCCGATCAATAAAGAACTGGAGACAACCGTCTTCCGGATTTTTCAGGAAACACTTACCAATATAGCGCGTCATTCAAAGGCAACGCGATGCCGCGTCAGTCTGACAGAAAACGGAAATGAATTGTGCCTGGAGGTTGCCGATAACGGAATCGGCATCACCGGGGAGCAAATTAACGATCACCAGTCATTCGGGATGATCGGAATGCGCGAACGCGCCCACCTTTGGGGTGGCACCGTTCATGTGAGGGGCGGCAATGTTCAGGGAACGACGGTGACCGTCACCATCCCCCTCGATAAAGGAGAAATACAATGATACGAATACTGGTTGTTGACGATCATGCAGTGGTCCGGGAAGGGGTCAAACAGATCCTGGCAGACGTGAGTGACATGGTCGTGAAGGACGAGGCCGGGAACGGACCGACGACACTCGAAAAGATCGCGCAGAATGATTATGACGTGGTGCTCCTGGACATCTCAATGCCCGGAAGGAGCGGTCTTGAAATCCTGGAAGACATCAAGAGTCGGCATCCAAAGCTCCCTGTACTGATCTTGAGCATGCACCCCGAAGAGCAGTACGCCGTTCGGGCGCTTCGCGCAGGCGCGTCGGGATATCTCACCAAGGCAAGCGCACCCCAGGAGCTGATCGGTGCCATCAGAAAGGCGTCAAGCGGCGGCAAGTACGTAACAACGTCACTCGCAGAAAAACTGGCCCTGGAACTCGGCACCGATACGGAGAAACTACCTCACGAACGACTTTCAAATCGCGAGCACCAGGTAATGTTGATGCTCGCAGGGGGGAAGTCGGTTTCAGAAATTGCCGAAAATATTTTTCTTAGTTCCAAAACCGTCAGCACTTACCGGACACGGATCATGGATAAGATGGGAATGAAAAAAAACGCTGAGCTTACCCTCTACGCCGTACACAATAACCTCATCAATTAAAAGGGCTGGAATCAACACACACAATCCGAGGCCGCTGCCGCCCCGCACGCGAGGTGATCGAGTGGTCTGTCAGCTTCCTCTGTCGGATAAAATCCGTCAAAATGTTAGGCATTGCTCTGACAAATCAAAGAGCACTCCCCCGATATTATCTTTTATACTCTCATGCTAATCGCCATTCTGCTGGTGTTCCTTGTCGCTTAGATGCGGCAAAATCAAGGGGCGCGGGTAAAACAGGTGAAGGGGGAAAGGATGGACAAAAATGTTGAAAAATCGCAGTGGCCGATGCCAGGCACGGAAACCCATCACAGCGGGCACTCTATCGGGCAAGGAGAGTTGCAGCGAGGGGTATTGAAAGAGATTCTGTCCCAGGCCATCGAAGAAAACCGAAGTTACCTGATGGAGCACGAGTCCAAGGAAATCCTCGAAGATATCGGCGTCAAAACAACCGGTTTTCTCGTTGCCATGTCTGAAGATGAAGCGGTCGCAATGAGCGAAAATATCGGGTTTCCAGTTGTATTGAAAATTGTTTCTCCAGATGTGGTTCACAAAACAGATGCGGGCGGCGTCAAACTGAATCTGGCGAATGCCCAGCAGGTGCGGACGGCATACAGGCATATCATAGATATCTTTAAGTATCAGCATATTGTAGGCGTCTCGGTTCAGAAAATGGCGGAACCGGGACTTGAGGCAATCATCGGTGTAACACGTGATCCCAGTTTTGGGCCTGTTCTCATGTTCGGTCTGGGAGGCATTTTTGTGGAAGTGTTAAAAGATGTTGCCTTCAGGATCCTCCCGATTACGGAAAGAGATGTCACCGAGATGATCGAAGAAATAAAAGGGTATCCCCTGCTCGCAGGATACAGGGGACAGTCTATCGATCTTCCTGCCTTGAAGCGGTTAATTCTCACCATATCGCAACTGGTCACCGAATGCCCTCAGATCAGAGAACTGGACCTGAACCCCGTATCGCTCTATTCAACAGGATATACGGTCGTTGACGCCAGAATGTTTGTCGAAGAAGCACCACAGCTTCAAAATAATGAACGGTCAGAACGCCAGAATCTCCGCGATTTTTTCTATCCCAAGAGTATCGCAGTTCTCGGAGCCACCGATAAGCCCAACAAGCTCGGATTCAATGTGATATCGAACCTCGTGGCCCACGATTTCAAGGGGGAACTCTATCCCATCAACCCGGGCAAGGAATCCATACTGGGCCTGAAGGCCTATAAGTCAATACTTGAAGTTGACAATCCTGTCGACCTTGCCATCGTTATCGTTCCTGCCGGGGCAGCACCCAAGGCAATTGAGGATTGCTGTACAAAAGGTATCAAATACATCGTGGTCGAGACCGCCGGTTTTGCCGAAATCGGAGAGGAAGGGAAGCTGGCTCAGGCCAGGATAGAGAAAATCATGAGGGAAAAGGGGTGTCGAATTCTGGGACCAAACTGCTCCGGAATAATCAACACCCATCACAACATGGTCCAATCTCTCGGCATACTTGAAGACCTCGGAAAGGGAAACGTGGGATTAATAGCACAGGCGGGCGTGTATGCCGCCGGGATTCTCACAGGCCTTCGCAATATTCTCGATTTCGGCATCGTGGCAACCATAGGAAACAAAATGGATATCAGCGAAACGGATATCCTCGAATATCTGGGCGAAGATGAAAATATTGACGTCATCGCCATGTACATGGAAGACGTCAAAAGCGGCAGGCGTTTCGTCGATGTAGCCAGTCGAGTGGCTACAAAGAAACCGATTATCGTTCTCAAATCGGGACGGACAGAAGAAGGCAAAAAGGCTGTCTCGTCCCACACTGCTTCACTTGCGGGCAACGATGAGGTCAACAGCGCGGCATTCAGGCAGAGCAGCATTATCAGGGCCAGAGACAACGAACATCTCTTCGCGCTCACACGGGCCTTCTCCAAGCAGCCCATACCGAGAGGTGATGGCGTCATGGTGGTCACCTATACGGGATCACTCGGCGTCGCGGCCACCGACATGTTGTACCTCAGCAATATGAGACTCGGCACACTGGAACCGTATCTTCAAAAACGCCTCAAGGGTCTTCTACCCGATTACCTTAACATACAGAATCCCGTGGACTGTTCTTTCAGTATGGATCCAGAACAGGTTAAAAACCTGATAGAAATAGGGATAGAAAGCAATGATGTGAACAGCTTTATCGTCATTCTGCAGGGTGAGATGCTGGGCTCTTTCGTCGATACCTTGAAGAATATCGATTACAAGGGTAAACCGATCGCCTGCTGCGTGGCCTGCAAGGAATTCATGATAGACAATGTCATGAAGATGGAACAGGCTGGCATTCCAGTTTACTCCACATCGGAAATGGCAGCGGAGGTACTCGGTAAAATGTACCATTACGGTGTCAGACAGCGAAGCATGAGGGCAGACATTATCTCCCACAAGTTACCTAAAGGGGATGTATTTGTTGATAATATACCCGTACGCCTCCGACTCATTACACCAAAGGATATCAGTTTGTGGACCAATTTTGTCAACAATTGCTCCGACAGATCATTATGGTTACGATTTCTGAGGCCTTTCATTCCCACACTGGAAAATGCGCACCGGTTCTGCGACATAGACCCCGATCACGAAGTCGCCGTCGTAGCAGAAATGACCGAAGCTGATGATAGCAAGCTGATCGGTATCGCCCGAATGATTAAAAACAGACGTCAGGATGAAGCGGAGTATGCCGTGATCGTATCCGATCCCTGGCAGAAAAAGAACCTGGGCAATATTATGTCGAAGCGATGTATCGAGCTGGCGAGAACGTGGGACGTCAAAACCATCAGGTCAGAAATGGTACAGGAAAACTTCCCCATGATCCGCATCTTCAGGCACTACGACTTTCAGCTTGACGGAAAAGACGAAAGCATGATTTCCATGTCCCTAAATCTCTCATGACGTTTAAGTGCCAATAAAAAAAGCCCATTCTTTGTGATTCAAGAATGGGCTTTTTATTTTGTATCAAAAGGGTTCAGAGGCTTCGTCATGATACCCGAAGCCACTGACCGTTTTGTTTCTATCCAAGTTTCTTTCTATTCTCGACGAGATCATCAACCACTGCCGGCTCAGCCAGGGTCGATGTATCACCAAAATTAGTAAAGTCACTGGCCGCGACGTTGCGAAGCACCCTGCGCATAATCTTGCCGGACCTCGTCTTGGGAAGACCGTCGGCCCACTGAATCTGGTCGGGCGACGCGATCGGTCCGATCTCCGTTCTCACATGAGCAACAAGCTTCTTCTTCAAAGCGTCTGTTTTTTCAACATTATTGTTCAGCGTCACATAGGCAAAGATGCCCTGCCCCTTGATATCATGGGGGAATCCGACAACGGCCGCCTCAGCGACGTCGGGGTGCGATGTCAGCGCGGCTTCGACCTCCGCGGTTCCCATACGGTGACCGGAAACGTTGATAACGTCGTCAACCCGTCCCGTGATCTTATAGTCGCCATCCTCATCACGCTCGGCTCCATCTCCAGAGAAATAATAACCCGGGAACTGGGAGAAATATTTTTCTTTGAACAAATCACCATTATCTCCCCATAGCCCTCTCATCATTCCGGGCCACGCCGTTTTGATGCAGAGCGCGCCTTTTCCGACGCCTTCGACTTCGACGCCTTCCTCGTCAAACAACCCCGGCGTAACGCCGAAGAACGGGACCATGGCCTTCGCCGGCTTAATGTCAATAGCGCCGGGCAGAGGAAGAATCATGTGTCCGCCTGTCTCTGTCTGCCACCACGTGTCGGCAATGGTACACCTGCCCCCGCCGATCTTGTCATAGTACCACAGCCATGCCTCGGGATTCAGCGGTTCACCGACGGAACCAAGGACACGCAGTGAGGAAATGTCATGCTTATCAACCCACTCATCGCCTTCCTTCGCAATTGCACGGATAGCGGTCGGTGCGGTATAGAAGTTATTGACATTATACTTTTCAACGATGGCCCAGAACCGACCGTAGTCAGGATAACTGGGAACACCTTCAAAAATGACACTGCTATGACCGTTGCAGAGCGGTCCGTAAACACAGTAGCTGTGACCCGTTACCCATCCGATATCGGCTGTACACCAGTAGACATCTTCGTCACGGACATCAAAGGCGAGCTGCTGGGTCATGGAAGCATAGAGCAGGTAGCCAGCGGTAGTATGGACGACTCCCTTGGGCGCTCCGGTGGACCCCGATGTATAGAGGATGAACAGCGGATCTTCCGCATCCATCTCCTCAGGCTCACAGTACTGTGCGGCTCCTTCCATAAGGTCCTCGTACCACAAGTCACGGCCATCCTGCATGGACACTTCCGTGCCGGTACGTTTTACGACAACCTGTTTCTGGATTGAAGGGCATGCAGCGATAGCATTGTCGGCATTGCCCTTTTGGGGAATCGCCTTGGCACCCCGGTAGGTCCCATCGCAGGTAATCAGGACTTTAGACTCGCTGTCAACAATACGATCTCGCAGTGCATCCGACGAGAAGCCTCCGAATACGATGCAATGGACGGCGCCAATCCTGGTACAGGCGAGCATCGTGATGGCCAGCTCGGCAATCATGGGCAGATATATCGTTACCCTGTCCCCCTTCTTTATACCCATCCCCTTGAGGACATTCGCGAATTTGTTCACTTCGCGATACATGTCAAAATAGGTATATACCTTCCAGTCATTGGGGTCATTGCCCTCGAAGATGATGGCGGCCTTGTTTTTCTTTGTTGCAAGGTGCCGATCCAGGCAGTTGTAACTCACATTCAGTTTCCCGCCTTCAAACCATTTGACGTGCAGATCGTCGCCGAAAGAACAGTCGGAGACTTTATTTTTGTCAAAGGGTTTGATCCAGCTCAACCGTTCTTCTGCCATTCGCGCCCAAAAGGCATCAGGATTTTCGGTTGATTCCTTGTAGAGTTTGTCATACTCTTCTCTGCTCTTAATGTAGGATTTTTCTCGTACCCGATCGGGAACAGGGAAAACCTTATCGTAAAAATCTTTTTCCTCATCCTTAGCCATCATTCTTCTCCTTAAAAAATTAAAATCACCCGCGCAGGACAACAGAAATCCCTGTCACTCAACACAGATGTATGTTGAATAAAAGCGTACCTCCGACGACCAGCCATCTGATCGAGAGAACTCTTTTTCTCTAACCCCAACCCTTCTATTGGTTATATCTTTGCCAAATTGAAATACTCGCATTATCTATCTGCATTATTAAAAATAAGCCACAGGAAATTTGAAGGGGACCCGTTTAGAGCGAGACTTCATACAAAGGTCTAAGATTACCGCACAAAATTTCAATCAAATGTTCCTTTGAAATAATTCCAAAGGAACATTCAGGTTCGAAATGGAGTTCAGGGCACACTCCACACCGTAAATCCCTTCTTCCGTTTTTCGGCGCTAAAACACGCACTCCAAACAATCATAAGGGCTTCGGGGAGTATCGCAGATGGCGGCTACAATACTGAGCACCCCTCACAAAGCTCGCATTCAATACTGCAAATTTGTCCATCGCGGTATCGGTGTTAGTCCGAATTTAGCGTAGGTCTTTTCCCTACAACCTGTAGGTGTTTTACTTACAAAAGTTGGTGATACCTGAACTCACTCCGGCGAGAGTCATCCACAAGTTGCACCGGAAAACATTGGAATGGTATATTCATTTTTATCTTCCAATTCACTTCTTCATGCCACCAAGGCCATCCAAATATCTCTTAGCCCAGAATAGTGTCGATTAGTCGGGACTTACAAAGCTATCAACATTATTTACGCGTAGGGAATTTTCAACTTCTGGCCGACATATATCTTGTTTCTGGATTTGATCCTGTTGACCTTCATCAGGGCAATTATTGTAGTACCAAGTTTTACGGCTATCCCCTCCAGATTATCCCCCCGTTTCACGACATACACCATTGGAGCAGAATGAAGAGAAGGAATCTTCACTTTCTGGCCGACATATATCCTGTTTTTGGACTTGAGATTGTTGATCTCCATCAGAGACTTCAGCGTTGTGTCATGCCTGCGGGCAATCCGCTCTAGTATATCTCCTCTCTTCACAAGATATATCAATGGCGCCGGTACCGGGGACCCGGAGGAAACTTTCAACTTCTGGCCGACATATATCCTGTTTTTGGACTTGAGATTGTTGATCTTTATCAGAGCCTTCACCGTTGTGCCATGCCGGCCGGCAATTCGCTCCAGGATATCTCCTCTCTTCACAAGATATATCAGTGGTGCCGGTGACGGGGATCCGGAGGAAACTTTCAACTTCTGGCCAACATATATCCTGTTTTTGGACTTGAGATTGTTGATCTTTATCAGAGCCTTCACCGTTGTGCCATGCCTGCCGGCAATTCGCTCCAGGATATCTCCCCTCTTGACCTTGTATGTAGTATAAGCTGTTGCTCCGGCAGGAAAAGATGTTTTCGGGCTAATGACCTCTTTACACCAGCTCCTGTCCGCCGCGTAGGGAAGCGGAATGGATTCATCAACGGCATATGCTATCGCCCACGCGATATCGGTCTGATAAGAAGACTTGCGGAGCATGAGTTCTTCTCTTGGATTTGATATATAAGCGGTTTCTATCAGCAAGGAAGTAACATCGGGAAGCTTGAGAACCTTAAAAGGAGCTCTCTGTACCTTTGAAGATTTTAAATGATTTACCTGCCCCATCTTTTCCAAAGCGATAACGCCGAAGGCCCTGGAGCGGTTTATGGTCTCCGTCTGCAGCATATTGAGGGTTATCGGATCGGACTCTCCGTTGTTATGCCCGTTCTGTGAACCACCCACTATATCCGACAGGTTCTCATTCTTCGCGAGAAGCTTCGCGGCCTCGCTGCTTGCCCCCCTGGTTGACAGACAATATACAGACGTCCCACGAACGCCTCTGCTCCTACAGGCATCGGCGTGGATGCTGATGAAGATATCTGCGCCGTATTCCCTGGCTATCTTCCCCCTGTTTTTCAAAGATATATAATAATCTCCCTTTCTCGTAAGAAAGGCCTCGTAACCCCTCTTTTTCAAGATTCTCTGCAACTTCTTCGCTATACCAAGCACCACATTCTTCTCGAGCGTCCCCCTGCGGCCCACGGCGCCGGGATCTTCTCCACCATGCCCGGGATCAATAACCACTATCTTCTTTTCCAGTATCTTGACCTTCTTCCGCTCGTCGCTTTCCTTTTTCTCCATGTCCGGAAGCATGATGTCAATAACGATACGATATGGTTTGCTGAGTATTCTCTTAAGCTTAAATGCCTTCATTTCGACATTGTCCGCTACCTGCAACTCCACCCTGACACCCCCTTTGGACAGAGAAGTCAGAATGATCTTTTTGACCGCGGGTTTATTAATGTCGTACGTATGGGAAAGCTCACCGGGCAAAACGGCGTCTTTCAGATCGACAAATGTCCTGCTGTCTTTCCTTACAACCTTGAAAGAAGTCTTGCCGCCCACGTCCAGAACAACCCTCGTGTGATCCGGAGCTGTCCAGTGCCTGACATTGAGTATGTCCACCGAACCGAATGCCTCTGGACAGACAACAATCATCAAAAGCAGAATCAAAAGAAAAACAATGTGGGATGTCTTTTTCATTATGTCCCGAGCACCTCTCCTTCTCCCATTTTCAGGGCGGAAGCCTAACAGCTTTACCCTTAGTTTACAACCCTATGCGGATTTCCATTCAGAAAAAGTGTTGGCAACACTACACTCAAATGACATTTATACTGCGAGAAATTGCTGGAATGGTCTACGAAGATAAAAAATATATTTGAAGAAAACAAACCCACCCTCTCATTCGAGGGCTTTCCACCATCAAGGAGGGGGGCTCATCAGTCATTTTTTATATCTCTTTATGCAGCAGTTTTCTTTTTTTCTTTCTTCGGTAAAGACGTCTTACCTCTGGTTTTTTTGACTGTCGCCGTCACCGTAGCCGGTTTATCTCTCTCTTTCAACCACCTGGCGATCCTTGGGGCGAATTCTTTTTGAACCTTTGAGCTGACATATATCCCAATATGACCGGTATCAAGACAGACATCTTCGGTGTCCCTGCTTCCCACCGCTTCCGTGAGGCGCTCACAGGCCCCGGGGGGAACCAGGTGATCATACTTCCCGTAAAAATTCAAAAGGGGTATGGTGATCTTTTTGAGATCAATCCTGCGTCCCCCTAATTCCATCTTATTCTGGATGAGCAGATTTCTTTTATATAAATCATTGATAAACTGCCTGAAGGTCTCTCCAGGCACATCGGGACTATCAAAGATCCATTTTTCCATACGGATAAAGTTTTCCACAAAATTCTTATTATCAACATTTTGAAAGAACCCTACATATTTGTCAATCATCAGGCGGGCCGGGTTAAGGAGCAAAAAACCAAAATTCATCATATCTGCCGGGATATTGCCTAGGGTATCCACCATCCTATCAGCATCGATCGTCTTCATCCAGACATGAAGAAGGCCCTGATCAGTATCAAAGTTTGTTGGGGTAACAGTGGTAATAAGGTTTTTGATCTTCTCAGGGTACAGCGCGGCGTACATAACAGAAAAAGTCCCACCCATACAGATCCCCATCAGGTTGATTTCGGGAATATTATGCCTCTCGCGGATAAAATCAATAACATTATCCATATATCCGTTTACATGATCGTCTATGGTAAGATATTTATCCTTCCGGGTGGGGTATCCCCAATCAATCATGTAAACCTCGACGCCTTCATCGAGAAAATTCTGTATCGTACTCCGGCCGGGCTGTAGATCAAGCATGGTCTCCCTGTTTATCAAGGCATAAACCAGCAAAAGCGGCGTTTTCAGCGTATCCTTTGTTTTTGGTTTGTAATGCTTTACCTTAATCCGGTCTTCCTCATAAACAATATCACAAGGGGTGGTGGAAATTGCGGTATCAAGAGACCCGAGCAGAACATCTGAAGCCTTTTGAACGGTTTTCAACACCTCTTCACTATCCTCAGCCAATTTTTTCATGATAAGATCTATGGGAATCTTAGGTCCGCCCATCAAACACCTCCATTTTCGAACGGCTGGTTATTTTAAGCCAGCTACCTTTTTTGAAAGTTTCTTAACTTCCTTCTTCAAGAGATAAATTTCCTTGCAAAGTTCATCCATATCCTTATTGGTCGCAACTGGAAATAATTGAAGGATGTCTTCAATTAAATGATTCCTGGCTGAAAAGTAATTTTCCCCGGCATCAAGAACCTTGTTCAAACCCTGTATGTATTCGGTTGATTTAAAGAGGACCATGTAATGTCCTTCTAATATTTTTATCCACTCCCGATAGTATTCTTCAAAGTTTTCAGATAGGTCTCCTTTTTTTGTTACCTCTTCCAGCTTTTCAGATATATCTTTCGCAGACTTCTCTACAGGCAGATACAACAGGCTAATAAATTCAGACATGGCAATCTGGAAAAGGTTGAAACGGTTTAATGTCTGCCCCACTCTCTCCTGATAAAAGCGGGTTAAGCCTATCTGCGGAATATTCAGAAACTGGCTGAATTCCTTTTCATAAACTTCGGCCCAGACCTTGAATATATCTTTATCGAGATCCTCAAATTTATAGTCTTCCGATTGCTTTCCCATCCTCGATGCCTTTTCCATCCATTTCTTCTGCAAACCGGAATATCCTCCCCATTCTGACTGGAGTGTCTGCAAGACTACTTCCGGCAGTATATCCATCCCTTTAAACAGGGCGCTCATGCTTTCCGGTTCACTAAAGGCCAAAATAAATGATTGCCACATTTTTGGTGCCGATTCCAATTTCTGAAATTGCTTTTTTAACCCTTCTGACTGAAACGGCTCGCCGGCATCGGGCCACATCCGGGATGTCGATCCCCAAAAATCCGTTGCCGATTTCATCCAGAAAGACATCAAAGATTCAGGATCATGCTTCTCATTTTGGTTTTCGCTCATAGCTCACGACTCCTTATATAATACATTTTCACCCAGAAGATTCACCGAAAAGGCTGTCCGGGAACTCAACAACAGCCTTTCTGTCATTCTGAACAAAGCCAAAAATCTAATGAATACAATTAGTTAAATTTTGAGATTCTTTGGCTAACGCCTCAGACTGACATTCTCGGACAGTCTCATGGTAGTTCTTTATAGAATTCCAGGTTATAAGGTTTGATGGTGTCGTAAAAAGTCAGAAAACGCCATTTTTCGTCATTCCGGCGGAAGCCGGAATCCAGTAAATTCAACAGCTTCTGGATACCGGATCAAGCCCGGTATAACGATTCTGGAACTTTTTACGACACCAACAGGTTTCAGGCTGTCCATAAATGGGGCATCTGACATTTTATCCGGTTCAACACGTGTAATATATTTCACCGCGGTCATGTAAAGAAGCATAAAATCATTGATATACTTACCAAGACCGAACCAGTAAGTCTACTCGGCTTTTATAAGATTCCCTGTTGCCTCAAACATTTTCATGCTTATTTCCAGTAATTTGTCGGAAAACGGAAACATAGAAGGATAAAAATAGGATTTCAGATCAAACAAATCTTTCATGTACGCGCCTTTCAATAGAAGGGGAACTGTCTGTATAGCTGCACCGCTGATCATTGCGCGGAGTGAAGCGACGTGGCAATCTTTCATGTTTACAACAGCTTAGAGATTGCTACACTCCTCTCGTAATGACATATTGTATATTATACAATCTCCTCAAGAGTTTAGAAGTTTATCAGTTCAGTCCTATCCTACATTAGCAAAGAAGTCCTCTACTCTTTTATAATTACCATCTACGGCCTTCTTGAAATTTTCACGCCCTTTACTGCATGTATTGACCCATTCATTAATGACCTTTTTCCCCTCCTCGGGAAGCCACATAGTCTGACTCAAATAGATGTCAACCATTCTTTCCATTTGCTGCTGTGCTAAGGTAATAACGTTAAAGGAGTTATCAAAGGCAGTCTTCTGAAAGTCTATTGCCAGCTTAACCATCTTCTTTTATTGTGCCATTTTTTTATTCCTCCCGCAACATATTTTTGGTTGCATCCTGAATAGCGGGCTCAACAAATTTTTTCATCCCGTGACCCCGCTATCCACTGATTTTATGTTACTTCTTTTTAGATTTCTCTACGCCGGCAAAAAAATCTTCT
Organism: Deltaproteobacteria bacterium; assembly: GCA_019313385.1. Taxonomy (GTDB): domain Bacteria; phylum Desulfobacterota; class Syntrophia; order Syntrophales; family UBA2210; genus UBA2210. The sequence continues at coordinate 1,308 of JAFDBG010000037.1, read as the reverse complement.
ACCTTTTTAAAACTTTCGTCTACAGACTTTTTGAAATCCTCACGGCCCTTTTTATAGGTATCGATCCATTCACCAATGACCTTTTTCCCTTCTTCGGGCAGTCCTGTGGTCTGATCCAGAAACATGCTGGACATTTTTTCCGCCTGCTCCTGTAACATGGTCATGGCATTAAAGGTGTTGTCAAAAGTCGCCTTCTGAAAATCAACCGTCTGCTTCATTATATTTTTTAAATCCATATTTTTTGTACCTCCTTCATATTTTTTATTTTTTGATAATGGATATTGAATACGCATATCCTAATACATAAATTTCATTTGTCAAGAAAGAATGTTGCATTGCAACAATTCATTTTCTGGTATCACCGTAATTGTTACTTGTAGTAATAGACTAATATAATTATATATACAAACATGAATGGCCTGCCAAAGTATATGCGAAAGAATAATACATTGCTTTTTTGTTGCATTATACTATAGAATGCCGAAGTTCTAAAAGTGGAAGGAATAAAATGGCTGATAAGATATTAATCAAAAAATATGCTAACAGGCGATTGTACGACACAGAAAAGAGCGCTTATATAACTCTCGACAATATAAGCCACATGATTAAGCAGGGTAAGCACGTGGAAATCATTGACGCTAAAACCAAAGAAGATGTCACCGCCTTTGTACTTACACAGATTATCCTGGAAGAAGCAAAAAATAATAAAAATGTTCTACCCGTACCTTTACTCCTCCTGCTCATTCAATACGGAGAAAATGTGCTCAGCGAATTCTTCGAAAAACACCTCTATCAAACCATTCAAAACTATCTTTCCTACAAAACATTTGCCGACGATCAGTTTAAAAAGTGGCTTGATATGGGCATGGACGCATCAAATCTGGTCAAGGGATCCATGACTGAATTCGCACCGTTTAAACCCTTCTTCGATTTTTCCCCGTATTCAGAAAATAGAAAAGGTAAACCAGCAAGCAGCGATAAAGCGAAGAAATAAATCGCGGGAACCGGAGTAGGGCTATAACTGCCTAAAGTCTAAGAGTTTTACCCGGAGCTTACAAGCCTGTCTGGATTTCGATTGAAGCTCCTCGCAATAAGTTACGGGGAATCTCCGATTGTTTAGTAAGTTAGAAATTATTTTCTTTCAGAGAATAATTTTGTTAACACATTAGTAAGATAGAAGTTGCTTTTTTGTATAACCTGCATTCTCGGCAATAATTATATGCACATGTCCGTAAGAACCATGCAACTTATTAATATATAAACAAATAGCTGTCTTTTGTTGTTGACTTTCTCTCGTATCGTGCATAT
>JAFDBG010000093.1 GCA_019313385.1 Deltaproteobacteria bacterium | reverse complement strand
AAAAAAACGATAAATTAACAAAATGCAACAAATGTAGTGCCACTCGACCATTTTTCAATCTGTAAGTGGCTGAATCAAAGCAATATATTCTTTACGCTGTTAAACATGGGCTAGCGCGGTGCCGGCCGGCATTCCGCAATTTATCAAGCTGAACCTGGCATCCGGAAATTCTTCCCCAATCATCTCGCCCATAAAATCCAGGTATCCTTTATCCACCATCCACCCGTATGTAAGAGAATCACCCAGAGCCACCATGATAACGGGAACGCCTGACAGAAGCTTTCTTATTGTGTTTACTGGTTTTATCTTCTTTTCCATTTCAACGGTTATTGGTAGTTATATTGTCTGGATTTGTCAAGAATATTTGTAACCCCGACGAGTCGGGGTTACAAATAAAGACTCTGAGGAGTATCGCAAATCTTTCAGGTTTCGAGTTGAAAATTCTGAAAGGATGTTTTATACTTGGCGCGTATTATCATAAGGGCAGAAAGCATACCACAGGGCAGGACATCTATGAGTATCTTCCAATCAAAGACAAATCAGGGCAGCAAAGCGGTAACAGAACATATAACGGAACTTGAAGAAAAGCTCAATCTCAGCAAGGCATTGCAGGATATAACCAATCGTATCCATTCCGCCATCAATCTGAGACAGATTCTTATCGATCTGAGGAACGATATCCTCAGCCTCTTCAATGCCCACTCCATTACCATCTATGTGGCAGACAGGACAAAAAATGAGATATATTCGATGTTTCTGGCAGGTTCCGAATTGAAGGAAATCAGGCTGCCTGTAGATAACAGGAGCATAGCGGGATATGTGGCTAACAACGGAAAAATTGCGAATATAGCCAACGCCTATAATAACAGTGAGTTGCAAAACATATCTTCTGAGCTTCATTTTGACTCCAGCTGGGACAAAAAATCGGGATTCAGGACCACCCAGGTTCTGGCCGTACCGATTATGCGTGAGGCTATCCTTATGGGTGTTATCCAGATACTGAACAGAAAGGATGGGGAAAGATTTACCGGAGAGGATCAAGCTTTCCTCATGGAAATAGCTAATGTCCTTGGAACCGCTTTTTACAATCAGGAAAGGGTCGGTCTAAAGAGACCGTCCAAGTTCAATTATCTGCTGACCCACGGCCTGATCACGGAAGAAGACATGGAAGAAGCCTGGAAAACAGCAAAAAAGAACAGGGAAACAATCGAAGCCTATCTGATGAGAAAATTCAAGATATCGAAGGATGATATGGGCAAATCGCTGGAAGAATTCTATAACTGCCGTTTCATCTCTTTCAACAGCAAATATCCAATCCCTTTAGATCTTCTGAAAAGCCTGAAGGAAGAATACCTGCGCCGCGAAATGTGGGTCCCTCTGGAGAAAAAAGATGGCAAGATACGGATTATCATAGACGACCCCAATAATGTATTAAAGCAGGATATGATCGAAACTCTGCTGAGGACACGGGCAGTGGAGTATGAGGTTGCCCTTTACGATGACATATTGAAATTCATCAGCCACTTCTACCAGACGGGAGACACAGCTGATTCGATCTCCGATATCATCGGAAGACTCGACACCGAAGATGATTTTGAAGAGGAAGAAAATGAAATAACTGAATCGGACAGCGCCATAATGCAACTGGTCAACCGGATAATCAACGACGCATACACGCGCGGCGCTTCGGACATTCACGTCGAACCAAACATTACGAAGAAGAACGTTGAGGTGAGATATAGAGTAGATGGCGCTCTGGCAACATACCAGACGGTCCCCTTTAGCTACAGATCAGCCCTGATCTCAAGAATCAAGATTATGTCGAATCTTGACATCACAGAGCGGAGAATCCCGCAGGACGGAAAGATAAAGTTCAGGCGTTCGAAGGGAGATGAAATAGAGCTGCGCGTGGCTACAGTCCCCACGCAGGGAGGGGTCGAAGACGTGGTTATGCGTATCCTGGCCAGCGGAGGAGAGGTTATGCGACTGGAGGACATGGCCCTGTCCCCCCGCAATTACGAATGCCTCTCGGAATTGCTTGAAAAGCCCTATGGCATGATTCTCGCTGTAGGTCCCACAGGGTCCGGAAAAACGACAGCGCTCCACTCCGCGCTGCACAAGATAAACAGGCCGGAGACCAAGATCTGGACGGCGGAAGATCCCGTGGAAATCTCGCAGTACGGTCTCAGGCAGGTACAGGTCAATTCAAAGATCGGCTTCGATTTTGCCCACGCTATGCGTGCATTTCTCAGAGCCGACCCGGATGTCATCATGGTGGGAGAAATGAGGGATTACGAAACCGCGAAGATAGCGGTAGAGGCATCTCTCACCGGGCACCTGGTCTTCAGCACCCTCCACACGAACAGTGCCCCTGAAACGATCGTACGACTGCTTGATATGGGCATCGACCCCCTTAATTTCGCGGATTCGCTCCTGGGTATACTGGCCCAGAGGCTGGTAAGAACTCTGTGCAAGAAATGCAGGGAGGAGTACCACCCGACAAAAGAGGAATACGATGAGCTGGCCGCTAACTATGGAGAGGAACTGTTTGCTGGCCTGAATGTACCATATGATGACAATTTCAAACTGCACCGAGCCAAAGGTTGCGACGCATGCGGCAAGACAGGATATAAGGGAAGAGTGGGAGTCCACGAACTCCTTGTCGCAACGGATGAAATCAAGCGGCTCATACAGAAACATGAAAATGTGGAGACAATACGGGACATGGCAACCTCACAGGGTATGACAACTCTGCTACAGGATGGAATAGCCAAGGTCATAGCGGGTCACACGGACTTCGGCCAGGTACGCAGGGTGTGCATAAAATAAGGTCACGGTTAACAGTTCCCGGTTTTCTGTTCAGGAATTTAGTTCCTTAATTGTAAGATTTGTGCCTTCACGTTTTCGTTATAAAGATTTTTCACTAAACATTGCCCTGTCAGTCCCTTATCTTTTTCTGCCATTCAATTATTCTGCCAAGGGCTTCCATGGGGGTCATATTCAGCACGTCAAGCTCTTTCAGTTCATTAATCAGGCGACTTTTTTCACCAGAGAAGAGGTCCAACTGCCCGGCATTGCCACCCTTCCGCGATGCCTTCCCCCGGGCGATTCTCGGCATGCCTATCTCGTCCAGTTCACCCTTTTCCAGGTTTCTCAAGACTTCTCTTGCTCTTGATATAACATCTTCGGGAACTCCCGCGAGACGGGCGACCTCGATACCGTAGCTCCTGTTAGTCCCCCCTTCAACAATGGTGCGCAGGAAGATAACCCTGTCGCCCCATTCCTTAACCGCGACGCTCAGGTTCCTGACCCCATCCATGGTTCTCGCGAGATCCGTCAGCTCGTGGTAGTGAGTCGCAAAAAGCGTCCGTGCCCCGAGTTTATCCAGATCATGTATATATTCTGCCACCGCCCAGGCTATACTGAGGCCATCAAATGTGCTCGTGCCCCTTCCTACTTCATCCAGAAGTATCAAACTTCTTGATGATGCATTTTCCAGGATACTGGCCACCTCTGTCATCTCCACCATAAAGGTACTCTGTCCACCTGACAGGCTGTCCCCGGCCCCAACCCTGGTAAAGATCCTGTCAACTATCCCTATTTCTGCCTCATCAGCCGGAACAAAACTCCCCATTTGCGCCATTAGAACAATTACCGCCGTCTGGCGTATATAGGTTGATTTGCCGGCCATATTGGGTCCTGTGATAACGAGAAAACGGTTGCCCTTGCGGTCCAGAAGAGTACCATTGGACACGAAGCCGCCATCCGGATTCATCCTCTCCACAACGGGATGTCTCCCCCCTTTTATGTCTATCAGATTCTCATCGTTCACGCGCGGGCAGCAGTAGTTATACATCTCTGCCACCTCGGCCAGAGAGGCTACTGCATCAAGATCCGCAAGGCGCGCGGCTGTCCGTTGTATCCTTCTTATCTCGCATGCTATTCTTTCCCTTATCTCTATAAATAATTCGTATTCACGCTTCTTCCTGCGTTCCTCCGCGCCCAGGACAAGGATTTCATATTCCTTCAGTTCCTGATTGATATACCGTTCCGCGTTGACCAGCGTCTGCTTCCTGACATAGTCATCGGGAACCATGTCGCCCTTCGCCCTGGTCACCTCTATGTAATACCCGAACACATTATTGAAGCCCACCTTGAGGCTGCCTATGCCTGTCTTCTTCCGTTCCCTGTCCTCCATGGCGGCAATCCATTTTTTACCATCCGTGCCAAGCGATATGAGTTTATCCAGCTCATCGTCATACCCCTTTTTGATCACGTAACCATCGCGAATGGTCACTGGAGGATCGTCCACTATCGCGCGTCCTATCAGATCCGCCACATCCGGCATATCATCGAGTTCATTAAGAATAGCGGATATCAGAGAGGATTCCAGCACCGAGATGGCCTCCTTTGTGGCGGGTATCAGCCGGAGCGATCTCCCAAGAGCGAGCAGATCTCTTCCATTCGCGACGCCCATGGAGACCCTGCTGCCCAGACGCTCAAGATCATAGATTCCGGCAAGAGACGATCGCAGGTTTTCTCTAAGAAGGTGATTATCCTTAATCTCCGAAACAGCGGCGAGCCTTGTTCTGATTTTGTCCGGATCCACAAGGGGATAATTAAGCCACCAGCGAAGTTTTCTTCCACCCATGGCAGTAGTTGTCTCGTCAAGGACATGGAACAGAGAACCGCGTTTTCGGCCCCCTTGTATGGTGGAAAACAGTTCAAGATTTTTCTTTGCCGTGTCATCCAATACCAGATAATTTTTTATATCGTACCACAAGACGTCATTTATATGATTAAGTCTGTCCTTCTGTGTCTCCTTCACATACCGCAAAACCGCTCCTGCCGCTCCCGTCATCGCCGGATGTCCGTTAAAATCAACCTCTCTCTTTTCACTGAAGAATTCCTCTATAAGACCCGATGCCCCATCCACCGAGAAATAATCGGAAGGTAGATAATTTATGCTGCAGTCGCCGGTCCGCAGTGCAAATGCCCCCATAAGTTCTCTTTCCTTCAACTCTTCACATATAACCATTTCCTTTAAATCAAGTCCCGCTATCTCATCGAGGAAGGCCTCTTTGTCACCGGACTCTGTAACACGAAACTCGCCCGTCGAGATGTCTACAAAAGCGAGACCGAAAGCGCCATCTATCGCAGAAATACCCGCCAGAAAATTATTCTCCTTGGCGGAGAGATTGTCGGAATCGACAACCAGTCCCGGCGTTACGATACGCACAACCTCTCTTTTTACTATTCCCTTCACATTCTTCGGATCCTCCATCTGCTCGCAGACAGCAACCTTGTACCCATTTTCAATGAGCTTTGATATATAAGACGAAGCCGCGTGCCAGGGCACCCCGCACAGTGGAATAGCGTTTTCCCTGCCCTTGTTCCTGGATGTCAGCGTAATCTCCAGCACCTTGGAGGCAACCACGGCATCCTCAAAGAACATCTCATAAAAATCTCCCATCCTGAAAAAGATGATACAATCCCTGTGAGCTTCCTTTATCTCGAGATACTGCCTCATAGCCGGAGTAAGATTTTTCAACTATTATTCCTCTCTTTCAACCTGTGCAATTTCAATATTCCCACTACCACAAAAGAACTTTCTTTAACAACCTGACTTGAATAATTATGAATAATCATGTCAGGAGCAAGTAATCTGTCCGGAGTTGTAGCACGTAATCTGGCCGGTTTATAATGGTCACCAGGAGGTGGCCAATGAGACGGACAGAGTTGTTACGGGGGATCTGGATTATGCGATTTGAAGAGGCTTATGATGTATGGACAGAAGGTCGATTGAACTAGCCCATGTTTAACAGCGTAAAGAATATATTGCTTTGATTCAGCCACTTACAGATTGAAAAATGGTCGAGTGGCACTACATTTGTTGCATTTTGTTAATTTATCGTTTTTTT